>JAIUOJ010000062.1 GCA_020161335.1 Pseudomonadota bacterium
TGTCCACTTGGTCGCGGTGGCTGCGGATGCGCCCGTGGATCTTCCAGTCCCCGCACAGCTCCAGGAAATCCAGCGGCCGCTTCGCGAAATCGTGCGCGTGATGCGCGTTGATGGCAGCGAGTAAGGCCTCAGGATCGTCCACCCCCTCGGCGGCGGCGAGCGCGCGCATCTGCTGTTCGTCCAGCCCGGACAGGGCGACAAAGCGCCATTCCGGGATCACTTGCGCGACCGGCGCTTTCTCAACGCTCATCGCCACGTTGGCGAAGTATTCCTCCGGCACGAACATTTCCTCCGGCCGCGTCACCGGGAGCCGACTGCGGACGATCTCCAGATCGAGCACGGTGGGCCGCGATGTCAACACGATGCATGCGCGGTCGAGGGCGGCGCCCAAAGCTGATGCGAATCGCTTGAGCGTCGCGTCGAACGAACGCTGGGTGAGCCTGAGTTCGTCGACGGAGTCCAGGAAGAAGAACGCGCGCTCGGTCTGGGCCGCCTTCCAGGCATCGAAACGGGATTGTTCCTCCACGGAAAACTGTCGTTCCAACGGATCCGTCGCCAGTACGGCCAGCTCCAGGAAGAACGACGGTCGGCCGTCGTCCCACAGCCTCTTCTGCTGGCGTTGGCATTCGTACGTCTTGCCCATGCCGGCTTCGGAGACGATGAGCACGCGCTCGGACTCCAACAGCGCGGACCAGCCTGTTCTGGACCCGTAGCGAAAGTTGGCCAGGAACTCGGCGGTCTCGATGTTGGACTTCTCATCCGTTGGCAGGTCGAAGAAGGTGCGGTCGGCAGGAGGTGTGGAGATCGGCATCATTGGATCAGCTCAGAACTTAGTCAGATAATGGTGCACGCCGGAAGGCCACGATTCCGAGTCGGCAGCCATTGGGGCGCGATGGCCCTATTTGAGAAGACGGCCTGCCGGATTGTCCTCTGCTGCACCTGCTTGAAAATACCCAATCACGCTCGCCACGGAACGATGCTCGGTCATCGCCATCACGGCGGGGAGTGGGACGCCTTGCTTGCCGGCCTCGGTCACAAACCCCGATCGTAGGCTGTGCGCCCCGAAGTCGCCTTCCAACCCGGCCAGACGGGCACGGCGCTTCACGATCGACGCCACCGAGCCAGGGAGCAGGGCAGGGCCAACTCGATCCTTCCAGATCCGCCGGAAGATCGCTCCCTCACGAATCTCTGCCGCTTCAAGCCAAGTCGAGAGCGCCTCAGCGCTGCGCCCCAGGATCGGCTTGTCCGGCGTCGAATCCGCTTTCGCCCCAGCCTGCTGGGTCTTCGAGTACTCCAGCCGATAGATATAGCCGTCATCTCCAACCTTGCGCAGGTCACGCATGTCGGCCGCTGCGATCTCGCTACGCCGGCGCCCACCGCTGGCGAACCCAAAGCAGAGCAGGGCGCGGTCACGCAGGCCTTCAAGGCTATCGTCACAGGTGGCCAGCATGGCCTCGAGCTCTGCACGCGTGATGGCGGTCTTCTTGGTGGGTCGCTCGCCACGTTTGACCGCAGCACGTCGGGCTCGGCTTAGAAGCGTCCTGACACTGGGCAGCTCACAGGGGTTGGCCAGGCGCTTGAGCTTGTGTGCTGTGGACAGGACGGCCACGCGTTGGACCACGGTCGAGAGCTTGAGCGGCCCGACCTTGGCCTTGAGGCCAGCGGCCACCAGTGCCTGATCTAGCGCGGAAGGCAGTTCGCTGACCAGACCGGCCTTGTTTTTGCGCTGGATGTGATCGACCAGGAACTGGATCACCACAGCCTCGCTGACAGGCAGCGCCAATTCGATGCCGTAACGACCTTGGTGCCAGCCAGCCCAGTAGCGTAGGGCGGTCGCATAGCTGCGCGTCGTGTTGGCAGCGGCCGCTTCGGCGAGCAATTCGCGAACCGCATCGGCGGCTTGGTGGGCCAGTTGTTCTGGCAGCACAAGGCTGGTGACCGTCGCTGTGTTGGCCGGCAATGTGTTATTTCGTTTCATACTATGTAATATATGCTATGAAATAGAGCGTCTACTAGCGATAATCATCACTTATCGCCAGTACGGAAGCAACAGAGTAGGGCGCCCGCGTAGGAGGCACTTTTATGGCTCGTGGCATCACCGAATCCGACGTCCACACCGCCGCCGACGAGATCGTTCGCGCCGGCGAGCGTCCGACCGTCGAGCGCATCCGGGCACACCTGGGTACCGGATCTCCAAACACCGTGACGCGCCTGCTGGAAACCTGGTGGCAGCGGCTTGGTGATCGGCTGCACGCGCACCACAGCCGCGCGGTTCCAAACGCGCCGGAGGCAGTCGCCACACTGGCGGGGGAGTGGTGGGGTCTGGCGCTGGAGCACGCCCGCGCAGCTGCGCTGGAGGCTCTCGCTGCTGATCGCTCCGCCCTGCAAGCGGAACAGCAAGCCCTGCAGCAGGAACGGGACGGCTTCGTCGCTGAGGCCGCGGCACTGCGTAGTCAGGTCGACGCTGCGGCCCAGGCCGAGCGTCTGGCCTCTACGCAGGCGATCGAGCTGCAGCGGCTTGTCAGCCGACTCGAGGGGCAAGTCGAGGAAATCGCCAAGCAGCGAGATGCCGCGCTCGCTCGAGCGGTTGAGGCTGATACGGCACGACAGGCCACCGACCTACGCATTCAGACACTGCAGGACGCTGCCAGAATCGAGCGCGAGAACCTGGCTCAACACGTGCGGGCTGTCGAGGATCGTGCCAATGCGGAGATCGATCGAGCCCGTCAAGAGGTCAAGGAACTGCAAACTCGACTGACTGCGGTCACCCAAGAACATGCCGCCGCCCAGAAATCGCTTCGCTTGGCCGCCGAGCAAGCCAAGACCGCGGCCGCTAAAGCGAACCGGGACGCCGGCATCGAGCGTGCCCGTGCTGACGCCCTTGAGAAGCAACTGGCCAAACTCCAGAATCTGCCTGCCGCGTTGGAAGCGGCCATGCTCCGACGCAGCGAAGATCCGCCTAAAAGACGAAAATCTACCGTCAGGAAGGTCGTTCGGGGATCAGGAAATCGCGCTAAAACGCCGGCCAAACCCTGAGTCTTGGGCTGTATCAAATATCTCTTCGTTAGCAGCTTTTGGCTTCTTTTGTCCGATTAGCCGCTCATGGCTAATGGCGTCTAATCGGCTGAGTACCTTACCAATGTACGCTTGGAGCCATCCCATAGAGCGTCACGTCAGCCGCCGGACGGGTCAGCCTGAATGATCAGCGAGAGTGAACTTGAGGAGCACCTGGAACGGGCTCGTGGAAACCCTGAAGCAGACCAGGAGTTTTTTCGATACCTGCTTGATGCCACGGTTTACGCCCATGCTCCGATCTCGGACGATTCGGCAAAGTTCCGCTTGATTCAGTTCAAGCACCCTGATGGCTTCGACGCGCTGCCGTTCTTCACATCTGCGTCCAAGGCGGCCGTTGCCGCGGGAAACTCGGCACGGATCGTGACCTTCACGGGGCGCGAACTGCTCGAAATGACGCGCGGGGCTACCTTGATGCTCAACCCGAATGATGGTGGCGCCGTGCTGTACCCGGAAGAGATCGAATCCTTGTTGACCACAGGAACGATCGTTCAGGTCAGGAAAGATCCTTGGACTGGTGGACCCATCTGGTTTGGTTCACCAGACCGGCAGCCTTCCTGGCTGATCCCCGTGCTGACGCGCACGTTGACGCAGCAAAGTTCCGTGACGTCGGCTTATCTGATCCAAACAGCTACCGCAGCGAATCCGGAAGCCGTCTCGTTGCTGATTGTGCTGGGCGTAACGTCTGGCCAGGCGGAACGGGCAGCACGTGCATGCCTGACATCGATGCAACCCGAGATCCAGCGATCGCCGCCGGACCTCGCGATTGATCTAACGGTGTTTGATCCGGCTCAAGGGCTGCCGGATTTCGTTTCTGCGAGTGTCGTGGAGCCGTTTTACCGGCGAGCTTCTTCTGCCTAATGCGAAGGTGCCCCCAAATTTTCTGATATGAATAGCAGCGTAGAAACTGGGGTACCCAGAGCGCGTGAGCGTGATTTCTGAGGAAACATTGCTGCGGCCATTGAGTCCAGGGACATCAGAGTGCGGCCAATGGGGTGGGTCGCTGCGTGCGTTGCGGACAATCAGGCGCGCTCAACAGCAGATCGACCGCTTCGAAGAAGGGTGAGCCTCCGAAGCCGGCGGACCGCTCCAATGCACGCCGCAAATGACTTCAAACTATGATGAACAGCCATGCAGCTCGCCTTGGATCTCACCACGGTAGTACCAGATGCACTGCCGAACTGGTTGACGGGCATAGATATAGCCCCGTTTTACGTCCGCATCCACCGGGATCACCGTCTGCCGGACGGGCCGGGCGTGTACTGAGCGATTGCTGGTTTTTGCAATGCAGCGAAAACTCTGTATGCCTATGATAGTAGTGTCTTTTTCCGATTCTATGCATACAAATTACACGTATCTCGGCTGACCCCCTTGAAGCCGCCGCAGGTCGTGCTTTCGCAGCCAGGCCTGGCGCAGACACAACCGTCGGCAATCGCCAACCCGACGCAGCGCACCAGTCCCCATCATTGGCCCGGAATTTCCGGGCCTGTGGAAGCCAGACGCCGTGGGGAGGCCCGGGCCTGCATCAATGGTCGCGTCTCGATTCGATTGTCCAGCGGCTGGGACCAGACCAGCGCACGCTGCCGAGCCGTGTCGGAGTAGGCAGTCAAACGCGCTTGCGTCCGATCCGGGGCCTCTCCGTAGTTAATTTCGCATAATGCACATTATGTCATGGGACAAGGCCGGGCGCGTTCGCTACCCGCCGCTTCGTGGCCCTGTGGTGCGATGGAAAAAGCGCTTCCAAAGGGCTTCCACTGTGCGCTCTGCCCGGTTTCTCACCAGCCCGAGACCATGCGCGGCAGGATGACCAGACAGAACAGGACCAGCAGCAGGACCCCGACGACCAGGAAGACGGTTCGCCGGCCTCGCCGGGTCGGGCCGCCGAACGCCTTCGCGGCCAGCCAGCCGGCGGCGGCCGCCAGCACCAGTGCAAGCGCGGCAACTCGCAACAGTCCAAGAATCGGTGGCAGTTCCATTGCAGCTCTCCTCAGCCTCCGCCCGTTCTACCGGAGCGCCGACAGGCCGGCAAGGTGCGCGGCCGCGACGCATGCACGTGATCCGGGTCCCGGGCCTCTCCCTGCGCCGCCATGTGGCACCGCCCTCCGGTGGACCGCTCGCATCGGCGCGCAACGAAGCCGCTGAAGGTCGGCGTCGACGGTGTCCGCATCGTGCCCGGAGTCGGGATCGAACCGACATGACCTCGCGGTCGAGGGATTTTAAGTCCCTTGCGTCTACCAGTTTCGCCATCCGGGCATGGCGGGAAGCGATGCGGCTCGCGGTGGCGTCACGCCGTTCGGGGATGGAGGCCTGGGTCGGAATTGAACCGGCGTACGCGGATTTGCAGTCCGCTGCATAACCACTCTGCCACCAGGCCGGCGGCGCTCGCCACGACAACGATACACGTCCGTGACGCCGATAAACAAAACCCCGGCGATGCCGGGGCCTGCTGGATCCTGGAGCGGGAAACGAGACTCGAACTCGCGACCTCAACCTTGGCAAGGTTGCGCTCTACCAACTGAGCTATTCCCGCGCTGAGCCGCGCATTTTACTGCCTGTACGGGCAGTGTCAACACTCGCCCGCTCGGCTTCGCGCAGGGCCGGCCAGGCCGCGCGCAGGTAGGCGAAACCGGACCACAGGGTCAGCAGCGCGGCGGCGCCAAGCAGCCAGTCGCCGACATGGAACACCAGCCAGCCCATCCAGATGTCGGTCCCCGGCTGCAGAGGGAACCGCGGGTTGATCGCGTACAGCAGGCACGACAGCGCCACCATCTGCGCGATGGTCTTGATCTTGCCGATCGCGGCCACCTTCACCGTGGCGCGTTGCCCGAGTTCGGCCATCCATTCGCGCAGCGCCGACACCGCGATCTCGCGGCCGACGATCACCGCCGCCCAGAACGCCATCCACGGCGTCGGGTGGCCCTGCACGATCAGGAACAGCGCGACCGCGACCATCAGCTTGTCGGCCACCGGGTCGAGGAAGGCGCCGAACGCGGAAAACTGGTTGTAGCGACGCGCGATCCAGCCATCGAGCCAGTCGGTGACGGCCGCGAGGATGAACACGAACGCCGAGGCGAAGTTGGTCCACTGCGACGGCAGGTAGAACACGATCACGAGCACCGGGATCAGCAGGATCCGCAGCAGGGTGAGCCAGGTGGGGACGGTCAATCTCATCGTGGGGACGGCGGCGTGGGGTTGACGGGCGCTTCGGCCAATCCATGCAGGGTCGCATAGATTCGACCGGCGAGCGCCGCATTGATGCCCTCGACCTTGGCGATCTCCTCCGCGCCGGCTGCCTTCAGCCCGGCCAGTCCGCCGAAATGCTTGAGCAGGCTGGCGCGGCGACGCGGGCCGATGCCCGGGATGTCTTCGAGTCGACTGACGTTGCGCGCCTTCTGGCGCCGACCGCGATGGCCGGTGATGGCGAAGCGGTGGGCCTCGTCGCGGACCTGCTGGATCAGTTGCAGGCCCGGCGAATCCGCGCCGGGATGCAGGGCGCGCCCGTCCGGCAGCAGCAGCGTCTCGTGCCCCGCGCGGCGCTCCTCGCCCTTGGCCACGCCGACCAGCAGCACGCCCTCCCCGCCGCCGGCCACGATGCCGAGGTCGTCGAGCACCGCCCTCGCCTGCGCCACCTGCCCCGCCCCGCCGTCGATCAGCAGCACGTCGGGCAACACGGCGTCCGCCCCGGCCTCCACCGCGCGCCGGAAGCGACGCTGCAGTGCCTGCAGCATGGCGGCGTAGTCGTCGCCGCCGGTGATGCCGGCGATGTTGTAGCGCCGGTACTGGCCGCGCACCGGGCCCTGGGCGTCGAACACCACGCACGAGGCCACGGTCGCCTCGCCCATGGTGTGGCTGATGTCGAAGCATTCGATGCGCTGCGGCGGATCGACCAGTCCCAGCAGGTCGCGCAGCGAGTCCAGCCGCGCCTGCTGCGCCGCCTGGCTGCCCAGCTCGGTCGCCAGCGACAGTTCGGCGTTTCGGCGTGCCAGGTCGACGTAGCCGGCGCGTTCGCCACGCACCTGGCTGCGGATCTGCACGCGGCGTCCGGCGGCGGCACTGAAGGCCTCCTGCAGCAGGTCGACGTCGTCGATCCCGCGGTCGAGCACGATCTCGCGTGGCGGTGCCTGCTCGGCGTAGTACTGCGAGACGAACGCGGCCAGCACTTCCGCCGGGTTGTCGCTGCCGTTGGTGCGCGGAAAGAACGCGCGGGTGCCGAGGTTGCGGCCATCGCGGAAGGCCAGCAGCAGCACGCAGGCCTGGGTGCCCTGCATCGCGCAGGCCAGCACGTCGAGTTCGGCCGCGCTGCCGTCCACGTACTGGCGCGCCTGCAGCGTGCGCACGCCCGCCAGCAGGTCGCGCAGGCGCGCGGCATCCTCGAAATCGAGGCGCTCGCTCGCCGCCTCCATGGCCTCGGTCAGCTCGCGGCTCAGGTCGTCGCTGCGGCCCTCGAGGAACAGGCCGGCGCGACGCACCGACTCGGCATACTCGCGCGCCGGCACCAGGCCCACGCACGGCGCCGTGCACCGCCCGATCTGGTGCTGCAGGCACGGACGCGAGCGGTTGCGGAACACGCTGTCCTCGCAGCTGCGCAGCTTGAACAGCTTGTGCATCATGTTCAGCGTGTCGCGCACGGCGGTGACGCCCGGGTACGGGCCGAAGTAGCGGCCAGGCACGTTGCGCGGCCCGCGGTGCATCGCCAGCCGCGGCCACGGTTCCTGGGTGATCAGCACGTAGGGATAGCTCTTGTCGTCGCGCAACAGCACGTTGTAGCGCGGCCGCAGCGACTTGATCAGCTGGTTCTCCAGCAGCAGCGCCTCGGCCTCGGTGCGCGTCACCGTCACCTCCATCCGCGCCACCTGCGCCAGCATCGCCATCGTGCGCGCCGGCTTGGGCACGGCGTTGAAGTAGCTGGCGACGCGCGGCTTCAACGCCCGCGCCTTGCCCACGTAGAGCACGCTGTCGTCGGCGGCGAACATGCGGTAGACGCCGGGCGCGGTGCTGAGCTTGCGGGCGAAGGCCTTGCCGTCGAAGGGCGAGGCTTCGGGGATGCCGCCGCTACCTGTACGCGCGGGATCGGGACCGGGCGGCGCGGCGCCGGATGCAGCGGTGGTCATTCGCCGATCGGAACGTGGCGCAGGGCCCCGCTGCGTGGATCCAGGCGCAGCACGGCGTGCGCATCGGTGTCGGCGATCCACACCGCGCCCGCGGCCACGGTCAGGCCGGCGGAACCGTGCAGGCGCTGCGGCAGCACGAAGGTGGTCAGTTCACCGCCACCCAGGCGCAGGCACCGCAGGGTGTCGTTGCCGCTGTCGGCGATCCACAGCAGCGGCGCGTCGGGATCGAGCGCGATCGCCTGCGGCTGCTGCAGGCGCGCCTCGGTCCGCGCGCCGTCGGTGTCGCCGAACTGCCAGGGATCCTGGCCGACCAGGGTCGAGACCGCACCGCTGCGCACGTTGACGCTGCGGATCGACGAACCCGCGGCGTCGCAGACGTAGAGCGCCTGCTGCACGGCGGCCAGCGCCACCGGCTCCGCGAACGCGGCGGCCGGCCCCGTGCCGTCGACCACGGCGAGCTCGCCGGAACCCGCCAGCAGGCTGATGCCCGGCGCGCCGAGGTTGTATTTCCATACGCGGTTGTCGCCGGCGGTAGCGATGAACAGCGAACTGCCGCTGAGGGTGACCGCGCGCGGCTGGTCGAGCGCGACCGCGCGCGGGTCGGCGATGGCGCCTTCCTGCGGCGTGCCAGCGCGACCGGCACCGCACAGCGTGGAGATGTCGCCGCTGCGCAGTTCGATCCGGCGCACCGCGTGGTTGCCGCTGTCGGCGACGTACAGCGTGTCGCGCTGCACGCACAGGCCATGCGGCCGGTTGAACGCCGCCAGTTCCATCGGCCCGTCGATGAACCCGGGGCCGCCGCTGCCGAACTGGCGCAGCACGCGTCCGCCCTGGTCGCACTCCAGCACGCGATGGTGGTCGCTGTCGGCGACGTACAGGTAATTGCCCACCACCTCGATCCCGGCCGGGAAGCGCAGCGGCAGCGGCGGCTCCCCGCCACGGCGCATCTCGATCGGGTCGGCGTTGCGCACCGATGGCACCAGTTCATCGGCCAGCGCGCTCACCCGGGCGTCGAGTTCGCGGATCGGGCCATCGCCGACGATGCGCTCGCGCACCCTGCCCTCGCCGTCGATCAGCACCACCGTCGGCCAGGCCTCGACCCCGTACTGCTGCCACAGCGTCCAGTCCGGATCGTGGCCGATCGGGAAGTCGTAGCGCTGGCGGTTGAGGCGCTTGCCGATGCGGCGCGCATCGCGCTCGCTCTCGAACTTGGGCACGTGCACGGCGACCACGTTGAGCCGTTCGCCGTAGCGCGCGCGCAGGCGCGCCAGGTCGGCCAGCCGCTGCTGGCACCAGGCGGAGCCCGCGTTGACGAAGGCCAGGACGCAGACCTTGCCGCGCAGCTGCGTCATGCGCAGCGGCGACAGCAGGTTCAGCCATTCGATGCCGGACGGGAACTCGGGGGCGGTCGTCGCATCCATCCGCCCGATTATGCGCCAAACCGGGCGGGCGTCGCGACGCGATCGACGATGGCGCGCGCGGCATCGTCCACCAGGGCCCAGACCTGCTCGAAATCGTGATCGCCGCCCGTGTACGGGTCCGGGACCTCGGCGTCGCTGCCCTGCCCGGCCCAGTCGAGCAGCAGGCTGGCGCGCGCGGCGGCGGCGTCAGGCGCGCGCCTGCGCACTTCGGCCAGGTTGTCGAGGTCGGCGCACAGCAGGCGGTCGAAGTCGCGATAGTCGCGCGCATGCAGCTTGCGCGCGCGCAGGCCGGAAATGTCGACGCCGTGGCGTGCCGCGGTCGCGATCGAGCGCGGGTCGGGAGGTTCGCCGACGTGCCAGCCCCCGGTGCCGACGGAGTCCACCGTGATGCGATGTCCCAGCCGCGCCGCCTCGATCCGTGCCCGCAGCGCGCCCTCGGCCATCGGCGAGCGGCAGATGTTGCCGAGGCACACCACCAGCAGGCGCAGGGGCTCAGCCACGCGCGGCCGCCAGCAGCGCTTCCGCGCGCGCCAGGTCCTCGGGCGTGTCGACGCCCTGTGGGAACGGTTCCGGCGACAGCGCCACGGCGATCGGCAGGCCGGCTTCGAGCACGCGCAGCTGTTCCAGCGATTCGATGCGTTCCAGGCGGCCCGGCGGCATCTTCGAGAAGCGGCGCAGGAAGCCGGCGCGGTAGGCGTAGATGCCGATGTGGCGCAGCCATTCGCCGGCCACCTTCACGTCGCCCTCGCGCGAGAACGCGTCGCGATGCCAGGGGATCGGCGCGCGGCTGAAGTACAGCGCATGCCCGGTGTCGGCCACCACCACCTTCACCGTGTTCGGGTCGAACAGCACCTGCGGCTCGCGGATGTGCTCGGCCAGTGTCGCCATGCCGGCGGCATCCGTTTCCAGCAGCTGGGCGACGCGGCGGATGCCGGCGGCCGGTGCGAAGGGCTCGTCACCCTGCAGGTTGACCACGATGGTGTCGTCGCCCCAGCCGGCGATGTCGGCGCACTCGGCCAGCCGGTCGGTGCCGGACTGGTGGCTGGACGCGGTCATCGCCACCTGCACGCCGCTGCCCTCGAGCGCGCGCGCGATGCGCTCATCGTCCGCCGCCACCCAGACCTCGCGCGCGCCCGCGGCCAGGGCACGCCGGGCGACGTGCAGGACCAGCGGTTCACCGCCGAGCAGGCGCAGCGGCTTGCCCGGCAGGCGCGTGGCGTCGTGGCGGGCGGGAATGGCGACGACGAAACCGGCGGTACTCATGCGTCGTGTCCTGTCTGCTGGAGCCTGCCCAGCAGCGCGATCCAGAACGCTTCCGGCAGGCGGGCGTCGATGCCCACGCTGTACCAGCGGGCGCCGGCGAATGCGCGGCATTTCACCGCGTCCTTCTCGGTCATCAGCACCGGCAGGTCGCTGCCGAAGCGCAGGTCGTCTGCAACGTAACGATGGTGGTCGGCGAAGGCGTGCGGAACCACGCCGATGCCATGGCTGCGCAGCAGGTCGAAGAAGCGTTCGGGTTCGCCGATGCCGGCGACCGCGTGCACGCGTTGCCCGGCAAAGGCCGACAGCGGCTGCGGTCGCCCGCCTGCCATGGGCTTGGCCTGGCCTGGCTGCTGCCACATCGGCCATTCGCCGAAGCCGGCGACCAGTTCGGGGTTGCCGCCGGTGTTGAGCACGCGGAAATCGCAGGTGGCGCCGCGTTCGGCCGGCTCGCGCAGCGGACCGGCGGGCAGCAACCGGCCGTTGCCGTAGCGGCGGCGGCCGTCGATGACCTCGATCTCGAGGTCGCGTTCCAGCGCGTAGTGCTGCAGGCCGTCATCGCAGACGACGATATCGCAGCCTTCAGCGATCAGCGCACGCGCGGCGGCGACGCGGTTGGCGTCGACGCGTACGCGCGCGCCGGTGCGGGTGGCGATCAGCACAGGCTCGTCGCCGCCTTCGCGCGGGTCGGTGGCGGCGTCCACCCAGCGCGGGGTCGCGGCATCCTCGCGGCCGTAGCCACGGCTGGCCACGCCGGGTGTCCAGCCCGCCGCGCGCAGGCGTTCGACCAGAGCGATGGTCAGCGGCGTCTTGCCGCTGCCGCCGGCGACCAGGTTGCCGACCACGACCACCGGGCGTTCCACCCGTCGCCGGCGCAGCAGGCCCTTGCGATACAGGCTGCGGCGCAGGGCGATCACGGCGCCATACACGCGCGCCAGCAGCTTCGCGTGCAGCGGCACGCGCCCCTCGCCATACCAGTACGCTGGCGCCCTTCCCCGTCCGCTCATGCCTCCGTGGCCTCGCGGAACTGCATGCGGTGCAGGTGTGCGTACAGGCCGCCCTGGGCCAGCAGTTCGGCGTGGGTGCCGCGCTCCACCAGCCGGCCGTGGTCGAGCACCAGCACCTGGTCGGCATGCTCGATCGTGGACAGCCGGTGTGCGATCACCAGCGTGGTGCGGTCGGGCATCAGCCGGTTCAGTGCTTCCTGCACCAGCCGTTCGGATTCGGTGTCGAGCGCCGCGGTGGCTTCGTCGAGGATCAGGATCGGCGCGTCGCGCAGGATCGCGCGCGCGATCGCCAGGCGCTGGCGCTGGCCGCCCGACAACAGCGCACCGTTTTCGCCGATCGGCGTGTCGATGCCCTGCGGCAGGCGTTCGATGAACTCCCAGGCATTGGCCGCCTCCGAGGCGCTGCGCAGGGCCTCGGGCGTGGCATCGGCGGCGTAGGCGATGTTGGCCGCGACGCTGTCGTCGAACAGCATCACGCGCTGGCCCACGAGCGCGATCTGCCGGCGCAGGTCGGCCAGGCGGTAGTCGTCCAGCGGCACGCCGTCGAGCGTGATCGTGCCCGAGGTCGGCTCGTAGAAGCGCGGCACCAGCCGCACCAGGCTGGTCTTGCCGCTGCCGGAGCGGCCGACGATGGCGGTGACCGTGCCGGGCTTCGCGCTGAAGCTGATGCCGTCCAGCGCCACGCGCTCGCCCTCGCGCGCGTAGCGCAGCGACACGTCGTCGAAGACCAGTTCGCCACGCACGCGAGCCACGGCCACGGCGCCGGTGTCCTTCTCTTCATCCAGGTCGAGCACCATGAACAGGCGCTCGGCCGCGGCCACGCCGCGACCGATCACGCTCTGCACGTTGGTGATCCGCCGCAGCGACGGGATGATGCCCATCATCGCCGTCATCAGCTGCACGAACTGGCCGGGGTTCAGCCGCCCCTTGAGCGCCTCGTGCACCGCGACCCAGACGATCGCCGCCAGCGCCAGCGCCGCGAGGATCTGCACCATCGCCGAGGACATCGCGCGCGTGGTCTCGACCTTCATGTTCAGGCGCAGGATGCGGTTTGCGAAGCCGGAGTAGCGCGCACGCTCGAAATCCTGCGCGCCGTACACCTTCACGTCCTGCTGCGCGGCGAGCGACTGCTCTGCGCTCGCGGCGAGGTCGCCCATGCCGTCCTGGATGCCGCGGCTGATCTTGCGGTAGCGCCCACCCACGTACCAGACCAGCACGCCGATCAGCGGCGCGATCACGATCATCGCCAGCGTCACCTTCACGCTGGTCCACAGCATCAGCCCGAACAGGAAGGCGATGGTGAGCCCGTCGGTGAGGATCGCCTTGAGCGCGTCGGAACTCGCCTGCGTGACCTGTTCGGTATCGAAGTTGAGCCGGCTCACCATCGCCGGCACCGACTCGGTGTCGAAGCGCGTGCTCGGCAGGCGCAGGTACTTGCCCAGCACCAGTTCGCGCAGGTCGCGGACCACGCTGCGGCCGACGCGCGCCATGCCGTAGTCGGTGGCGAAGGTGGCCAGCCCGCGCACCAGGAACAGGCCGACGATGGTCAGCGGCAGCACCACCGCCATCTCCGGCTTGGGGTTGACGAAGCCGTCGTTGGTCAGCGGTTCCATCAGCCACACGAACGCGGCGCCGGCGACGGCCTCGACCACCATCGCCACCATCGCCACCAGCAGGAACGGCCAGTAGACGCCGGCATGTCCCAGCAGGCGCCGGTAGACCGGCCAGGCGCGCTGCGCGTCCTCGCTCATCGGCACGGGTCCATCGCGCGAGGCCTCATTGCGCGGCGGGCCGCGCCGGCTGTTCCGGCGCCGTGGCATTGGCGATGCGCTTGAAGCCAAGCTGGCCCAGCGCTTCATAGGCCGTCACCACCGCCTGCCAGGGCGTGCGCGCGTCGGCGCGCAGCAGCACGGTGCGGTCGCGATCCTCGCCCGCCACCTCGACGATCGTGCGCTTGAGCGATTCCACGTCGGTGCGCAGCGCCTCGCGGTCGTCGACGAAATAGCGGCCGTCGGCGTTGATCAGCAGGCTCAGCGAGTTCGACTGCGCGTCGTTCGGGGTGCCGCTGGCCTGCGGCAGCTCCAGCTTCAGCACCGACCGCGCGTCGAAGGTGGTGGTGATCACGAAGAAGATGATCAGCACCAGGATCACGTCGATCAGCGGCACGAGGTTGATCTCGGGCACGTCCTCGGCGCGGCGGTCGCGGATGCGCATCGAGTCAGTCCGCCTGGCCGTCGGCCTGCGAGAACGCGGCGACCGCGGCGGCGGCGCGGCGCGCGCGCGGGTCGATCACGTCCATCAGCTGGATCGCCTCGTGCTCCATGTCGACGATGTAGCCGTCGATGCGGGCACGGAAGTAGCGATGGAAGATCAGCGCCGGTACCGCCACGATCATGCCCGCCGCCGCGCACACCAGCGCCTTGCCGATGCCGCCGGCCAGCTGGTTGACGTCGCCCACGCCGTGGTCCATCACCCCGAGGAACATCTGGATCATGCCGACCACGGTGCCGAACAGGCCGAGCAGCGGCCCGGCGCCTGCGATCGTGCCGAGCGCGTTGAGGAAGCGTTCCATGCGGTGGGCGATGTGGCGACCGACGTCCTCGACCCGTTCGCGGACTTCCTCGCGCGGCCGGTTGCGCACGTCGAGGGCGGCCGCCAGCAGCGCGCCGAGCGGCGAGTTCCTGCGCAGGGAGTCGATGTGGGCGGAATCGAGCCGGCCGCGCGCGGCCCAGGCGCGGACTTCCTCGCCCAGTCCCGGCGGCAGCACCGCGGAACGGCGCAGCGCCCAGAAGCGTTCGACGATGATCGCCAGGCCCACGGCCGACAGCAGCAACAGCGGGATCATCGGCCAACCGCCGGCCTTGACCAGTTCCAGCACGCGCACCCCTCCGGCCCCGCGGGCCCTGCCGATTGCCCGACAGGATAGCGGATGGCCCAAGGGCCTGTTAACGCGCGCGCCCGGCGCGGCGCACCGCATCCCAGAGCCGTGGCTGGGCCTCGCGCCGCGACGCGATGTGCGTGCCGTCACGTTGCAGGCGCACCACCAGCGCGCCCTGCTCCGCGGTCGCCGCGACCCGGGCGCCCGCATCCTGCCAGCGCCGCAGGGTCGTCGGGTGCGGATGGCCGAAGCGGTTGCCGTGGCCGGCGGAGGACAGCATCCACGATGCGCCCGTCGCGGCCACGAATGCCGGATCGGAGGAACCGCGGCTGCCGTGGTGCGCGGCCAGCACCACGTCCGCGCGCAGCGCCGCCGGATCGTCGTGGACCAGCATCCGCTCGACCACCTCGCCGACGTCGCCCATCAGCAACACCGCGCCGTGCGCCGACTCGATCCGCAGCACGCAGCTCGATTCGTTGCGCAGGTCCGGGAAATGCAGGTGCGGATGCAGGAAGCGCACGCGCACGCCGTCGGCCTGCCACTGGCTGCCGGCGAGGCACGGTGCGGCCCCCGCGATGCCGGCGTCGCGCGCGGCGAACACGGCGCCGGCCGGGATGCGTCGCCGGATCGCCCCGAGGCCGCCGGCATGGTCGGCATCGCCATGGCTGACCACCACCGCGTCCAGCCTGCGCACGCCCAGCGCATGCAGGGACGGCACCACCACGCGCTCGCCCGCGTCGAAACCCTCGGGCGTGGCCGGCCCGGCGTCATACAGGAACGCGTGCCGCGCGGTGCGGACCAGCACCGACAGCCCCTGGCCGACGTCGAGCACCACCAGCTCCACCTCGCCCGCGCGCGGAAGGCCGCGGTCGGGCCACAGCAGCGGCAGGAACAGCAGCGCGGCCAGCGCCTTGCCCGGTACTCCGCGCGGCAGCAGCAGCCAGAACGCCCCGCACAGGGCCAGTGGCAACGCGAACCAGCGCGGTTCGGGCAGCCACCACAGCGCGAACCGGCTGCCGGCCAGCCGCTCGAACAGCGGCCAGGACAGGTCGAAGCACCACGCCGCCGCCTGCCACGGCGCGTTGCCGCAGCCGGCATGCAGCGCGTCCAGCCCGGTGCCGATCAGCGACAGCGGCACCACCACCAGGCTCCACCAGGGAATCGCCACGAGGTTGGCCAGCGGCCCGGCCAGCGAGGCCTGCCCGAACAGGACCGCGGTCAGCGGCAACAGGCCGAGCGTGGCCACCCATTGCGCCGACAGGAAGCCA
>JAIUOJ010000063.1 GCA_020161335.1 Pseudomonadota bacterium
CCGCGTATGAGAAGCCGATCAGCGGCAGCGCGGTGAGCGCGCCGCCGAACACCAGCAGCGCGTCCAGCCGCCAGCCCCAGGTGCCGAAGAACCCGCCGCCGCCGCGTGATTCGATCCACGCCAGCGCGGCGAGCGCGAACGGCGCCAGGTACAGGCTCTCCACGCCCAGTCCCGGGATCGAATCCACCGCGACCAGCTTGCGGATCAGGCCGTACAGGCCGAACGAGGTTGCCAGCGTCAGTGCGATCCAGGGGAAGCTGCCGTAATGGAAGGTGAGCCAGAGCACGCCCGCCGCGGCGATGGCGACCGCGATCCACTGCGCGCGCTCCAGCCGTTCGCGCAGCACCAGCACGCCCAGCACCACGTTGAGCAGCGGATTGATGAAGTAGCCCAGGCTGGTCTCGACCACGTGCCCGGCGTTCACCGCCCAGATGTACAGGCTCCAGTTGACGGTGATCAGCAGCGCGCTGAGCGCCAGCATCCATGCCGCGCGCGGCCGGCGCAGCGTGTCGCGCAGCCAGTGGCGGCCCTGCTTCCAGAACAGCCACGCCGCCACCAGCAGCGCCGCCCACACCAGCCGGTGCAGCACGATCTGCAGCGACGGCACCGCCTTGAGCAAATGCCAGTACAGCGGCATCAGCCCCCAGACCACGAAGCTGGCGACCGCGGCCCACAGGCCGCGGCGGTCGAGCGCGGTGGTCACGAGCGCGCCCCGTCCTTGGCCGCGGCCGGCGCCGCCTTCCTCGCCTTCGCCAGCGTGATCGCGACCACGCCCAGCAGGACCACGCCCATCGCGCCGATGTCGTGCGCGCCGAAACGTTCCGAGGCCAGCAGCGCGCCCAGCAGCACGGCGATCACCGGGTTCACGTAGGCGTAGCTGCCGGCCAGCGTCGGGCGCACGTGGTGCAGCAGCCAGACGTAGGCGGTGAAGGCGACGATCGAACCGAACGTGGCGAGGTAGCCGACCGACAGCAGGCCGTGCAGCGTCGGCCACCCGTCGAAGCGTTCGCCGAAGACCAGCCCGGCCACGAGCAGGATCGCGCCGCCGCACAGCATCTGCGCGGCGGCGGCCATGAAGGGCGAGGGCAGGTCGCGGCCGCGGCTCCAGATCGAGCCGTAGGCCCAGGCCAGCGGGGCGATCAGCAGGGCGACCAGGCCGGTGGGCGCCGCGGTCAGGCTGCTGCCGGCGTTGAGCCACAGCACGCCGACGAAGCCGATGCCCAGGCCGATCCACTCCAGCCGGCGCGGGTGTTCGCCGCGCATCGCCGCGAACAGGCCCATCCACAGCGGTGCCGAGGCGACCGCGACGGCCGCCAGCCCGGACGACACCGTCTGTTCCGCGATGCAGACCATGCCGTTGCCCAGCCCGAGCAGCAGCAGGCCCATGCAGGCGGTGTTGCGCCATTGCGCGCGCGTGGGGGTGGCGACGCCGCGCCAGCGCAGCACCGCGTACAGCGCGGCGCCCGACAGCAGGAAGCGGATGCCGGCCATCAGCAGCGGCGGCCAGCCGCCTTCAAGCGCGAAACGGATGGCGAGGTAGGTCGAGCCCCAGATCAGGTACACCGCCGCCAGCGCGAGGGCGATGGCGAGCGGCGAGGCAGGACCGGGGCCGACCGATGCTGGCGTGGCGCGCATCGGACACCGTGGGGAAGGCGCCGCGGACGGAACGGCCGGGGCAGGTCGCGCATTCTACGGCGCGGGGCTGTGCCAGCGACGGAACGGCATGCGCGGGCGATGTTGCGGGGCGTCGGTGCCGGCTCAGACCACGAGTGCGGCGCGCAGGGGCGCCGGATCGTCCCAGCGCGCGCGGCCGTGCAGAAAGGACAGCTCCACCAGCACCGCCGCGCCGATCACGTCCGCACCTTGTCGGCGCAGCAGGGCGGTGGCCGCGCGCAGCGTGCCGCCGGTGGCCAGCACGTCGTCGACCACCAGCACGCGCGTGCCCGCCGGCAGCGCATCGGCCTGCACTTCCAGCCGGTCATGGCCGTACTCGAGCTGGTAGTCCTGCGCCAGCGTGCGTCCCGGCAGCTTGCCCGGCTTGCGCACCGGGACGAAGCCGCATCCCAGCGCCAGGGCGAGCGCGGCGCCGAGGATGAAGCCGCGCGACTCGATCCCGGCGATGGCCGCCGGCGCGACGTCACGCCAGGCGTCGGCCAGCGACGCCACCGCATCGGCGAACGCCGCGCCGTCGGCGAGGACCGGCGTGATGTCCTTGAACACGATGCCGGGCCTGGGGAAATCGGGGACGTCGCGGAGCAGGCGGGACCACGCGGGCATGCGGGGTGTCTCGGGTGGCGGCGGGATGCCATCGTAGCCGCTGCCCGCTGCCCAATGCCGGCCGCCGGTGCGCCACGCTTCACCGGGTTCGCGGTATGGTGGCGCCCCTCTTTCCCTCGGGACTGCCCGCATGCGCCTGCCCGCCATGCTCTGCCTGCCGGCCCTGTGGCTGGCCTCGACCGTCGCCTTCTCGGCCACGCCTTACGGCAAGCCGCTGCCGGCCGGCGACACGGTGCCCGTCTCGGCCGCGATCGCCGATTTCGATGCGCATGCCGGCGCGCCGCAGCGCTTCAGCGGCCGCATCACCGAGGTCTGCCAGGCCAAGGGCTGCTGGATGATGCTCGAGGACGACGGCCAGGTGGCGCGGGTGATGTTCGGCGACCATGCGTTCGAGATTCCGAAGGACACCACCGGCCATGCGGTGGTGCACGGCGTGCTCACCCGCAAGACACTCACGCCCGCGCAGGTGGAGCACCTGGCCAGTGACAGCGGCAAGGGCCTCGCCGTCGAACCGGTCGAGTACCGCATCACCGCCGACGGCATCGAAATCGCGTCCTGAGGCCTGCGCACGGCGCCGACCATGCGCGTGAGCGTGACATGCGCCTCCCGAGCCTGCTGACGCGATTGATCCTGGCCGCCGCGGTGGCAGCCGTCGCCGCGCCTGCAGCCGCGCGCACCGTCTACCGCTGCGTGCGCGACGGCACCGTCAGCCTGGCCACCGCGCCCGAGCCAGGCTCGAAGTGCGAAGCGAAGCAGATCGACGACAACGCCGTGCAGACGCCGAACCTGTGGGGGTCGATGGGCGTGTTCAGCGGCACGCTCTACGAGCGCGAGCAGGACGGCAAGCGCGTCTACAGCACGCGCAACCTCCCTGGTTCGCGCGTGTTCCTGAAGTTCACCGCGGTCACGCCGCCGGGCGAGCCTGCGCACGAAGGGCTCGGCAACGTCGGCACGCCACAGTTGAAGCCGTTCGCCGCGGACTTCCGTGCCGCGGCCAAGGCGACCGGCGTCGAGGACGCCTGGTTGCGCGCGGTCGCGCACGCCGAGAGCGGGTTCGATGCCGCCGCCGTCTCGCCCAAGGGCGCGCAGGGCGTGATGCAGCTGATGCCCGAGGTGGTCGCCGACTATGGTGTCGACGATCCCTTCGATGCTCGCCAGTCGATCCATGCCGGCGCGCGCCACCTGCGCGCGCTGCTGCGCCGCTACGGCAACGACCGCACGCTGGCGCTGGCCGCGTACAACGCCGGGATCGGCACCGTGCAGCGCTACGGTGGCGTGCCGCCCTACGCCGAGACGCAGGCCTACATCGCCAAGGTGCAGGCGCTGCACGCGCGCTACCGCGAGGCGATGGGCTTCCGCGTCGAGCGGCCGGCGCAGTAGCGCGCCCCGCATCGATCGCGAGGATGCCCACGACGTGGCGCACGTGTTCCTCTACGGCACGCTGATGCGCGGGCACGCCGCGCACCGGGCGCTCGGCCTGCCGACGGCGCTGGCGTACGTCGGCGACGCCTGCATCGCCGGCCGCGTGTATCGCGTCGCCGACTATCCCGGCCTGCGCCTGGGGTCGGGCGAGGCCTGGGGCGAACTGTTCCGCATCGTCGACCCTGCGGTCCTCGCGCGCATGGATGCCTACGAAGACTGCGATCCGGACACGGCGGGCGGGCCCGAGTACGCGCGTCGCCTGGTGCAGGTGCCCGGCCACGCGGTGCAGGCGTGAACGTACGAGTACGTGCGCCCGCTGCACAGGGCGCAGGTCGTCGAGGGCAAGTGGCGCGTCAGCCCTTCGGCGTGAGCTTCAGCAGGCGGCCGTCCTTGCCGTCCTCGATCACCCACAGCGCGCCGTCCGCTCCCTGGCGCACGCCGCGGATGCGCTGGCCCATCGCGAAACGCTCGGCTTCCCAGGCGCGGTCGCCGTCGAACTGGATGCGCACCAGCGACTGCGACGACAGCCCGCCCGCGAACGCGTTGCCCTTCCAGTCGGGGAACAGGTCGCCGGCATAGAAGATCAGGCTCGACGGCGAGATCACCGGCGTCCAGGTGATGGCCGGCTTGCTGAATTCCGGCCGCGTGTCGTGGTCTGGGATCGGCCGTCCGTCGTAATGGTCGCCGTTGGACACGATCGGGTACCCGTAGTTGGCGCCGCGCTCGACCTTGTTGAGTTCGTCGCCGCCCTTCGGGCCCATCTCGATGTCCCACGGCTGGCCGTTGCCATCGAAGGCCAGGCCCAGCGGATTGCGGTGGCCCAGCGACCACAGCTGCGCGGCGACGCCACCCTGGTCGGCGAAGGGATTGTCGGCGGGCGCGCTGCCGTCGTCGTTCAGGCGCAGCACCTTGCCGAGGTTGGACTGCATGTCCTGCGCCGGATCGAACTTCTGGCGTTCGCCCGAGGCGATCCAGAGCTTGCCGTCGTCGCCGAACACGATGCGGTGCGCATAGTGGCCGCGGCCGCTCACCTTCGGCACCTGGCGCCAGATCACCTCGCTGCCTTCCAGCCTGCCGCCGCCGGCGGCGTCCGGCACCAGTCGCGCGCGCGCCACTGCGGCGCCGGCGGTGTCCCCGTCACCGGCTTCGGCATAGCTGAAGTAGACGAGGCCGTTCTGGGCGAACTGCGGATGCGGCACCACGTCGCCGAAGCCGCCCTGGCCGGCGTACACGACCGCCGGCACGCCGGTGATGTCGCCGATCCGGCCCGTGGCCACGTCCACCAGCTTCAGCGCGCCGGGCTTTTCGCTCACCAGCAGGCGGCCGTCGGGCAGGAACGACAGCGCCCACGGTTCGTTGAAGCGCGCCACCGTGGCCACGTTGAACGGGCCCAGTGTCTCGGTCTGCGGCGTGCTCGCGGCCTGCGCGTCACCGGCGGTGCCGGTGGGCGCGGCGACGCGATCGGCGGCGTTGCAGGCGGTGAGCAGGGCGATGGACAGCAGCGTGGTCGACAGGACGAGACGTGGCATGGCGTGGCTTCCTCGCGGAGCATGTGGATTCCGCATCATAGCGTCGCCCCCGCGAGGTGCCAGCGCGACACCGTGCGATGGCGAACGGGCGAGCCGCCTCCCCGCCTGCATGCACGGAGGCGGCGTGTCCGGAACACGCGCGGCGTGCGACTGCGCATCGACGCGCGAGGGATTGTCGTGCGCCCTCGGGAAAACCCTTGGTTGCGTCGCCGCCGGATGATCGCGCGCTGAACATGACCCGCGATGTGTGCGCTGGTGCGCGACGCGCAACGCGTACTTAACTTCGTGCATGCAGGAATCTTCATGCCGCGCCGTGCAAGGTGGGCCCCGTGCGGAAGTGGTGACCTCACTGGACGTTCCCGCCGCGCATCAACTCACTCGCAACGGGAGACACCGATGAAGCTTGCACGCAAACCGCTGTTCGGAATGATCGCGCTGGGTGCCGCGCTGGCGATGCCGGTCGCGTTCGCGCAGGAAGCCGACGCCACTGCGCAGGAGCCCACGACCACCACGCAGGATCCGACTGCCGCGCCGCAGGCCGAGCCTGCCACCGCCGGCCAGCAGCTGACCTGGGCCGACCTCGACGTCGACGGCAACGGCACGTTGAGCAAGCAGGAAGCCAGCAACGTGAACTCGCTCGCGCAGGTGTTCGACGAAGCCGATGCCGACCAGAATGGCGAACTGTCGCCGGACGAGTACAAGGCCTTCGTCGCGAAGGCGAACGAGCAGCAGCCGGGGGCTTCCGGCGGCCTCGACTGAGCCGGCGCCGATGGCGCGGCGGATCCTCGCCGCGCCATGCCCCCATCCCCGCAAATCCATCGGCGGCCTCCGGGCCGCCGATGTCGTGCGTGCTCGGGCATACTGGCGCGATGGCAGGCACAAGCATCCGCATGGTCGGTTTCGACGGGGACGACACGCTCTGGCGCAGCCAGGAGTTCTACGACCAGGCCCAGCTCGATTTCGAAGCCATCATCGCCCGCTATGTCGACCTGGATTCGGCGGGGCTGCGGTCGACCCTGCTGGCCACCGAGCGCGGCAATCTGGCCCAGTACGGGTATGGCGTGAAAGGCATGATCCTGTCGATGGTGGAAGCGGCCATCGACATGACGGCGGGCCGGATCGCCGCCGTGGACATCCGCACGATCATGGACATGGGCAAGGACCTGCTGGTCCATCCGGTGGAACTGTTGCCCGGGATTGCCGACGCCGTTGAACAGGTGGCCAGGCACCACCGTGTCGTCCTGATCACGAAGGGGGATCTCTTCCACCAGGAACGGAAGGTCGCGCAATGCGGGTTGACCGCGTTCCAGCGCATCGAAGTCGTTTCCGAAAAGGACGTTGCCACTTACCGGCGCCTGCTGCAGGAGTTCGGGGTCGCGCCCGAGGCCTTCGCCATGGTCGGCAACTCGCTGCGGTCCGATATCGCGCCCGTGGTCGAGCTGGGAGGGTGGGGCGTCTACATGCCCTACCACGCCACGTGGGCGCATGAACTGCTCGACGGCTTCGACGGAGCGGGGCGCGTCGTGGAAGTGGAGGGTGCAGAAGGCATCTGCGCGGCGCTGGACAGGATGTCGTCGTAAGCCGATTCTGTATCGGATTCCCCTAGACGAACAATCCTCGAGGAGCGCCGTGATGACATGTCCTGAATCCGCAAGACCGTGGCTGGCCGGGATCGTGCTCGGCCTGTGCATGGCCGTGCCGGCCGATGCCTGCACGCGACTGGTGTACCTGGGTGCCGATGGCGACGTGATCACCGCGCGCTCGATGGACTGGAGGGACGAGATCGGCACCAACCTGTGGGTGTTCCCGCGCGGGATGCAACGCAGCGGCGAGGGTGGCCCCAACACGCCACGCTGGACCTCGAAGTACGGCAGCGTGATCGCGTCCGGGTACGACATCTCCACCACCGACGGCATGAACGAAAAGGGGCTGGCGGCGCAGGTGCTGTGGCTGGCGGAGAGCCAGTACCCGGCCTATCGCCAGGACAAGCCGGCGCTCGCGATTTCGCTGTGGGCGCAGTATGTGCTGGACAACTACGCCACGGTGGCCGAGGCGGTCGCCGCGCTCGAGCAGGAGCCGTTCTTCGTGGTCACCGACAACGTGCCCGGGCAGGACAGGCTGACCACCTTGCACCTGTCCATGTCCGATGCCGGTGGCGACAGCGCCATCATCGAGTACATCGACGGCAAGCAGGTCATCCACCATGGGCGCCAGTACCAGGTGATGACCAATTCACCCACCTTCGACCAGCAACTCGCCCTCGCGGCGTATTGGCAGCAGATCGGGGGCACGGTGATGCTGCCCGGGACCAACCGGGCCGCCGACCGCTTCGCGCGGGCATCGTTCTACGTCAATGCCATTCCCAAGAGCGAAGACCCGGTGGTGGCGCTGGCCAGCGTGTTCAGCGTGATCCGCAATGTCTCGGTGCCCTTCGGCATCACCACGCCCGGGGAGCCCAACATCTCCTCCACCCGCTGGCGGACCGTGGCCGACCACAAGCGCAAGCTGTACTTCTTCGAATCGGCGCTGACGCCCAACAGCTTCTGGGTCGACCTGAACCGGCTCGACTTCGATGCCACGAGCGGCAAGGTCATGAAGCTGGACCTCGGTGCCGGCCAGCGCAACACCTTCAACGGCGAGACCAGTGCGCAATTCAAGCCTTCCGCGCCGTTCCGGTTCCTCGGCATCTGACGAGGCGCCGTGGCGTCGCGCGACCACGCCCGCGCCGCCTCCATGCGTGATCCGCGCGATTGCAGCCGGCGGCGCGGACACTACAATCGTGGCCACGCGCTGACGGGAGGGCAGGGAATGCACGGGATCGTGTCGCGGCTGGCCATGGCCGCAGGACTGGGGGTTGCCTGCTGGATGCCGCCTCTGGCGTGCGCCGCAGGCGAGGGGAAGTCGGTCGAAATCTGGGCGAAGGCGGGGATCACCATCAGCCCCGAGGGCAGCATCACCGCCCTGCAATGGGACGGTCCGGACAAGCCCGCGCTTGCCGCGGTGCGGGCGGCCATCGAGCCCGGGATCCGGAAGCTCCAGTTCGAGCCGGGACGCCTCGACGGCATCGCGACGGAGACGGAGACCACGCTGTCGCTGCGCCTGGAGGTCAGCGAAGGCGCCAACCATGACTGGGCCATCCGCGTCCTCGACGCCTCGACCGGGGCCGCCGCCATCGAGCAGGGGCCCCCGGCCTATCCGGTTTCGGCGTTGCGCGCCGGGCACGAAGCCGAAGTCGTGAGCGAGATCGAGGTCGATGGCGAGGGTCGGGTGACGTTGCTGGATGCGAGCTTCCGCGGAAGCGGCCGTCGTGATCCGAGCCGACAGGCGTTTCTCGACGCGTCTGCCGCCGCCGTCGACGGCTGGAAGTATCGCGTGGAGCGCGTGGGCGGGCATCCCGTGGCGGCGCGCATGTCGGTGCCCATCCAGTTCTGCATCGAAGCCAGCCGGCGCCCCTGGTGCGACGGCAGCGAAGGCAAGACCCGGACCGCGAACGGACGGACGGCCCCGCTGGGCGAGGCGATCGCACTGGACAGCGTCGCCCGGCTCAGGACCGACCTCGCCGGGTTCGGGATCTGAGCCATGCGAGCGGCCCCCGCAGCGCGCAATCAGGCGGACGGCATGGCCGGGAACCGGGCGCGACGCATCCCGATCGTCGCGCGGGCATTGCTGGCCGGCCTCCTGCTGGCGTGGCTGCCCGTCGCCATGGCGGTTGAAGCCGGGGGTGACGCACGCGTGTCGCCGCGCACCGGCAACGCCTGGATCGATGCACGCCTGCCCGACATGGACGCGTATGCCGCACGCTATCGCGAGGCCTTCATCGACGAGATCGTGCGCTACCACGAGGCGCCGCGCGCGCTGGTGGAAGAAGCGCTGGCCGACGAATCGATGACGCCCGGCGACGTGTACTTCGCCTGTTCGCTGGCGCAGGCCAGCGGCCGGCCCTGCCGCGCGGTGCTCGAGGCCTGGCGCAGCGACGCCGCCGGCGGCTGGCAAGGCGTGGCGGAGCGCCTCGGCGTCGCCCCCGCCGCGGCGATCTACCGGCGCATCCGCGGCGACATCGCCGAGAGCTACGTGCGCTGGGCGCGGCCGCTCGACGCGGGTGCGTCGCCGGGCGGCTGACGCGGGGGCAAGCGCGCACGGCGCACCGCGCGCCGCAGCCACGGATCGTCGACAATGCGCGTCCCGTCCGCAGGCCCGTGCCGCGGATGCCCGGATGCCGTCGTGAGCCCAGTGATGCCGCCGCCGATCGAGCCGACCGCCCTGCGCCTGTCCGTCGCCCCGATGATGGACTGGACGGACACGTTCTGCCGCGTGTTCCATCGCCTGCTGGCGCCGTCGGCGCGGCTGTATTCGGAGATGGTGCATGCGAACGCGGTGATCCACGGCGATCGCGCCAAGCTGCTCGCGCTTGATCCGGTCGAGCATCCGGTGGCGCTGCAGCTTGGCGGCAGCGAGCCGGCGCTGCTGGCGCAGGCGGCGCGCATCGGTGCGGCACTGGGCTTCGACGAGATCAACCTCAACTGCGGCTGCCCGTCCGATCGCGTGCAGGCCGGCCGCTTCGGTGCCTGCCTGATGCGCGAACCGGTGCTGGTCGCCGATGCGGTGGCCGCCATGATCGCGGCCGTGCCGGGCGTGCCGGTCACGGTGAAGTGCCGCCTGGGCGTGGACGACGACCACGACTGGGACCGCTTCCGCGCCTTCATCGACGCCGTGGCCGACGCCGGCTGCCGCACGTTCGTGGTGCATGCGCGCAATGCCTGGTTGCAGGGACTGTCGCCGAAGGAGAACCGCGAGGTGCCGCCGCTGCGCTACGACTGGGCCTACCGGCTCAAGCGCGAGCGGCCCGACCTGCAGGTGGTGGTCAACGGCGGCATCGCCTCGCGCGACGAGGCGCTGGCGCACCTCGACCATGCCGACGGCGCGATGCTCGGGCGCACCGCGTACCACGATCCCTACGTGCTGCATGCGGTCGACGCGGCCCTTGCCGGCCGCGACCTGCAGCCGCGGGCCGACCTGCTGCGCGCGCTGCGCCCGCATGTCGAGGCCTGGCTGGCGCGCGGCGTCGCGCTCAAGCACGTCACCCGCCACGTGCTGGGGCTGTTCCATGCGCAGCCCGGCGGTCGCGCGTTCCGCCAGGTGCTGAGCGAGGGCGCGCACCGGCCCGGCGCCGACTGGTCGCTGGTCGAACGCGCGATCGCGGTGACCGAACGCACGGAACGCGCGGCGTGATCACGCGCGACGTCGATGCCTTCCTCATGCGGGCGCGGGATTGCGCGACGGACTTCGGGCCGGCCACTGCGCGCGGCGCGTTCCTGGTCGCGCCGGACGGCTTCGCGCGCGCCGAGCAGTCCGCGGGCGACAACCGCTACATGGCCGCCGCCGACGCCTTCGATCCGGTCGCTGCCCTGCGCGAGCACCGCGACCTGCACGTCGCGCTTTCGCGGCAGTTGCCGACCGTGTGCTTCGCCGGCCACGCCAATACGCCCGACGCGCTGTTCCCGAACAACGTGTTCGCCACCGCGCGCCCGGATGCACGCGCGCATCCGCAGGCGCGGCCGCGGCTGGTCGTCGGCCGCATGCGCCACGCCGTGCGCCAGCGCGAGGCCGTGCGCGCCGACATCCGCGGCTGGTTCGGCGACGTGCTGGGCTATGCCGAAGTCGACCTGTCGACCCAGCCGCATCCGTGCGAACTGACCGGCGCGCTGGTGATCGACCGCGCGCGCGGGCTCGGCTTCTGCGGCCTGTCCGAGCGCTGCGACGAAGCCGGCGCGGCGCTGATGCACCAAGCCTTCGGCCTGCGTGCGACCCTGCTGTTCGACCTCGCGTCCGGCGAGTACCACGCCAACGTGGTGCTCGCGGTGCTGGCCGGCCGCGCCGCGCTGGTGTGCGCGGACGGTTTCGCCGACCCGGCGGTGCCGGCGGCGATCGCCGCGCTGTACGCGCCGCACGCGATCGCGCTGTCGCCGCGCGAGCGGCAGGCGTTCGCCGGCAACGCCATCGCCCTGGCGGCCGGCGAGGTGTGGATGAGCGCCACCGCCGAGCAGGCGCTGGAGCCGGCCACCCGGCAGGCGCTGGACAGCGCCGGCTTCGCGATCCGCAGCGTCGGGCTGGCGGCGATCGAGGCCGCGGGCGGGTCGCTGCGCTGCTGCGTGGCCGAAGTGTTCTGAGCGGCGGTTGTGGAACGGCTCAGGGCAATGAACCCCGCGCCACTGGTGAAAGAAAAGTTAAGGGGCGATTCACCGCCCGGCTCCAAGAATGCCCCTCCGGTCCCGCAAAGGGGCTTGCCGTCGTTCCCGGAGCCGCTTCGTCCCGCCATGCGCCGCCTGTCGCCCCGTCCGCTGTTGCTTGCCCTGCTGGCCGCGCTCGCGCTGGCCGCGGGTGCGGGCGCGTGGGCGCAGGAGCCGCCGCGCGAACGTCGTGGCGGCGAGGATCGTCCGCGCGCCGGCGCCGAGCAGGATCCGCGGGCCCAGCGCGGCCGCGGCGAGGACCCGCTGTCCGATTCGGTGCGGCGCTTCGAGCGCAGCAACCGCGGCAGCCGCGTGCTCAGCGCCGAGCGCATGCAGTCCGACGGCCGTGATGTGAATCGCATCAAGGCGATGGACGACCGCGGCCGCGTGCGCGTCTACGTCGACGACCCCGCGCGCCAGCGCCCCGAGCCCTCGCGGCCGGAGCCCCCGCGCGGCGGCGGTCCTGCACGCGACGACAACGACTGAATCGGCATTCTGTTCAGGAAAGTCCGGCCACACTGGCCGCATCCATTGAACGGAGTCGATCCATGCGCATCCTGCTCGTCGAAGACGAAGCCCCCCTGCGTGAAACCCTGGCCGCCCGCCTGAAGCGCGAAGGCTTCGCGGTCGACGCCGCCCAGGACGGCGAGGAAGGCCTGTACATGGGCCGCGAAGTCCCGTTCGACGTCGGCATCATCGACCTCGGCCTGCCCAAGATGTCGGGCATGGAACTGGTCAAGGCGCTGCGCGACGAGGGCAAGCAGTTCCCGGTGCTGATCCTGACCGCGCGTTCGAGCTGGCAGGACAAGGTCGACGGCCTCAAGCAGGGCGCCGACGACTACCTGGTCAAGCCCTTCCACGTCGAGGAACTGCTGGCGCGGATCAACGCGCTGGTGCGCCGCGCCGCGGGCTGGAGCAAGCCGACGCTGGAATGCGGCGCGGTGGTGCTCGATCTGGCCGCGCAGACGGTCACCGTCAACGGCCAGAACGTCGACCTGACCAGCTACGAGTACAAGGTGCTCGAGTACCTGATGATGCACGCCGGCGAACTGGTCTCGAAGGCCGACCTCACCGAGCACATCTACCAGCAGGACTTCGACCGCGACTCGAACGTGCTGGAAGTGTTCATTGGACGCCTGCGCAAGAAGCTGGACCCCGACGGCGCGCTCAAGCCGATCGAGACTGTGCGCGGCCGCGGCTACCGCTTCGCGATCCCGCGCACCGGCGAGGGCTGAGCCCGGCCGTACCGCGCGCGGCCCGGCCGGCGGCGACGCCGACCCGATCGGCTATCGTGGCGCGGGCGGTGCCGCCGCGCCGCGGCGACGCCCGTCGACCACCCGAGCCTCCTGATCCCGCCCGATGACCACCGGCAAGCCGCCACGCGAACTGCCCTGGCGCCCGCGCTCGCTGCAGGCACGCCAGCTGATGGCCGCCAGCCTGGGCCTGCTCGGCTTCCTCGCGCTCGCCGGCTTCGCGCTCGACCGCGCCTTCCTCGACGTGGCCAGCGAGGGCCAGCGCGACCGCCTGCGCAACTACGCCTACGCCTATGCCGGCGACGTGGAGTTCCTGCGCAACGGCGAGCTCTACCCGCCCGAGAACCCGCCGGACGACCGCTTCGACCGGCCCGGCAGCGGTCTGTACGCCGAGATCGTGCTGCCCAACGGCAACTGGGCATCGCGATCGGCGTCGGGCCCGCAGCTGCCGGAGGCGCAGATGCTGGCCGGCGGCGAGGAGAAGTTCGAGGGGCCGCTGCCGATGACGCGCAGCGACGGCTCGCCCGGGCAGGTGTACCGCCATGGTTTCGGCCTGGTGTGGGTGCCCGAGGGCACCGGACCGGATGCGGAGTTCCCGTACACGATCTACGTGATGGAGGACGCCGGCAACGTGCCGCGCCAGGTGCGCGTGTTCCGCGCCGCGCTATGGGGCTACCTCGGCGTGGCCGGCGTGATCCTGCTGCTGCTGCAGACGCTGGTGCTGCGCTGGAGCCTGTGGCCGCTGCGCAAGGTGGTGGAGGAACTCAAGCGCGTGCAGCGCGGGCTCGCCAACCGCATGGGCGAGCGCCATCCGCGCGAACTCGAGCCGCTGACCGACAGCATCAACGCGCTGATCGAGAGCGAACGCGAGAACCTCGAGCATCAGCGCAACACCATGTCCGACCTCGCGCACAGCCTGAAGACGCCGCTGGCGGTGCTGCGTGCGCGGCTGGATTCGGATGCCGGCGAGGCCGAGCTGCGCGAGGAGGTCGACGCCCAGCTGCGGCGCATGAACGACCTGGTCAGCTACCAGCTCGGGCGCGCGGCCTCGAGCGGGCACAAGCTGTTCGCGGCGCCGATCGAGGTCGAGCCGCGCGCCGAGCAGCTGGTGCAGGGGCTGGAGAAGATCTACGCCGGCAAGGGCGTGATCTGCGAATTCGACGTCGATCCGGACGCGCGCTTCCACGGTGAACTGGGCGACCTGCAGGAACTGCTGGGCAACCTGCTCGAGAACGCCTTCAAGTGGGCGCGCACGCGCGTGCTGCTGACGGTCAAGACCGGCGAGACCGCGCCCAACCGCCGTCCCGGCCTGCTGCTGGCGGTGGACGACAACGGCCCCGGCATCCCGCCGGAGCGCATTCCGCTGATCCTGCAGCGCGGCGTGCGCGGCGACGAACGCGTGCACGGCCACGGCATCGGCCTGTCGATCGTGCAGGACATCGTGCGCAGCTATCGCGGGCAGCTGTCCGTCGGCGCGTCGGAGGAGCTGGGCGGCGCGCGCTTCGAGGTCAGGCTGCCGCCGGGCCTGTAGGGCGATGTGCGTGCGGCGGGCATCGGCGCCCCCGGCACCCGCGATGGCCCCCGGGCTCTTGCCGACGTCCCGAAACATCCGGTTGTCATCCCGAACGGAGTGAGGGATCTGCTGTTTTGCGTGATGCCGGAGCCGGAAGCAGGTCCCTCACTCCGTTCGGGATGACAGCGGCGCGTCTGTCGGCGATGGCCCGTAGAACTTCTCCAGGTGCGCCGCCACCCGCGGCAGCGCCTCGCGCAGCACCTGCGGCGCGCTGAAGTGGTACTCGCTGCACACCGCGAAGAACTCCTCTGGCGCCTCGGCTGCATAGGGATCGATCGCCACCTCGCGATCGGCCTCGACCAGGGCGACGAACGCGTCGTAGTCCTGCTGGAAGTCGCGCGCCCACGCGCGCTGCCAGTCGCGCGGCAACGCCGGCGTGCCGTCGAGCACGCCGTCGAGCGCGTCGAGCTTGTGCGCCATCTCGTGCACGGCCACGCAGAAGCCGGCATGCGGGTCGTCCAGGTCGGCCTCGACGTCGGCCCACGACAGGATCAGCGGGCCGGCGTCCCAGGATTCGCCGATCAGTTCGTCGTCCCATTCGTGCAGCACGCCGGCGGCGTCGAGGTGGCTGCGGTTCACCCGGAACGCGTCCGGGTACACGATCAGCTGGGACCAGCCGTGCAGGCCTTCGCCGCCGAACTCCAGCAGCGGCAGGCAGCACAGGGCGGCGAGCACCGCGCGGCGGCGGTCGTCGAGTGCCAGCGGCGGGATCGGGGTGATCGACTTGCGCTGCAGGAAGTCGGCCGCCAGCGCGCGCAGGCGCGCGTCGCGGGCGGGGTCGAGCGCGGCCACCCAGGGCACGCGCGCCTGCACGTGCGCCCACAGGGCGTCGTCGATGGCTTGCGAGGGCGCGCGGCCGAACAGCCGCCGGATCAGGCCGGGCACGTGTGCCGCGGACGGGAACCGCGCTGCCTCAGCGGATCATGCCCGGCAGGAAGCTGTGCCAGCGTGGCGGCCGGCCGCCGGATTCGGCTTCGCCACCACGGCGGGCCGCCGCGGGCTTGGCGCGGGCGGGTGCGGGCGCGGCGCGCTTGGCGCCGGTGCGGGCCTGGCTGGCATCGGCGTCGGAATCCTCGGTCACCGGGCAGCCGGTGCCGGCGCCATTGGCGTCGAGCATTGCGACGTCGCGCGCGGCCACGGGCAAGGCCAGGCAGGCCAGCAGCAGGCAGAACAGGAATCTGGAAGCCATGGCGACGATCCTTGGGCCGGGGCGTTGCAGGTCAACGCCGCACTATACCCCGGATGCTGCGGGGCGGCGGATGGTTGCAGGCGATCTACGGCAAACCTTGCCCGGCAGGCGACGAACGGCGCCCGGTGCCCGCCCGCGACGGCCGGATGCCGGATAATCCGGGCATGACCCGACTGGCCGCGCCGTGACCGCCCCCGCCGATCGCGCCCTGCTGCAGCGCTTGGCCGCCGGACCGGTGTCCGGCGACGCGCTGGCGCGGGAAGCGGGGCTGACCCGGGCCGCGGTCTGGAAGCGGATCGAGGCCCTGCGCGAGGCCGGGGTGGCCATCGAGGCCCGCGCCGGCCGGGGCTACGCGCTGGCGGCGCCGGTGGACCTGCTGGACGCCGGGGCGATCCGCGCGGCCCTGCCTGCGCCGGTGCGCGACCGGCTCGCTGCCCTCGACGTGGCCTGGTCGCTGGACTCCACCAATTCCGAACTGCTGCGCCGGGGGATGTCCGGGCCCGGCGCG
>JAIUOJ010000064.1 GCA_020161335.1 Pseudomonadota bacterium
TGATCGACGACGGCCGCAGCGGCTGGCTGTTCCCGCGCAAGCAGCTCGGTGCCTGCGTCGAACGCGTGCTGGCGCTGGCCGACGCACCTGACGAACGCGCGCGCGTCGGCGCGGCCGCGCGCACCTACGTCGAGCACGAGCGGCGCTGGCGCAACAACGCCGAGCAACTGCTGTCGCTGCTGCCCCCGGCGGTGGCGCGATGACGTTCCTGCTCAAGTTGCTGCTGCTGCTCAAGGGCCTGTGGCTGGGCCTGCTGGTCCTGCTGGTGGCACCGTTCGTGGTCGTCTGGCGCTTCATCCACGCACGCAACATGCAGATCTGGCTGGCCGCCTACCTGCGCCGGCGCAGGCGCCCGGCGGTGGCCGGCCCGACCCACGTGATGTTCTGCTTCGTGGACCACTACGAACCCATGCACGGGCGTCCGCCGCTGGACGTGCAGCGCGCCCGCGTCGACCGCTGGTGCACCGACTACCGCGCGCTCGCCGAGCGCCATCGCGACGCCGACGGCCGCCCGCCGCAGCACGTGTTCTTTTATCCCGAGGAGGAATACCTCGAGGAGCACCTGGACAAGATCGAGCAGCTGTGCCGCGACGGCTACGGCGAGATCGAGGTACACCTGCACCACGACAACGACACCGAGGCCAACTTCCGCGAGACCATCACCCGCTTCAAGGCGCTGTTGCACGAGCGCCATGGCGCGCTGCCGCGGCACCCGCAGACCGGCGAGGTGATGTTCGGCTTCATCCACGGCAACTGGTGCCTGGACAATTCCAACCCGGACGGCCGCTGGTGCGGCCTCAACAACGAGCTGATCCTGCTTCGCGAACTGGGCTGCTACGCCGACTTCACCATGCCCTCCTCGCCCAGCCCGACCCAGACCCGCACCATCAACTCGATCTACTACGCCACCGACGACCCGGACCAGCCCAAGTCGCACGACCGCGGCGTACCGGTGCGCGCCGGCGGCGAACCGGTGGGTGACCTGTTGCTGGTGCAGGGCCCGGTCGGCCTGAACTGGCGCGACCGCCGCCGCGGCGTGATCCCGCGCGTCGAGAATGCCGACATCCGCTCCAACTACCCGCCCACGCCTGCCCGCGTCGACGGCTGGATCGACGCCGGCATCCACGTCGAGGGCCGGCCAGAGTGGGTGTTCGTGAAGATCCATACCCATGGCGCGCCGGAGAAGGACGCCAACGTGGTGCTCGGCCCGGCGGTCGACGCGATGCACGCACACCTGGAAAGCGCGTACAACGATGGCGAACGCTTCGTGCTGCACTACGTCAGCTCGCGCGAGATGTTCAACATCATCAAGGCGGCCGAAGCCGGGCACGCCGGCAACCCCAATGAATACCGCGACTTCGTCCTCCCGGCGCCGCCCGCTTCCTGGGCCGGCTCGCGCGGGGCGCAAGCCGCGGCGGCCTGACCCGTCAGGCCGAGGAGACCCAGGGAACGGAAGGGAAATGGAATGCACTGGTTGATCAAGGCGGCGGTCCAGAATTCCGTCGCACTGCTCCCCGACCCGCTGTCGCACGATGTGTACTACGCGATGCAGCGCCGTTTCGGCGGGCTGCGTTCGATCGAGGTCGAGGACAAGCTGCGCCAGGGCATCGAGGTGGCGCAGCGCGCCAACGGCAACGGCCTGCGCGTCGAAGGCGCGCGCGCGCTCGAGGTCGGCACCGGCCGGCGCCTCAACCTGCCGCTGTCGCTGTGGCTGCAGGGCGCGGCCTCGGTGGTCACGGTCGACCTCAACCCCTACCTGCGGCCGGAACTGGTGCACGAGGACCTGCGCCAGATCCGCGACGAACGCGCGCGGGTCGAGGCGCTGTTCGGCGAGCGCCTCGACCCCGCCCGCCTGCAGCAGCTGCTGGCGCTGGCCGACGACTTCGACCTCGACCGCCTGCTCCAGACCTGCGGCATCCGCTACCTGTCGCCGGGCGACGCGGCCAGCGTCGACCTGCCGCCGGGCGTGATCGACCTGCACGTGTCGTACGAAGTGTTCGAGCACATCCCGGGGCCCGTACTGGAATCGATCCTGCGCGAAGGCAGCCGGCTGGTCTCCGACCGCGGGCTGCTGGTGCACTACATCGATTTCAGCGACCACTTCTCGCATTCGGACCCGGGCATCGGCCCGATCAACTTCCTCCGGTTCGGCGAGCCCGCCTACAAGCTGCTCGCGGGCAACCGCTACATGTACATGAACCGGCTGCGCCTGGACGACTTCCGCGCGCTGTACGCACGCGCCGGGCAGCGCGTGCTGGAAGAGGTGTCCGCGCCCGATCCGGACACCGCGCGCGCGCTCGCGGACGGGCAGCCGCCGCTGGCGCCGCCGTTCGCGGACAAGCCGCACGAAATCGTGTCCACGCTCAACGCGTGGCTGGTGTCGCGCCCACGGGCGGCATCGTGACCGGCGGCGGCCCGCGACTGGTGAGCGTCGTGATGCCGCTGTACAACGGCGAGCGTTTCCTGCGACGCCCGGTGGAATCGGTGCTGGCGCAGACCCACGCCGACCTCGAGCTGGTGGTGGTCGACGACGGATCGACCGATGCGGGCGCCGACCTCGTCGCCGAGTACGCCGCGCGCGACCCGCGCGTGCGCCTGGTGCGCGAGGGCCGCAACGGCGGCGTGGCGGCCGCGCGCAACCGGGCGATCGAACTCGCCCGCGGCCGCTACGTGGCCTTCCTCGACAGCGACGACTGGTGGCACGCCGACAAGCTGCGCCTGCAGCTCGAGGCACTCGATGCACGCGGCGCCGCGATTGCCTATGCCGGCTACCAGCGCGTGGCCGAGGATGGCAGCCCGCTGGCACGGGTCCAGCCGCCGGCCGAGGTCGACCACCGCGCGATGCTGCGCAGCAACCACATCGGCAACTGCACCGGACTGTACGACCGCGAACGCCTGGGCGGCGACGGTCGCTTCCTCAAGGTCGGGCACGAGGACTACGTGTTCTGGCTCGACCTGGTGCGGCGCGCGGGGCGCGCCGTGCGCGCCGGCGGCGACGAACCGCTGGCCTGGTACCTGGTGCGCAAGGGATCGGTGTCCAGCAACAAGCTGCGCGCCGCGCGCTGGCAATGGCGCATCTACCGCGACATCGAACGCCTGGGCGTCGCCAGCAGCGCCTGGTACATGATGCATTATGTGCGCAACGCACTCAGCAAGCGTCGTTGACGCCCGCCGGCCCGCCGCCAACGCGGGCCACGGGCGCCACGCCGAGGAAACCGCCATGACCCCCGTCGTCACCATCATCATCACCCCGCGCGACCGTTACTCCGGCCTGGACGAGTGCGTCGACAGCGTCTACCGGTACACGCGCGAACCGTTCCGGCTGTGGATCATGGACCTCGATTATCCGCAGGCGGACATCGCGCCGGTGCGCAAGCGCCTGCATGGCCAGCCGGAGGCGCGCTTCTTCAGCCTCGGCCTGCGCACGCCGATGGATGCCCTGCGTGAAGTGCAGCCACTCATCGACACCCCCGCCGTGGTGCTGCTGGACAACGATTCGCGCGTGACCGAGGGCTGGCTGCCGCCGCTGCTCGACGCCATGCACGACGGCCACGCCGTGGTCACCCCGCTGATCCTCGAGCGCGAGGGCGTGGACAAGGGCGCGCCGCTGCGCAACCACCTGCACACCGGCGAACTGCGCGTGGTCGACGTCGACGGCACGCCCTACCTGATCGAGCACAAGTTCCACCGCCGCACCGAGGTGTCGGACATCCCGCAGGACCGGGTCGAGACCGGCACCTTCGAACTGCACTGCGTGCTGTTCGACGGCGAGGTGTTCAAGCACATCGAGCTGCCGTCGATGGTGATCCGCGAACACCTCGACATCTCGCTGCAGGTCGCGGCGATGGGCCGCACGATGGTGGTCGAACCGAAGTCGGTCATCCACTTCGACAACCTCGGCACGCGCATGGCGCTGTCGGACATGAAGTTCTTCTTCTACCGCTGGGGACCGAAGCTCACCGGCCCGTCCTCGCGCCTGTTCGAGCGGCGCTGGGGCTACAACTTCTATTCCGAGCAGTCGATGTACAACTGGGTGGTGCGGCGCAAGGCGTTCCTGGCCGCGCGCTGGCTGGGTGCGCCCATCGGCGTCGCCAACGGCGCCACGCGCGTGGCGAAGAAGCTGTTCTGCAAGGACTGGGATCCCCTGCCCGATCCGGACGCCGCCTCGCGGCCGCTGCTGGCCGGCGGCGTGCCGCCGCAGCGCAGCCACGACCTCGCCTGAGACGGGCCGCCCGGCTCAGGCCGGGCGCGCGACCACCGCGAGGTTCTCGCCCAGGCCCAGGCCCAGGTAGGCGTCGCGGACGTGGTGGCGCAGCTTGCGCGGCGGCACCGGCGCCTCGATCGGCGCGCGCGGCGCATCGGGCACGACGGCCTTCTCCGCTGGCGGCCTGGCTTCGACCAAGGCCTCCGAGGTGCCCTCGTTCGCGGGCGCGTCGATCAGGAATTCATCCAGGCCCATGCCCACGGTGAAGGTGGCCTCTACCTGCCAGCCATGGTTGGCCAGCACCCGCCCCAGCGTCGCGGCGTTGTAGTACGCAAGGTGGATGGGATACGCGCGGAAGCGTTCGTCCACGCGCGTATTGCGCGACAGCACCGGCAGCGCCAGCTTCGCCCGCAGCGAATCGTAGTTGGGCACCTCGATGAACAGCCGGCCATCGGGAGCAAGCACGCGGCGCACCGTCGCCAGCACCTCGCCGGGGTCCTCGAGGTGTTCGAACACGTGGTGGAAGGTGACCAGCCCGAACGCGGCCGACGGCAGTTCATCGACCGCGTCGGTCACGTCGAGGCCGGCCGCGCGGCAGGCTTCGAGCCCGCGCTGGCCAGGTTCCAGCCCCCGGGTCCGCCAGCCCAGTTCACGCATGCGGATCAGGAACCCGCCCCCGCCGGCGCCGTAGTCGAGCACCGTGCGCGGCGCCAGCGCCGGCAGGTGCGGCTCGATGCGCGACATCAGGAAATCGGCGGTGTCACCCGCCGAAGACGAGCCACTGGTCTCGTGGCAATCGTAGGTGCTGCCGGCGTAGAACGCGCCGAGGTGTTGCGAGGACGGCCGCGGGTTGACGAAGGCCAGGCCGCATTCGCGGCAATCCATCATGCCGATGCGGCCACGCAGCGGCTCGAACACTTCCGGGCCGATCCAGCGCCCCGGCGTGGGCAGCGTCTCGAAGCGCGTACCCGCGCAGACCGGGCATTCGTCCAGCGTCACTACATCCGATGTCGCCATGCGGCGTCCTCCCCTGTCGGTTCCCGGGACGCGCGTGCACGTCCCCGATGGTGAAGCGACGAGGAACTACCGCCATCGTCGCGTCGACTTGCTCCGGGCGCGGCGCGTCCCGCCACGCACGCGCCAGCGCGTGCGTCGACGCGAGGATCGCCTCGCGCACCTCGCGCACGCAGGCCGCGCGCGATCATCGCCCTCTGCAGGTTCCAACGGGGAAATCGCGCGCCTGCGGCCAATGGCCTGCGCGCGGCACGCGATGCAGGCCCGCTCAGGGCTCGCTGTGGCGCTCGCGCGGGAAGAACAGATGGTCGAACCAGCGCTTGAAGTCGTGCCACAGCACCAGCGCGGCCGGCGTGATGCGCACGCTGCCGCGCTGCACGCGGGGCGTCTCCGCCCCAGTAGTGCCGGCAGCCGTCGTGCCCTGGCGTGCCGCAACAGGCGTCGCCACCGGCGCAGCCGCGGCCGTGCCCTGGACCGAAGCGCCCTGCGGCGTTGCCGGCGCCAGCGGCGCGGAGCCGTTGCGGCGCGTTGTCGTCGGGCTGGAGAACGAGCAGTTGGCCGGCGGCGTGAGCGCCCAGCCACTGCCAGGTCGCCAGCCGGTCTGCAGGCAGCCGTTGCGGTAGACGATCACTTCCTGGTTGCTGGCGAGATTGTTGAAGCGATGCGTGGGCCCGCCGTTCGGGAAGCGCACTTCCAGGTCGACCGTCGCGTTGCTGCCCAGGCCGGTATGCAGGTGGGTCTGCGGATGCTGTTCGCCGACCAGGACCGGCATGTGCGACACCAGCTGGTTGGTGCCCGCGCGATACCAGCGCACGCTGGCGCCGACGCCATCGCTGTTGCCGCCGGTGCCGCGCACGCGCACCTTCATCCAGCGGTTGCCGTCGGTGTTGGTGGTGTTGCGCCACAGCCCGATGTTGGACTGGAACTGGGTCTTGATGATGTCCAGGCGGCCGTCGTTGTCGAAGTCGGCGACGTCCGCGCGCGGCGAGGCAGACTGCCAGCCGCCCGAACCCTGTCCCGCCGACACGCCGAAGTCCTGCGCCGCCTGGGTGAAGGTCATGTTGCCGTTGTTGCGGAACAGGCGCACCGAATCGGAGATGCCCGACACCAGCAGGTCCTGGAAACCGTCGTTGTCGAAGTCGCCGACGGTGACGTTGCCGTAGTCACTCGACCGGATGCCGGACAGGCCCGACGCCGCGGACACGTCGGTGAACCCGCCCGCGCCGTTGTTGCGGAACAGGTAGGCGCGGCTGCTCGCGCTGAACTGGGCACCGTCGAGGTAGAACAGGTCGAGGTGGCCGTCGTTGTCGAAGTCCGCCAGCAGCACCTGCATGAAGGCGCCGCCCGCGAACGCCGGCACCGCCACCCAGTTGAGCGTGCCGCTGTCGTTGCGCCAGTAGCCGCCGTTGGCCGGCTGCACGATGTCCGGCCAGCCGTCGCCGGTGACGTCGCCCACCGCGAGGTAGGCGCGGTTGCCCGACGCCGGGCGCAGCTGCGTGCCCGCCATGTTCTGTACGCGCCGCGTATTGGTGATCACTTCGAGGTTGCCGCTGCCGGTGATGTCCGCGAACGCGCAGTAATCCTCGCAGCCGGTCTCCTTGGCCGCAAAACGCGGGATGAAGCTGCCGTCGGTGGACCCGTTGCGATAGCGCGCGTTGGTCGCCTGGCCGTGCCGGCCCCAGAAGTCCTGCTTGCCGTCGCCATTGAAATCCAGGCGCGTCACCCAGCCCGACACCAGGGGTTCGCCCGCGATGTAATAGTTGCCTTCCGCCGGCGACACGTACTGGAACGTGCCGGTGCCGTTGCAGCGGTTGTTCCACAGCCGGCTGGTCTGGCCCCAGTCGCTGTGCGAGACGATGAACGCGTCCGGGCAGCCGTCGCTGTTGAAGTCGACGAACAGCGCGTCGAAGCGGTACGCCGAATCCTGGATCACGTCGAGGCGCTGCGCGGCTTCATTGGCGAAGGTCAGCGGACCGGCCGCCTTCTCCGCGGCATGGGCCACGCCCGGTGCGGTGGCGCCATGGCCGAACAGGCCTGCGCCGGCGACCGCGCAGGTCACGGTGGCCAGCGCCAGCAGGCGGCGGCGGGTCATTGGGCGAGCAGCCATGCGAACTCCGGATTGCGGTGTTGCCAGTTGAAGGCGCGCGGCGTGTGCGACACGGCGGCGCAGCGGTCATTGAGGTAGCGCGACAGGCGGTCCGCGCGTTGCGCGTGCCGTTGCCGCCACTCGGGGTCCTTCTCGAAGTAGCGCGCGGCGGCGACCGCCATCAGCAGTTCGGGATTGTGCGAGTCCGATCCCCAACCTTCGCTGTCCTGGATGGCGACGATGCGCTCCTGCGGCGCGGTGCCGGACGAGAAGTACCAGCCGATGGTGCCGCCTTCGTTGCAGCTCGACTGCCACTTGCCGGCGAAGCTGTCCGGCACGAAGCCGTGCTGCTCCAGGTAGCGGCCGAAGTCGCGCAGCATGGTCGGGATGCGCTCGTCGCCGGTCACCTGCCAGGCGCGCCACAGGCCGCCGGCGAGGTTGGCGCTCATCCACGGCGACCCGCCGCGCACGTCGGTGGCCGGATCGTAGCTGCCGCCCTCGTGTGCCTGCCACGAATGCGTCCAGGCCCCGGTGACCGGATCCGGCGCGGGCGGCGTCTGCTGGTGTGCATGGAGCCAGCCGATCATGTCGTCAACCTGCTTGCGGGTCGTGGCCGAGCCGGTCAGCTCGTAGCTCGACACCAGGTGTTCCAGCGCGAGCCCGGCGTGGCGCTCGGTCCACGACTGGTCGCCGCCGCGGTACGGGCCGGGCGGGCCGCTCCAGCCGCCCTTGATCTGGTTGTCGGCCATGGCCGCGATCGTCTTCGCGTCGAGGCGCGAGTCGTCGCCGGCCAGCGCCACCAGCAGCAATTGCGGCGTCACGTAACTGTACTTCGGGTCGCAGGCATTGACGCCGTCGAACTCCCAGCCGCCGGTGCAGTCGGGCCAGCCGCCGCCGTTGCCGCCGCGCTTGATCTTCGACAGGTAGAACGTGGCCGCGTTGTAGAACTCGGCGAACGCCTCCGGCCTGCCGCTGCGCACGTACTGGAAGCCGACCACCGAGGCGCGGTCGAACAGGAAGCCATGGCTGCCCGAGTACGGCGTGTCCTTCGCCCACTGCCACTGGCGGTCGACGTAACGGTCGTAGTCGCGCTTGCGGTCGTAGGGCAACTGCATGCCGGCCACGCGCGAATGCACCAGCCACGCGGGGTCGAGCGTCGCCAGCACGCGTGGCACCGGGGCCTCCATCTTGCCCGGCCGCGTGCCGCGTTCGTAGGGCACCTCGGCGATCGACTGCGTGCGCGGCTGTTCGATGTCGAAGCGGTAGGCGCGCTTCGGGTCGGCGACGAACTGCACCTTCACCGAACGCACGCTGCCGTCGATCCAGTGCCAGCGCAGCATCGGCTTGACGAAGGCCGGCACCTCCGCGCCGTCGGCGTCGAGCACGCGCACGCGGGCCGCGTCGGTCAGCACGCCGGGCGGGAACGGGATGCCGAGCGTCACCGGCTCGCTGGCGCCGAGGTCGTCGGCGTTGGCGGTGAGCGTGATGGTGCGCGGGAGGCCTTCGGGCAGGCTCGCGCGGGCATTGGCGGCCGGATCGGTCGTGGTCGCCTCCGCGGCCGTCATGGCCGGCCCGGCGGTGCCGGTCGCGGCCGGCTCGCGGCAACCGGCCAGGGCCGGCAACAGCAGCAGCGCCACGGCGGCCCAGGGGGGCAACCGGCGCAGGCGGGCACGTCGATGGCTCGGCGTCATGGTGTCACGTCTCCCAGTGGCGTCCCCCTGGGCGTCCGGACCGCTGCAAGCGGGACCCTGTCGCCACGCGGAATTATAGGGTGGGCTATTCATGTTTCCGGCAGGGACAAGCGCCGGGTCGTGCGCCGTGTCACCCTCGCCGGTCAGCTTGCGGACAGGTGGCGCGATCGCCATGCCGGCCTCGACGCTTCGATTCCGACGTATCCTATTGCAAATCAACGGCTTGACGATCCCATGACCGAAACCGCCCGCACCGCCCCTCCCGCGGCCGTCGATGCCTCCGCCGGGGGCGCCAGCGCGACGCCGGCACCGGGACCCTGGCCGCGCGCCGCGGACGGGGAGCTGCTGGTGGCGGGACGCCCGCTGTCGCGGGTGGTCGAGGAAGTCGGCGCCACCCCCTGCTACGTCTACGACCGGACCCGGCTGGCCGCGCGCGCGCGCCAGCTGCGCGCGGCCTTCCCGGCCGGCGTGCTGCTGCACTACGCGATCAAGGCCAACCCGATGCCGGCGCTGGTCGACTTCATGGCCGGCCAGGTCGACGGCTTCGATGTCGCTTCCGGCGGCGAACTGCGCGTCGCGCTCGACTCGGGCATGGCCCGCGAACACATCAGCTTCGCCGGCCCGGGCAAGCAGGAAGCGGAGCTGCGCCAGGCCCAGGCGGCCGGGATCCTGGTCAACCTCGAATCGTTCCGCGAGGTCGACCTGCTGGCCCGCGCCAGCGAACGCACCGGCACGCCGGCGCGCGTGGCGGTGCGCGTCAACCTGCCGTTCGAGCTGAAGGCCTCGGGCATGAAGATGAGCGGCGGCCCCAAGCAGTTCGGCGTCGACGCCGAACAGGTGCCCGACCTGCTGGCACGCATCCGCGACGCCGGCCTCGGCTTCGAGGGCTTCCACTGCTTCGCCGGTTCGCAGAACCTGCGCGCCGAGGCCATCGTCGAGGCGCAGCAGCGCAGTTACGACCTGGTCCGCGGCTGGCTCGACCTGCTGCCGGCGCCGCTGCGCTTCCTCAACCTCGGCGGCGGCTTCGGCATTCCCTACAGCGACCGCGACCCGGTGCTCGACACCGCGCCGGTATTCGATTCGCTGCGCGACCTCGCCGCGCGCGCGCCCGCGGACTTCGGCGCGCAGGCGCGGCTGGTGGTCGAGCTGGGGCGCTACCTCGTCGGCGAAGCCGGCCTGTACGTGTGCCGCGTGGTCGACCGCAAGGTCTCGCGCGACAAGGTGTTCCTGGTCACCGATGGCGGCATGCACCAGCACCTCGCGGCGTCGGGCAACTTCGGCCAGGTGATGCGCCGCAACTATCCGATCGCGGTCAACGGCCGGCGCGACGCGCGCGAACACGTGTCCGTGGTCGGCCCGCTGTGCACGCCGCTCGACCTGCTCGGCGACAACGTCGAACTCGGCCGCGCCGACCCCGGGGACCTGGTGGTGGTGTTCCAGTCGGGCGCCTACGGGCGCAGCGCGAGTCCGCGCCAGTTCCTGGGCCATCCGGACGTGGTCGAAGCCCTGGTCTGACCCGTTCCGCGGCAGGCCATCCCGGCCCGCGCACTTGCCCGCTCAGGCCAGCAGCCGGCGATAGACCTCGAGGTAGTCGCGGGCGTAGCGTTCGCGGCTGAACTGGTGGCGCGCGTGCTCGATGGCCTGGGTCGCCAGCTGCCGGCGCCTCTGCTCGTCGGCGCTGACCTCTTCGAGCATGTCGGCCAGCGGTTCGATCTCGGGCGTGGCCGCCAGCCGCCCGGTGCGACCGTCCAGCACCACTTCCGGGATCCCGCCCACGCGCGCCGCGACCACCGGCACGCCGCAGGCCTGGGCCTCGGCCAGCACCAGTCCGAAGGCTTCGTCGCGGGCACCGTGCAGGAGCACGTCGAACGCCGGGAACCAGTGTTCCGGATGCGCCTGGAACCCCTGGAAGTCGATCCGATCGGCGAATTCGGGCCGCACCTTCGACTGGACCCAGGCCGTCTGCTCGTCGTCGCCGCGACCCAGCACCACCAGCCGTGCATCGCGCCCGGGGTGACGCACCAGGAAGGCCTGGAACGCGCCGATCGCGAGGTCGATGCCCTTCTCGCTGCCGAAATGGCCGACCGTGCCGACCAACAGCTGCCCGTCGCCGGCGCCCAGTTGCGCGCGCGTGCGCTGGCGCAGCGCGGGATCGGGCTGGAAGCGGTCGAGGTCGATGCCCAGCGGGATGCACGAGACCTTGCGGGCGTCGAGGTAGTTGTTGTCGATGTAGTGGTGCAGGCGCTCCTGCGACGCGGTGACCACCGCGCCGACGCGCAGGCCGACGATGGCGTTGCGCAGGCGGTCGCGGAAGCGGGCCGTCTCGAGGTTGCGGGTGCGGTGGAAGGTCATCAGCAGGGCCCTGCCGCCGACCGGCATGGCCATGGCCGACATCGCCTCGCTGGCCGCGTCGTGCGCGTGCAGCACGTCGACGCGGTGCTCGTGGCAATAGTGGTTCAGGCGGCGCAGGGCGGCCAGGTCGAACGCGCCGCTGCGGTCCAGGCTGATGCTGCCTGCGAACAGCGCACGCTCGGCCGGCTCGGACCCGAACTCGTCCAGGCAGCACAGGTGGCTCTCCACCCCCTGCCCGCGCAGGCCTTGCGCCAACGCCGCGATTGCTTCACGCCTGCCGCCTCGACTGTAGGACAGGGTCAGGTGCAGGACATTCATCGGTGCGGCACGCGCCATCTCCCTGGCTGCCGAAGCGGGTTGGATCGTCGTGGAGTGGTGGGCATTGCGAACACGCCGAGATGATAACCGGGCAGCAGGCATGCAACGCCCACCCTGTGGATGCCGCCGGACTTCATGTTCAGCCAGCTCCTGCGCCAGTAACGCGGAACGCGACCGGGACCGGTCGCCGCAGCGGCGATGCGTGCAACGGCGGCCGCCGTCCGGTCCAGCGCGCTCCATGCGTCAACGGTAGACTTCATGCTCCACAGGAGGAGCCGCATGACCGAACCCGCGCCAGTCGACGCCTTTGCCGACATCCCCGCGCATTTCCGCCGCGAGGCACCGCAGGATGCGCACCAGCGCCGTCGCCACCAGGCCGTGCTGTCGCTGCTGCGCGAGCTGCCGCCGGGACGTGTGCTGGACTACGGCTTCGGCTGGGGCGACATCGCCTGGGCGGCCGCGAAGACGCATCCGGACATCCATGCAGTCGACGTCGAACAGCGCCGGGTCGATTTCGCGCGCCAGCAGTACGCGCCGATCCCCTTCGACCAGTGCCGCCCGGATGGCCTGGACTTCCCCGATGCCAGCTTCGACATCGTGCTGTCGATCGTGGTCCTGCCCTTCGTGCCGGACGACGAGGCCTACATGGCCGACATCCGCCGCGTGCTGCGTCCCGGCGGGCACCTGATCGTCGCCACCAAGACGTCGCCGTTCCTGTCGCGCATCTGGCGCCAGGTGAGCGGCCAGCGCGAACGCGACCGCCATCCCTCGCCTGGCATCCGCCACCACGACGCCAGCGACACCGCCGACCTGCTGCGCCGGCATCGCTTCGAGATCCTGCGCCGACGCGCGTTCTACGACCCGCCCTTCGAGGCGCGGCAGAACCCGGTCGACCTCGTCAACGGCGTGTTCGCGGCGGTCGGCGAACCGCTGGGGCTGGTCGCCACGGCGCCCTACCCGCTGTTCCTGGCGCGCAAGGGCGGCTGAACCGCCGCAGGCGCTCAGCGTTCGGCCGCCTCGCGCGGCGCGAACAGCGCGTCGAACCACTGAAGCCAGCGCTGCCACAGGCGCAGCACCGGCGGTGCGATCCGAACCGGCGCGCGCGACTGCACGGTCGACGCGCCACCGGCCGGCGATGCGGCGTTGGCCGGCGCCGAACCGACGACGGACCGCGCCGCGGCCGCCGGCTGCGGCGTCGCGGCCTGCGCCTGCGGCGGCGCCAACGGCTGCGAGCCGTTGCGGCGCAGCGGCGGGCCGGCGACGGCCAGGTTCTCCAGCGCGCCGATGTCGATGCGGGTGCCGAACACGCGCGCCACCTCGGCGCCGATCGCCAGCTTCGCGCGCAGTGGCGGATCGAACTGGGGCAAGGCGAGCGGCGACGGGAACGGGAACGCCGACGGCGTCGGTGGCTGCGGGTTGCCCGCCGAGACCAGCGGGCTGTTGTCCAGCGGCCGCAGCTGGAACTGGGCGATGTTCACCAGCAGCGGATCGGCGCCGCGCAGCGTGCCGGTCCACTCCGCCGGCACGCGTGCCGCCGCGGTCTGCACCCAGTTGTTGGTCCCCGCGACCTTGCGCCCGCTGGTCCAGGGCTCGCGGCTGGGCGGTCCGCAGTACGGCGCCTCGACATCCGACGCCGGGTTCTCGTAGAGGACGTTCGGCGCCGCGCCGGAACCGGTCTGGAACACCAGGTTGTTGTGCATCTCCACCGACTCCTGCCCCAACTGCACGAGCACCGCGTTGGCGATGCCGGAGCGGGTGAAGACGATGGTGTTGTTGACCATGCGCAGGCGGCCCTGGCTGCGCCCGTTGAGGTCGCCGCCGATGCGGATCGCGTTGCGCCACGCCGACGAATGCACGATGACGTTGCCGACCATGTCGACGTCCTCGCGGCGCAGGTCCGCGCTCCATCCGGCCTGCTGGGTCTCGCAGTCTGGCCCGATCAGTTCGAGTTCCTGGTAGGGCGAGTTCTCGAACCAGTTGTAGTAGATCAGCGCGCGCTCGTGGCGGTTCTTCAGCAGGTTGCCGCCGTTGCCGTCGTGGATGTAGTTGTAGCGCATCAGGAACACCGACCCCGGATACGCCACCTCGTCGGACTGCATGTAGATCGGGTGGCGGCTGGTGCCGGAACCGGCGTTGAAGACCTCGCTGTACTCCAGCGTGAAGGAACCGGAGTTGTTGTCGGCGCCGAGGATGCCGTGCGATGGGCAGTCGCGGATGATGCTGTCGCGCACGGTCACGTCGTGCGCTTCGCTGAACAGGCATGACGAGGTGCCCCCGCGCACGTCGAAGCCCTCGAACACCACGTGGTTGGACTGCTGGAACTTGATGGTGTGGGTGCCGCCCTGCAGGATCGGCCGGGTCGCACCGACCGAGCGGTTCCAGCGGAAGGTGACCGGGTTGCCGGGCGCGCCGCGGTCGGCGCTGCGCACGACGATGTTGCCACTGTAGGTCGCGCCGCCGTCGACCAGCACGATGTCGCCGGGTTCGAGGTCGACGCTGTCGACCAGCGTCGACAACTGCGTGTACTGGCGTCCGGAAGGGCCGACGGTGTAGGTGGCGGCGAGCGTGGCCGCCGAGAGCGACAGGCCACCGGCAACGGCGGCAAAGGACAACAGGGTGCGGCGCATGGCAAGGCTCCGGATCGGACGATGGCCCCCTGTGCTGCCGTGTCCACGGCAACTGCCGGGCGCCATGGTAAACCGCCGCGCGGCCCGCGGCGCACGCCGCGCCGGCCACCGGCATGCCTGCGGTTCACGCTCGGTCTTCGGCGCGAGGCGACGTTGCGCCTGCAGCGCCCGTGATGGTCGAACCGGTCACGTTCCGGGCGTGTGCACGCGCAGGTCGCGTCGCACGGCATGGCGATGCACCGCCGGCCCGCCGGTGTCGCGGCTCACGCGAAGCGCACGCGTCGCCGCAGGCGTTCGTGCACGCGCCACTGGCGCAGCCGGCTGCGCCACCAGTCCAGCGCCGCGCCGGATTCGTCGGATCGCCAGGCGATGCGGATGGTTTCCGGCGCGCGCGGTTCCTCGACCTGCTTCTCGATCAATTGCCCGGCATCGATGGCCGGACGCGCGAGCCCTTCGGGCAGGAAGCCGAAACCGAGGCCGGCGAGCTGGAAGCGCAACTTGCTGTCGATGTCCGGCACGGTCAGCGCATCCTGGCCGAACAGCAGGCCCACCGTGCGCGGGATCAGCCGCCGCGCCGAATCGGCCACCGCCACCGCGCGATGCGGCTGCAGGTCGGCCTTGCCCAGGGCGTGATCCACGCCTGCCAGCGGATGCGACGGTGCCACCGCGAACACGAAGTCGACCTCGCCGATGGTTTCGGACACGTAACCACCGCCGGATGGCCCTTCGCCAACCGCAACCGCGATGTCGACACGGGCATCGAGCAGTGCTTCCCAAGTCCCGGACAGCGCCTCCTGCACGATCCGCAGGCGCGTACCCTGCGCCACGCCGTAGAACGCTTCGATGTCTTCGCCCAACGTGATCGACGGGAACACCGAATCCAGGCCGATGGCGAATTCGGTTTCCCAGCCCGAGGCCACCCGGCGCACGCGATGCTCCAGGTCCTGCGCCGCCTTCAGCAGGTGCCGCCCCTCGCGCAGCAGTTCGCGCCCGGCATCGGTCAGCGCCACGCGCGGGCCGAGGCGATCGAACAACTGCACGCCCAACCCTTCCTCCAGCGTGGACACGGTGTAGGAGATCGTGGACGGCACGCGGAAGAGTTCCTTCGCCGCGCCGGAGAAAGAGCCGCGCCGGTCGATGGCATCCAGCACCTGCAGGGCATCCAGGCTGATCCTGAGCATCGCGGCACCATGTTCGATCATTTCGATGATAGAAGCGTAAAACGCTCGCTTTCCAAACCGTTTCGATGCGCACACACTGCGCGTCAACCGGCAGAACAGGGCAATTCAAGCAGATAACGGGCCGCCCGGCCACTGTCGACAGGTTCGAAACAGGAGAACACCATGCTCCAGATCCGCAAAAGCGCCGACCGTGGCCCCGCCGAGTTCGGCTGGCTGTCGTCCCGCCACAGCTTTTCCTTCGGCCACTACCACGACCCGGCGCACATGGGCTTCGGCCCGCTGCGCGTGATCAACGAGGACAAGGTGCAGCCCAGCATGGGCTTCGGCACCCACGGGCACCAGGACATGGAAATCATCTCCTACGTGCTCGACGGCGCGCTGGAGCACAAGGACAGCCTGGGCACCGGCTCGGTGATCCGCTACGGCGACGTGCAACGCATGAGCGCCGGCACCGGCGTGCAGCACAGCGAGTTCAACCATTCGCGCAGCGAGCAGGT
>JAIUOJ010000065.1 GCA_020161335.1 Pseudomonadota bacterium
CGGATCAAGCTCGGCAGCCGCGCGGCGGAAGCCTTCCTGGCGGCGGCCACGGCCGACGCCGTGCGCGTGCCGGTCGAACTGCAGCTGGGATATCGCGGCCAGCCGTCGCGGCGCTATGCAGGCTGGTACGAGGTGCGCGCCGACGCCGACGGCCGCTGGGTGATCACCGGCGCCGCCGTCGACGCGGTGCCGGCCGGGCAGTAGCATGCGCGCCATCCCCGGCGCGGATTCGGACGACGGCATGGGCAAGCGGTTCTGGGTGTGCGGCATCGTGATGTCCTTCGCCGCGCTGCTGTGGGCGTTCTTCAGCCACGCCCTGCTGCTGCAGGCCGATTACGACGCGCTCGGCGCGATGTACCGCAACGCCGCCGACGGCGAGCGCCACTTCCCGTGGCTGCTGCTCGCGCACGCGCTGATCGGCTTCGCGATGACCTGGATCTTCGGCCAGGGCTTCGCCGCCGGGCGCCCGACGCTGGTGCAGGGGCTGCGCTTCGGGCTTGCGATGGCGCTGTTCTCCACCATCCCGGGCTACCTGGTCCATTACGCGGTGCAGCCGCTGCCGCCCCTGCTGGTGGTCAAGCAGGTCGCGCTGGGCACGCTGGGCATGCTGCTGCTGGGCATGCTGGTCGCGTGGCTGCAGCCGCGGCGCAGCGTGCTGGAAGATCCGCGGTGAGCGCGCGCGACGCCGCCCGCGCAGCCACGGTTCAGCCGCACCGCGCACACTGCATGCGTCTTCCCGTTCCCGGCGATCCTTCGACCATGCCTCGACTCCGGATGTGGTGCGTGCTCCTGCTCCCGCTGGCCGTGCTGGCGGGTTGCGCCACGATCGGCGCGGTCTCGGCCTGGCTCAACGGCGAGGTCGCGGTGACGCCGGCGCAGCTGCAGCGATCGCTCGACAGTCGCTTCCCGCGCACGTTCGACAAGCTCGGCGGCCTGGTCACGGTGACGCTCGCCGATCCCCGGCTGTCGATCCCGGCCGGTGATTCGCGGCTGCGCCTGGCCTTCGACCTCGGCCTGGGCGCGCTCGGCGGCGAGGGCGCGACCACCGGGCACCTGGTGCTCGCCAGCGGCCTGCGCTACGACCCGTCCACCCAGGGCCTGCACCTCGACCATCCGGAACTGCTGCAGTTCGACGTGCCCGGTTCGGGCGACCTGCTCAAGGGTGGCGCACGCGGCGTGGTGAACAACCTGCTGGCGGAATACGCGCGCCAGGAACCGGTGTACCGGCTCGACGAGGACCTGCTGGCGAAGCTGCCCGCGGGTCGCCGCATCGACCGCGTCGCGATCGAGCACGGCAGCGTGCGCGTGCGCCTGGATCGCTGAGCATGCGCCGCCGCACCACCGCACTTCGCACGCCCGCCACCGCGCTGCTGTTCGCGGCCGTGCTGGCCGCCTGCGGCGGCAAGGGCGACGAACCGGCCGCAGGCGCCGCAAGCGCCGATCCGTCGCTGCCGCAACCACAGGCGGCGGGGGGGTCGATCACCGACATGCCGGCGCAACCCGGTCCGGGCGACGTGCCGCTGGCCGGCACCGCGCCGGTGCAGGCGCCGGAGCTGCTGCCGGCCGACGAGCGCTTCGGCCTGCCGCCGCTGGAAGACAATCCCGAGACGGGCCTGGCCTCGACCGACGCGCCCACGCCCGCGGGCGACGGCGAACCCACTGCCGCCGATGCCGTCGGCGCGCTGCAGGCCTACTACGCCGCGATCAACGCCCGCGACTACGCGCGCGCCTACGTCGCCTGGTCGGATGGCGGGCGCAGCAGCGGGCAGACGCCCGAGCAGTTCGCGGCGGGATTCGCCGACACCACGCGCGTCGAACTCGTCGTCGGCACACCCGGCCCGGTCGAAGGCGCCGCCGGTTCGCGCTACGCCGAGATCCCGGTGACGGTGGAGGCGACGCATCGCGACGGTCGCCGCGTCCGCTACGTCGGCCACTACACGCTGCGTCGGGCGATGGTCGACGGCGCCAGCGCCGAGCAGCGCGCCTGGCACATCGCCTCGGCGGACCTGCGCGAGGCGCCTTGATGCGGACCGCGCGCCTCGATCAGATATCGAAGCGATAGCTCAGCTTCACCAGCAGCTGCTCGCTGTCGCGCAGGTCGAAGGCGTTGCGCAGCTCGCGGTCGACCGACGACACCCCGCCGATCGCCTCGTCGTACAGCGAACCGCCGCGCACGTAGGCCACGTACAGGTTCGACAGCGGCGCCAGTTCGTAGCGATAGCGCACCTGGAAGCCGAGCGTGTGCTGCGCGAAATCGGGGATCGCCTCGCTGCTGGCCAGCGGCGTGCCGTCGGGCGCCACGCGCCAGGCGCGGCGCGCCCGCGCGTCCAGCCCCAGCGCCTCGAGCCGCACGCGCAGCTCCTGGCGATCGTCGATCAGCCAGGTGCTCCCCGCCGCGAGGTAGGCCATGTCCGAACGATAGGTGCCCAGCAGGGTGCCGCCTCGCCACAGCAGCCACGCCGGGTTGTGCGCCAGCTGCACGGTGGTGCTGAAGCTGAGCGTGTCGTTGGCGAACCAGGTCGGCTCGAAGGTGGCGGTGATCGAGCCTTCGTCCAGTCCGCCCAGCCCTTCCGCGGCATAGCGCGCCGATCCGTAGAGCTGCCACGCGCCCTTGCGCGGACGGAAGCGCTCGAAGTACGCGTACAGCTTTGCGGGGACACGCACGTTGCCGTTGCCGCGGGTGATCAGGTCGTCGATGCCGCTGGAGAACACGGCGACGTCGAACAGCTCGCTGCCGCCGTCGCGGCGCTCGCTGCGGCGGTTGACCGCCGCCGCCCACGCGATCTCCTCGCCGCGGTCGTTGCTGCGGTGCGAGGCCGCGTAGTGCCAGTCGTGCGCGGCGTAGGCCGAATCCTCAGGCAGCCGGGTCACGCGCCGCGCGATGTCGTAGCGCAGATAGTTGAAGTTGTTGCGCTCGAGGTAGCCGAAATCGTTGAGGGCGAAGCCCGCGCCGATGTGCAGCGCATACAGCTGCTGGCGCCAGGTGCCGTCGATGTCGTGGTCGACCAGCACCTGCGCGCCGTCGCCGCGCCGCGACCGGCCGCCCTGCTCCACCTCGGAGGCGACGACGGTGCTGCGCACGTTCCAGCGCGCGTTCGACCAGCGGTGGTCGGCCTCGTACACGTTCGCGGCCCGGTCCAGCATCGGGTTCTCGACCCGCGTCGCCATCGCGCCGAGGCCGTGCGCGCCGAACTCGCGCGTGGTGCGCAGCGCGTAGAAGTCGCGGCCGTCGTCCTCGCTGGCCGCGAAGGCGCCGTAGGCGAAGCCGGCCGCGCTGCCGTTGAGCTTCGCCGCCGCGGCCACGTCGCCGGAGACGCGGCGCGTGTACAGCAGCCGGCTGCGCTGGTTGAGCGAGCCGAACGGGACGTCGAAGAAGCCCTGGTTCTCGGCGAAGAACGGGCGGCGGTCGCTGAAGAAGGTTTCGGTGGCGCTGAAGTTGACCACCAGCTCGTCGCTTTCCACCTGCCCGAAGTCGGGATTGACGGTGGCGCTGAGCTGGAAGCGGCCGTTGGGCTTCCAGAACAGGTCGACGCCGGCATCGAGGTCGGTGCGGTTGCGCACGTTGTCATGGATCAACGAGCCATAGGGCGTGACCGCGAGCAGCGCCTGGCCGAAATCCGGCAACTCGACGCGTTCGAGCACTGTCAGGAAGCGCGGCTCGGTGAAGGTCGCCGCGGGCCAGGACACGCGCTCGCCGGTTTCGGCCACCACCCGGTCGAGGCCGATGCCCAGCGTGCGCACGCCGCCGCTGGCATCGCGCATCGGCGCGATGTGCCACGGCACCAGCAGCTCGACCGTCCAGCCGTCCTCGTCCTCGCCGACCGCATGGCGCCACTGTCCGTCCCAGTCGGGGTTGAGCTGGTTCTCGTTGGTGATCGTGTGGTCGTTGACGCTGCCGGCGAGCGTGACCGTGAAGTTGTAGCCGGTGCGGCCGTCGGCGTCGAAGTCGACGTACAGGTTCACGCGGTCGGCGGCGCCGGCGTTGTCGCGCTGGCCGCGCTGGCGGTGGCGCGCTTCGCCTGGCGGCTGGTGGTTGCGGAACGCGACCGCGAGCCCGTCGGGCGTCGCCAGCACCCAGGCCTCGGTGCGCAGGCGCGCGGGTTCGCGGCTGAGCGGCTGGGTCTTGCGGAAGTCGGTGACGTGGCGCGCCTGCGTCCATTCCCCCGGATCGAGGCGGCCGTCGATCTCCACCGCCCGCGCCGTGCACGTGATCGACAGCAGCGTCAGGCCAAGCCAGGTGATGGTCTTCATGCGGCACCAGGCATCCGGGAGTGGACACAGACTGGCGAACGCCGCCGAAGGCGGCGCCTGCCTGAAGTCACCGTGACCGCGGTCATGCCCGCCGCCAAGGCAGGCAAGGTCAGCCGCGATCAGATCTCGAAGCGATAGCTCAGCTTGACCATCAGCTGTTCGTCATCGCGCAGGCGGAAGCTGTCGAGCAGGGCCTCGCCGACGTCGTCGCCGACCGCGCTGCGGTCGAAGCCGCCGCGCGCGTAGACCACGTACAGGTACGACAGCGGCGCCAGCTCGTAGCGGTAGCGCACCTGGAAGCCGAGGTTGCGCACGCTGAAATCATCGATCGTGTCGGCCGCCGCGATCGCGTGCCCCGCCGGATCGAAGCGCCAGCCGCCGCGCGCGCGCGCGCCGATGCCGATCGCCTGCAGCTTCACCCGCAGTTCCTGGCGTTCGTCGATGGTCCAGTCCATGCCGGCGCGCAGGCGGTTCTCGCGACCGCTGAAGGCGCCGACCAGGCCGGGCCGGTCGGGCCCCTGCCAGATCAGCCAGTCCGGCCGGCGGATGAACGTGGCGCTTGCGCTCAGGCGGAAGGCATCGCTGACGAAGTAGGTGGCACCGGCCCACCAGGCGTGGCCGACACGGTCGTTGCCGGACAGCCCGCCGCTGTACAGCTCCGCGCCATAGTCGTGCGACCAGTTGCCTTCGCGCGGGCGTTCGTACTCGTAGACCGCATTGAAGCTGGACGGCACCCGCACCAGGCCGTTGCCGCGCAGCAGCAGGTCGTTGGTGCCGGCGCTGTTGACGTTGACCTGCGCGTATTCCGAGCCGCCGTTGCGCAACTGCCCCTGGCGGCTCATGCGGAACTGGTCGCTGAGCTTGTCGCCGCGGTTGTTGTGGTTGGTGCTGACGCGCCAGCGCCAGTCGGTCGACGCGTAGCGCGCGTCCTCCGGCTGGTCGGTGAAGCGCCGGCGCAGCTCCCAGTGCAGGTAGTTGGTGCTGGCGCGCGAGAGGTAACCGAAATCGTTGAGTTCGAGGTCGTTGCCGAAATGCATGGCGATCCACTGCTGGCGCCAGCCGTTGTCCATCTCGTAGTCGGCCCACACGGTCGCGCCAAAGTCCTGCACGTCGTTGCCGGCCTGCTCGATGCGGCTGCCGAGCAGGCGCGTGCGCACGTTCCAGCGCGCGCTCGGGCGCCAGTTGTGGTCCACGCCGAGCACGGTCGCCTCGCGGTCGCGCCAGGGATCGTCGACGCGGGTCAGCATCGCGCCGAGGTTCTGCGATTCGAAGTCGCGCACCAGGCGCAATGCCTGGTAGGCGCGTCCGGTGGCGCCGCCCTCCTCGGCCACGAACACGCCGTAGTTGGCGCGTCCGAGGCTGCCGTTGGCCTTGACCGCGGCATCGATCTCCCCTGTGCTGCCCACGCGCCGCGTGTACAGCTGCTGGCTGAAATCGGACGGCGTGGTCAGCTCGAAGATGCCCTGGTTCTCGGTGAAGAACGGGCGCTTGTCGCTGATGAAGGTCTCGGTGGCGCTGAAGTTCACCACCAGGTCGTCGCTTTCCACCTGGCCGAAGTCGGGGCTCAGCGTGGCCGCCAGCTGGAAGCGGCCATTGGGCTTCCAGAACAGGTCGACGCCGGCGTTGAAGTCGTGGCCGCGGCCGACGTTGTCGTACAGGCCGGAGGCGTAGGGGGTGATCGCCAGCAGCGACTGGCTGAACTCGGGCACGGTCACCGGCGCGAAGTCGGACAGGAAGCGCGGCCGTTCGAAGCTCGCCACCGGCCAGGCCATGCGTTCGCCGGTCGATCCGACCACGCGCGCCAGGAACAGCTTGAGCGTGCGCTGGCCGTCCACCCCGTCGCGCATCGGCGCGGTGTGCCAGGGGATCAGCAGTTCGACCGTCCAGGCGTCGCCGTCCTCCGCCACCGCGTGCCGCCACTGGCCATCCCAGTCGCTGTTGAACTGGTTCTCGTTGGTGATCGTCTCGTCAGCGATGCCGCCGCTGGCGCTTACCGTGAACGCGTGGCCGGTGCGGCCGTCGCCGTCGAAATCGACGAACACGTTGACCCGGTCGACCTGTTCCTCGAAGTCACGCGGCAGCTTCTGTCGCGAGCGCGGCACGGACGGCGGCTGCACGTTGCGGAACGCGACCGCCAGACCGTCCGGCGTGGCCAGGACCCAGGCCTCGGTGGGCAGCGAGCCCGGGTCGCCGGTCAGCGGCTGCACCTTGCGGAAGTCGGTGACGTGCTGCGCGCCGGCCCATTCCTCCGGGTCGATGCGGCCGTCGATCTCGACCGCCTGCGCGGGTGTGCAGGCGGCGGCACAGGCGATCATTCCCCAGCGTGCAATGCGTCCCACGTCCTGCTCCGTCCCGCTCGCTTCCGTCGGACGTGCACGCTATCGACGGGGTCGCCGCGGCTCGACTGCCATCGGTCATGGCAACCTTCCGGCCAGGTTGTGCATCCCCGCGCCGGCGCGGGCCTCAGCGCTTGGGCTGGAGCATGGTCCCGGTGCAGTGCTTCGACCCGCAGCGGCAGGCCCAGAGCTTCTTGTTCTTCGCGTTGTGCGGCTCGTCCACCAGCACGATGCCGTAGTTGTACGCCAGCTCCTCGCCCGGCTTGATGTCGCGGATGGCGTGGATGAACACCTTGTCCTTGTGCCGGCGATCCTTGGCGTCTTCCTCGATTTCCGACTCGCAGTTGGGATCGCAGCTGTGGTTGATCCAGCGCGCGATGTTGCCATCGACGTTGGCATCCACGACGTAGTCGTCGTTGAGCGTGAACAGGAAGGTGTGGCCGTCCTCGTCGTCCTCGCCGTACTCCTCGTCGACCTCGGCATGCGAGCGCAGCTTGCCCTTGTAGCGGACGATGCGCTCGCCCTTCTTGATCAGTTCGGTGGCGAACACGCCATTGCCGTGGATCGGCGACAGGCGGGCTTCGATCTTCTTTTTCTTCTTCGGCATCACGATCGGCGGCAGGTGGGGTCGGGCGATTGTCGCACGCCGCGCCGACCATGACCGACGACACCATGACCGATGGCCCATCGCGATCGCCGTGCGTCCGGGGGCATCGCCGGCCCGCGTTCATTGGAGACCACCCGACCCGGACACCGCCATGCCCCTGCCAAGCGCCCTCGCCTTTCCCGTGGTCGCCGCCCTGCTGCTGGCGGCCTGCGATCCACAGGACGATGCGCCTCCCGCTGCGGCCACGCCCGCCGCCGCCACGGCGAACGAAGGACTGGTCGCGCATGGCGAGTACATCGTGCGCATCGCCGGCTGCAACGACTGCCACACCGAGGCCTACGGGCGACGCGGCGGCGACGTGGCAAAGGCCGAATGGCTGACCGGTTCCGTCCTGGGCTACCACGGACCGTGGGGCACCACCTATGCGACCAACCTGCGGCTGACCATCGCCGGCCTGGGCGAGGACGAATGGGTGGACTACACAAGCAAGCTGCACACGCGGCCGATCATGCCTGACTTCATGCTGCGCCAGATGCGCGAGGCGGACCGGCGTGCGATCTGGCACTTCGTGCGCGCCCTCGGCCCGGCCGGCCGCAAGGCGCCGGACGCGCTGCCGCCGGGCGTGACGCCGCCGATGCCCTACTTCCAGCTCGTGGCCCCGCCGCCGCCCGCCGAGGCTCAGAACGGCCAGAAGCTCGAGACGTAGCGCAGGACCAGGCCCAGGATCGCCAGCTGGACGGCGATGCGGATCCCGGCCCGCAGCAGCCACCCCAGCCATTTCGGCGCCGTCACCACCAGCGTGCCCACCAGCGCCAGCAGTCCCAGCAGCAGCGCCAGGCGACTGTCCCGGCGGGGGGTGGCGAAGGGCGTGGTCGTGGTCGCGTTCATGGGCGTGCTCCGGGGTGGGCGTGGTTGACGGGGCCAGTGTCCGGCGCGGCGCCGGCCCGCGGCAGTGGCGAGCATCAGCCGCCGCGGGTGACAGGCGTCATGTGCTGCGCGCGCGGGGAAATTGAGCCCGGCACCGCAAAAGCGTACAATTTTGGTCTTGTTTCTTGAGACCCATTCGCATCCGTGCTCCGCATCACCAAGCTCACCGACTACGCCACCCTCGTCCTGACCGTGCTCGCCGCGCGGCCGGAGGCGGTGCTGAGCGCCGCCGACCTCGCCGAACGTGCCGGGCTGGAAGGCCCCACCGTCAGCAAGCTGCTCAAGCCGCTGGCGCAGGCCGGGCTGGTCGAAGGCTTCCGCGGCGTGCGCGGCGGCTATCGGCTGGCACGCGCCGCCGCCGACATCAGCCTGGTCGAGATCGTCGAGGCGATGGAAGGCCCGCTGGCGATGACCGAATGCAGCCTCGACCACGGCGAGTGCGGCCTGTCGCAGCGCTGCGGCGTGCGCGCGAACTGGCGCCGCATCAACGACGTGGTCGCCGAAGCGCTGCGCAACGTGAGCCTGGCGCACATGCTCGAGGACGCCCCCCTTCCCACCCCAGCGACGAAGCGCATCCCCGCGCGCCTCGCCGGCGCCCATGGCGGCGCCTGATCCCGCCATGCAGACCGAACAGACCGCAGGCAGCCCCATGGCCACCGACCTCGCAGACCCCGTTGCCGACACGCATGTCGCCAACAAAGCCATCCACGAACAGCTCGGCCGTCGCTACGACGCCGGCTTCGTCACCGACATTGAGTCCGACTCGCTGCCGCCCGGCCTCGACGAGGACGTGATCCGCGCGCTCTCGGCCAAGAAGAGCGAGCCAGAGTGGATGACCGACTGGCGCCTCGCCGCCTACCGCCACTGGCTGACCATGCCGGTGCCGCACTGGGCCAAGCTGAAGATCGCGCCGATCGATTTCCAGGCGATCAGCTACTACTCCGCGCCGAAGGCCAAGTACGCCTCGCTCGATGAAGTGCCGCAGGAGCTGCTGGACACCTACGACAAGCTCGGCGTGCCGCTGCACGAGCGCGCGAAGCTGGCGGGCGTGGCGGTCGATGCGGTGTTCGATTCGGTCAGCGTCGGCACCACGTTCCGCAAGGAACTGGCCGAGAAGGGCATCATCTTCTGCTCGATGTCCGAAGCCATCGCCGAGCATCCTGAACTGGTGAAGCAATACCTCGGCAGCGTGGTGCCGGTGGGCGACAACTATTTCGCGGCACTGAACTCCGCCGTGTTTTCCGACGGCAGCTTCGTGTTCATCCCCAGGGGCGTGCGCTGCCCGATGGAGTTGAGCACCTACTTCCGCATCAATGCCGGCCACACCGGCCAGTTCGAGCGCACCCTGATCGTGTGCGAGGAACGCGCCACGGTGTCGTACCTCGAAGGCTGCACCGCACCGATGCGCGACGAGAACCAGCTGCATGCCGCCGTAGTTGAACTCGTGGCGCTGGAAGACGCCGACATCAAGTATTCGACGGTGCAGAACTGGTACCCGGGCGACGAGAACGGCGTGGGCGGCATCTACAACTTCGTGACCAAGCGCGCCGAATGCCGCGGCGCGCGCAGCAAGGTGGTGTGGACACAGGTCGAGACCGGTTCCGCGATCACCTGGAAGTACCCCAGCTGCGTGCTGCTGGGCGATGACTCCACCGGCGAGTTCCACTCGGTCGCACTGACCCACCATCGCCAGCAGGCCGACACCGGCACCAAGATGATCCACGTCGGCAAGCGCACCAAGTCGAAGATCGTCAGCAAGGGCATCAGCGCCGGCCGCGGCCAGAACACCTATCGCGGGCTGGTGAAGGTGGAACGCGGCGCCGAGGGCGCACGCAACCACACCCAGTGCGATTCGCTGCTGATCGGCAAGCAGTGCGGCGCGCACACCTTCCCCTACATCGAGGTCAAGAACCCGACCGCGACGCTGGAGCACGAAGCCACCACCTCGAAGATCAGCGACGACCAGATGTTCTACTGCCGTTCGCGCGGCATCTCGCAGGAAGACGCGGTCAGCCTGATCGTCGACGGCTTCTGCAAGCAGGTCTTCCGCGAACTGCCGATGGAATTCGCGGTGGAAGCGAAGAAGCTGCTGGAAGTGTCGCTGGAGGGTTCAGTGGGATGACGGCAGCGCCCTTCTCCCTCTGGGAGAAGGTGCCCGAAGGGCGGATGAGGGGCAAACAAGTCGCTGGAGTCCGAACCACCCGGGCTTCGCCTGACCCTCACCCCAACCCCTCTCCCGACGGGAGAGAGGCTCAAAAGACTCAAACGGAAAAGAACATGCTCAAGATCGACAACCTCCACGCCAGCGTCGCCGGCAAGGACATCCTCAAGGGCCTTTCGCTGGACGTGAAGGCGGGCGAAGTGCACGCCATCATGGGCCCCAACGGCGCAGGAAAGTCCACGCTGGGCAACATCCTCGCCGGCCGCGAGGGCTACGAAGTGACCAAAGGCTCGGTAGAGTTCGAGGGCAAGCCGCTGCTCGACCTGGAACCGGAAGAGCGCGCCGCCGCCGGCGTGTTCCTCGCCTTCCAGTACCCGGTGGAAATCCCCGGCGTGAACAACACCTACTTCCTGCGCGCCGCGCTCAACGCCCAGCGCAAGGCGCGCGGCGAGGAGGAACTCGACTCGATGCAGTTCCTCAAGCTGGTGCGCGAGAAGCTGGCCGTGCTGCACCTGAAGGACGAACTGCTGCACCGCGGCGTCAACGAAGGCTTCAGCGGCGGCGAGAAGAAGCGCAACGAGATCTTCCAGCTCGCCGTGCTTGAACCGCGCCTGGCGATCCTCGACGAGACCGACAGCGGGCTCGACATCGATGCGCTCAAGACCGTTGCCGATGGCGTCAATGCGCTGCGCTCGCCCGATCGTGCCTTCGTGGTCATCACCCACTACCAGCGCCTGCTCGACCACATCAGGCCCGACGTGGTGCACGTGCTGGCCGACGGCCGCATCGTCCAATCCGGCGGCCCCGAACTCGCCCTCGAACTGGAGCAGCACGGCTACGCCTGGCTCAAGGATCGCGTGGCGCCGGGGGCCGCGGCATGAGCCCGGCGAAGGCAAGCCGCCCCTTGCGTGATCCCGGCGAAGGCCGGGCACCGGCGACGGCGTCCGCCGGATGGCTGCCGCCCGCAAGGCAAGCGGCCTGGTTCCCGGCTTTCTTCGGGATGACGATGGCTTCCTTCGGCCCACGCGAATGAGCACGTTGCTCGATTCCCTCGCCGCCGGTTTCCAGGGCGACCCCGCCCATCGCGCGCGCCTCGACGATGCGCTGCGCGACGGCCTGCCCGGCCCGCGCAGCGAGCGCTGGAAGTACACCTCGCTGCGCCAGCTGGAACGGCGTGGCTTCGACAGCCCGCGCCTGCCCGCAGCGGCGCTCGATCCGGCGTTGCTCGCCGATGTTCCCGCGCCACGGCTGGTCTTCGTCAACGGACAGTTCGACGCCGCGCTGTCGCGCGTGGACGCATTGCAGGCCGGCGTGTCGCTCGCGGCAGGCGCCGTCGATGCACCCGCCGACGACCTCCCCGCGGAGCGCGAAGGCAACGTCACGCCGGGCGATGCCGTGTTCGCGCACCTCAACGCCGCGCTCGCGCGCGACGGCGCCTGCCTGCGGGTGGAGGCCGGCGTGCGCGTCGACGCGACCGTGCACCTGGTGTTCGTGGGCGCGCCGGATGCAAACGACCTGGCCTGGCACCTGCGCCATCGCATCGAGCTGGGCGCCGGCGCGGTGCTGCGCCTGGCCGAGCACCACCTGGCGTCCGGCGAGCACCGGCACCTCGACAACAGCGTGCTGGTGGTAGTGGCCGGCGAGTCGGCGCAACTGGAACACGCGCGCATCCAGCAGGCCGCGGACGGCGCCACCCTGTTCGCGCGGACCGATGCGCGGCTGTCGCGCGACGCCCGTTACCGTCGCGTCGACCTCGAACTCGGCGGCGCGCTGTCGCGCCACGAGCTCGACGTGCGCCTGGAAGGCGAGCACGCCGAACTGTCCGCGAACGGCGTGCTGCTCGCCGCCGGCCGCCGCCACGTCGACACCCGCCTGGGCATCGCGCACCTCGCCCGAGATACTCGCTGCGACCTGCAGTGGCGCGGCATCGGCGCCGGTCGCGGGCGCGTGGTGTTCCACGGCGGCATCACCCTCCACGCCGGTGCCGATGGCACCGATGCGCGGCTGTCGAACAAGAACCTCCTGCTGTCGGCCGACGCCGAAGTCGATACCCAGCCGGTGCTGGTGATCCACGCCGACGAGGTGCAGGCGGCGCACGGCGCCACCGTCGGCCAGCTCGATGCCAACGCGCTGTTCTACCTGCGCTCGCGCGGGCTGCCGCTGGACGAGGCACGGCAACTGCTGACCGCGGCGTTCTGCCGCGAGCCGCTGGTGGCGATCGAGGACGTGCCGCTGCGCGAGCGGCTGCAGTCGCGCATCGACGCGGCGCTGGAAGCGCTGGGAGGCTGATCGCATGTCGACGCCCGCCTCCCCTCCTTCCGGCCCCTTTTCCGACCCGGCGCAACACGCCGGGCGTTCGGATGACCCGCACGGCAATGCCGTGCAAGCGGGCCACCCTCACCGACCAGCGGGAGAGGGGGGTGCCCCGATCGACTGGGCCCGCGTGCGCGGCGACTTCCCGATCCTGTCGCGCGAAGTCCACCGCAAGCCGCTGGTCTACCTCGACAACGCCAACACCAGCCAGAAGCCGGAGGCGGTGGTCGCCGCCGTCGACGGTTTCTACCGGCGCCACAACGCCAACGTCAGCCGCGCCGTGCACGCGCTCGGCGCCGAGGCGACCGAGGCCTACGAGGCCTCGCGCGCGACCCTGGCGCGCTTCCTCAACGTCCGCGCCGACGAGCTGGTGCTGTGCAGCGGCACCACGTTCGCAATCAACCTGGTGGCGTATTCGTGGGCGCTGCCGCAGTTGAAGGCGGGCGACACGATCCTCGTCTCGCGCATGGAGCACCACGCCAACATCGTGCCCTGGCAGCTGGTGGCCCAGCGCACCGGCGCGACCATCCGCGTGGCCGAGATCACGCCCGAAGGCCTGCTCGACCTCGATGCGCTGCGCCGCGCGATGACGCCGGACGTGAAGCTGCTGGCGGTGACTCACGTGTCCAACGTGCTCGGCACGGTCAATCCGGTGCGCGAGATCTGCCGCGAGGCGCGCCGCCACGGCATCGTCACCGTGATCGACGGCTCGCAGGCGGTGCCGCACCGGCCGGTGGACATCGCCGCGATCGGCTGCGACTTCTACGCCTTCACCGGCCACAAGATGTGCGGGCCCACCGGCACCGGCGCGCTGTGGGCGCGACACGAGCACCTGCAGGCGATGCCACCGTTCCTGGGTGGCGGCGAGATGATCAAGGAAGTGAGCTTCAACGGCACCGTGTTCAACGCGCCGCCGCACAAGTTCGAGGCGGGTACGCCCAACATCGCCGGGTTCGTCGGCCTCGGCACGGCGGCGACCTACCTCGACGGCGTCGGCATGGCCGCCATCGAGGCGCGCGAGGCGCAGCTGCTGGCGCAGATGACCGAGGAACTCGACCGGATCGAGGGCCTGCGCATCATCGGCCGCGCGCCCGGGAAGGCGGCGGTGGTGTCGTTCGTGGTCGACGGCGCGCACGCGCACGACCTCGCCACCCTGCTCGACCTCGAGGGCGTGGCCGTGCGCTCCGGCCAGCACTGCGCGCACCCGCTGCTGCAGTTCTACGGCGTGGCCGCCACCTGCCGCGCATCGGCCGCGTTCTACAACACGCACGAGGAGATCGACGCCTTCGTCGCCGCGCTGCGCAAGGTGCGCCGACTCCTGGCCTGAGGCCGGCCGTCGCCCAGGGCGCCCGCCGCGGCGGATGGCTAGAATGCGCGGATGCCGCCGCCGACCTTCCGCGATGCCACCCCCGAAGACGTGCCCGCGCTGGTCGCACTGGTGACGTCGGCCTACCGTGGCGACGCCAGCCGCCGCGGCTGGACCACCGAGGCCGACCTGCTCGACGGCGAACGCATCGACCCGGGCGTGCTGCTCGCCGACATCGCGCGGCCGCGCAGCCGCATCCTGGTGGTCGAGGGCGCGGACGGCCTGCTCGCCTGCGCGCATGTGTCCGATGACCGCGGCGCCGGCTATTTCGGCATGTTCTCGGTGCGTCCCGACCTGCAGGGCAGTGGCCTGGGCAAGCAGTTGCTGGCCGAAGCCGAGCGCGTGGTGCGCCAGGACTGGGCCTTGCCGGCGATGCGGATGACCGTGATCGACGTGCGCGACACCCTGATCGCGTTCTACCAACGCCGCGGCTACCGGCGCACGGGCGTGTTCAAGCCGTTTCCCTACGGCGACGCGCGCTTCGGCATCCCGCTGCGCGACGACCTGCGCTTCGAGGTGCTGGAGAAAGCGCTGTGAGCGAGGCCTGGACCTTCGTGTGCGCCACCGGCGAGTTGCTCCCCGGTGAAATGAAGAGCGCCTTCGACGAAGTGACCGGCGCCGGCATCGTGGTGTTCAACCACGACGGCGACCTGTACGCGCTGGAAGACCTGTGCAGCCACGAGGCATTCGAGTTGTCGGCCGGCGAGTACGACGCCGGCAATGCCACCATCGAGTGCATCCTGCACGGCGCGAAGTTCGACATCCGCGATGGCCGCGCCCTGTGCGCGCCGGCCTACGTGCCGGTCGCGAAGTTCCCGGTCAAGGTCGAGCATGGCGGGATCTGGGCTCGCGACGACCGCGGCTGACCCGCGCAGCACGCCTGGCGGACTGGATTGCAAAGGCGAATAATTCTCATTAATCTGCACGCCTGCCCGGCCCGACTGCCGGTGTCGAGACCCCGCTGCGTGCCGCACCTTTCCCGCCACCCGCTGCTTTCCCAACCGCTGGCCAGACGTGCCGGCGCGGTGTTGGGCCTGGTGCTGGCGCTGCTGGTCGCCGGCCTGCCGATGGCCGCGCGGGCGGTGGGGCCGCTGCTGGCGGTCGATGCCGAGACCGTCATCGCCGTGGCGGTGGCCGCGCAGCCCGAGACCGCCGAGCGCCCTGGCGCAGCTGGGGCACCCCTTCTGCCCGCCGACACCGATCCCGGCGTGGCCCTGCAGGTGGTTGACGGCGGTTGCGGCGACCCGGACGCCGCGTCCGCGCGCGCGACCGGTCCCGGCCCCTGCCTCGCCCGCGGACCGGGCCGGACCGGACAACCCGCCGCGAGCGCCACGCCGCGCCGGCCACTGCAGGCGCGCGCGCAGTCCCCGCCGATCCCGGGCTGACGCCCGCCGCGGCGTGCCCGTCCGAAGCCCGGGCGAAGCATCTCCCCGACGAATCCCGCGCGGCGCCGGCGCCCGGCCCGCGGCATGCCCGATCCCGCCGTTCCTCCCTGTAGCCATCGCCAACGGGGCCCACTCCGATGAGCGAACTTCCATGTCCCCACGCCTGACCCCGCTTGCGCCGGCCCTGTTGCTGGCGATCTCCACCCCGGCCCTCGCCGAAACCGCCGGCGAACCGCAGGCCACCCAGCTCGACGCCGTCGAAGTGCACGGCGAACGCGTCGTCAAGCCGTCCTCGGTCAAGTACACGGAGCCGCTGCTGGAGACGCCGCAGACGATCACCGTGGTCACCCGCG
>JAIUOJ010000066.1 GCA_020161335.1 Pseudomonadota bacterium
CGATCTGGTCGCCAAGGCTGCGCTCGTCCTCGGCGCCGTACGCGCCGGGTGCGCCTTCGGCGGGCTTGCGCTCGTCCTGCATCGCTCAGCCCACCATGCCCGACAGCAGCGGCACGAACACCACCGGCCCCAGCTCGCTGCGTTCGATCGCGCCGTCCGCGTCCTTGCGCAGCATCACCAGTTGCTGCGCACTGGCCGCGCCCACCGGCGCCACCAGCGTGCCGCCGACGGCGAGCTGCGCGGTCAGCGCTTCGACCAGCGCCGGCGCGCCGGCGGTGACCAGGATGCCGTCGTAGGGCCCGTTCTCGGGCCAGCCGATGCGGCCGTCGTCGTGCTTGCTGCGCACGTTGAGCCCGAGCGAACGGAAGCGCTTGCGCGCCACGCGCAGCAGGTCGCCGATGCGTTCGACGGTGTGCACCTCCACGCCCAGCGCCGCCAGCACCGTGGCCTGGTAGCCCGAGCCGGTGCCGACCTCCAGCACCCGCGCCGGCACGCGCCCGTCCTCGAACAACGCCTCGGTCATGCGCGCGACCACCCACGGCTGCGAGATGGTCTGGCCATGGCCGATGGGCAGCGCGGTGTCCTCGTAGGCGCGGGTGGCCAGCGCCTCGTCCACGAACAGGTGGCGCGGCACGGTGCGGATCGCGTTGAGCACGCGCTCGTCGCGGATGCCGGTGTCGCGCAGGCGCTCGATCAGGCGGTCGCGCACGCGCTGCGACGTCATGCCGACGCCGATGGCCTCCGGCTGCAGGCGCATGCGCGGGTTCACGGGCGCGACTCCTTCAGTTCCTCGGCAAGGCTGCCGACCCAGCTGGCGACCTGCTCCAGCGCCTGGTAGCGCGTGAGGTCGACATGGATCGGCGTGATCGAGATATGTCCGAAGCGCACCGCGTGGAAATCGGTGCCGGGGCCGGCGTCCATCTCCGGGCCGGCCGCGCCGATCCACCACCAGGTGCGGCCACGCGGGTCTTCCTGCTTCGTGCAGGGCTCGGCCCGGTGCCGGTTGCCCAGGCGCGTGACCTCGAAGCCGGCAACCTCGTTCCAGGGGCGGTCCGGCACGTTGACGTTGAGGATGGTGTCGGCCGGCAGCGGATCGGCCTTGAGCCGCTCGACGATCTCCACCGCGGCGCGCGCCGCCGTTTCGTAATGGCGGCCGTCGTGGTTGACCGTGGCCAGCGACATCGCCACCGCCGGCAGGCCGAGGAAGCGCCCTTCCATGGCTGCGGCCACGGTGCCGGAATAGATCACGTCGTCACCGAGGTTGGCGGTGTTGTTGATGCCCGAGACCACGATGTCGGGTTCCAGCTCGAACATGCCGGTGATCGCGACATGCACGCAGTCGGTGGGCGTGCCGTACACGCGCCACACGTCCTTCTCGAGCTGCTGCACGCGCAGCGGCATGTCCAGCGTGAGCGAGTTGCTGGCGCCGGACCGGTCGCGGTCGGGTGCGACGATCAGCACCTCGTGGCCGGCATCGCGCAGCCCCTGCGCCAGGATGCGGATGCCCGGGGCATCGACGCCGTCATCGTTGCTGACCAGTACGCGCATGAACCTCGGGGTCGACCCTGTGCCGATGGTGCCTGCGCGACATGATACCGGAAGCGCGCGACCGGCCCCGGACCGACGTCGCCGAACCGGGGCATACTGGCGCTTCCCGCCACTCCGACCGCGCCGTGAGCGACGAAGCCCCGCCCGACGACGACGATGCGGCGCTGTTCCGCAGCGCGATCGGCCGCGTGCGCGAACTGCCCCGGGCGCCCGCGCCACCCGCGCCCCCGAAGCCACGCCCCGGCACGCGCATGGCCGAGCTCGACGATGCACAGACGCTCGGCGAATTCCAGCGCCTGCTTGGCGCCTCCGCGCCACTGGAGGCCGGCGACGCGCTGCGCCACCGCCGCGACGACGTCCCGCCGCGCGTGCTCCGGCAATTGGCGCAGGGCCGCTGGGCCGTGCAGGACGAACTGGACCTGCACCAGGCCAACACCGCGCAGGCCGGCGCGCTGTTGCGCAGGTTCCTGCAGGACGCACGCGACGCCGACGCGCGCTGCGTGCGCATCGTGCACGGCAAGGGGCTGAACTCCGAGGGCGTGCCGGTGCTGAAGAACCTGGTCGACCGCCTGCTGCGCCAACGCGGCGACGTGCTGGCCTTCCACTCCGCGCCGACCGCCCAGGGCGGCACCGGCGCGGTGCTGGTGCTGCTCAAGCCGCGCTGAGCGTCGTGCAGGCGTGTGCGGACTACCGCAAACGCGCCGTGGCTATCGGCTGGCGACCCGGCGTACGGGCGGGTTGATCCACTTCACCTCGATCCCACGGCGGCGCGCGATCTGTTCCACCCGCGCGACATATTCGCTGTCGCCGGTGATCGTGCCGGGCCGCGCCTCGGGCTGCACCCGGGTCGCGACGTGCTGCGTGCTCGCGCACGCCGATAGCCCGATCAAGGCGATCGACAGCACGGCCCACTGTGGCCTTGTGCCCATGTTCCTGCCTCCGGTTACGGCGCGGGCGCCGGATGCCCCCGCGCTCGAGCACACGTATACGCCGATGGCGCCGCGGCTCCAGTGCCGCGCAGGTCATTCCGACGAGCGGTCGGGCGCGGCGTTGTCGACCCGCCCGAGTTCGGCCAGCACGCTCGTCGCATAGGCCGCTGGCGGCAGTTCGAAGCGCAGCTCCAGCGCGTCGGCCCCGGGCCAGCGCCAGCCAAGCGCAGCCGGTCGCAGCCGGGTGGCCCGGCGCTCCTGCTTCAGTCCGGCCGACGCCAGGCCCTGCTGCAGGCGACGCGCGTCCTCGCCCGCGAGCGCGGCGGCTTCGAGCGCCCGCGCCTGGCCCTGGCTGCGCGGCTCTCCGGCGCCCCACAGCGGCGCGCTGGGGTGGATGTCGAAGGCGGCCAGGCGCGCGGCGAGCGCTTCGCTCCAGGGCTCGGGGCCGAACACGCTGCGGCTGCCGTCCAGCATCCACACCTCGCCTTCGAGCCCGCGGTGCCAGGAACCCTCGGCCACCCGGCGCGCGAGCACGCGGTTGAACAACTCCGACCGCGCCGCCGACAGCAGCAGCGTGCGTTCCTCGCGGCGCACGCGCCGCCCGGCGAACATCGCCAGCGCGCGCGCAATGTTGCCGCCGCCGTGGCCGAAGCGCTGTTCGCCGAAGTAGTTGGGCAGGCCCTCGCGCGCAATGGCGTCCAGGCGCGCATCGATCGCCTCTCGCGTGCCGGAGACCTCGCGCAGCACCAGCGTGAAACGATTGCCGGCCAGCGCACCGCGCGGCAGCTTGCGTGCGTGGCGCACGGCCTGCAGCACGCGCAGCGACTCGCCGCTGCCCGCATCCTCGAACGACAGCGACTCGACCAGCGGCGGCTCGCGCCCGGGCAACTGCACGGTGAAGCGCTGGCGGGTGACGGCATGCCGGTCCTTGAGGCCGGCATACCCCACGGATGCCTCGTCGACCCCGGCCCAGCGCGCGATGCGGCGCGCCGCGAACGCCGTGTTCATGCCCCGTTTTTCGATCGACAGCAGCAGGTGCTCGCCGCTGCCGCTGGCCTCGAAGCCGTCGATCTCCTCGACAACGAAGTCCTCCGGCGCGCGACGCATCACCGCCTGCAGCACCGGCGCGCCGTGCGCCATCGGCAACTCATCGCGTGACATGCGCAATCCTGCTCAGCATGCCTGGCGACCCGGCATCACGCGACGCAAGGCCAGCCCCTCATGCCAGCGTGTCGGCCCGCACCAGCAGCACCACGGCCTGTGCGGCGATGCCCTCCTCGCGCCCGGTGAAGCCGAGGCGTTCGCTGGTGGTGGCCTTGACGCTGACTGCGTCGACGCCGATGCCCAGGTCGCCCGCGATGCAGGCCCGCATCGCCTCCGCATGCGGCCCGATCTTCGGGTGTTCGCAGACCACGGTGACGTCGGCATTGCCCACGCGCCAGCCGCGCGCGCGCAGCAGCGCGTCGCAGTGGCGCACGAACGCGCGGCTGTCGGCGCCCTTCCACTGCGGATCGGACGGGGGGAAGTGGCGTCCGATGTCGCCCAGCGCCAGCGCGCCGAGCATGGCATCGCACAGTGCATGCAGCACCACGTCGCCGTCGCTGTGCGCGAGCACGCCGCGCTCGTGCGCCACGCGCACACCGCCGAGCACGACGTGGTCGCCGTCGCCGAAGGCGTGGACGTCGTAGCCCTGGCCGATGCGGACGCTCATCGCCCAGCCTGCATCGGCCTGGTGCCCAGGCCGCGAAACGACTTCATGCCTGCCTCCGGGAACGGGTCATGTGCCCGCCATCCGGCGCGACAGGATGAACGCGAAGTAGTCCAGGTCGGCAGGCGTGGTGATCTTGAGGTTGTCGTCGCTGCCTTCGACAAGCAGCGGGCGCATGCCCTGGCGTTCCATCGCCATCGCCTCGTCGGTGATCGCGATTCCCGCCTCGCGTGCCTGCTCCAGCGCGCGCGCAAGCTGCATGCGGCGGAACAGCTGCGGCGTCAGCGCGCGCCACAGGCGCTCGCGCGGTTCGGTGCCGTCGATGCCGCCATCGTCGCCGGCGCGCTTGAGCGTGTCGCGCACCGGGGCGGCGAGGATCGCGCCGACCGGGTCGTCGCGCCCGCGTTCGAGCAGCGCCGCCAGGTCGTGCTCGCGCAGGTTCGGGCGCGCGGCATCGTGCACCAGCACGAAATCGTCCGGCCGCACGCTATCGGGCAGCGCGGCGAGGCCGGCGAGCACCGAATCCGCGCGCTGCGCGCCGCCGCTGCAGGCCAGCAGCGGCTTGCCGGCGAACTCGGTCCAGCCTGGCCAGCGGGCGTCGTCCGCCGACAGCACGACCACCGCGCCGGCGATGCCGCGATGCCCCAGCAGCGCCGCAAGGGTGTGCGCAATCACCGGCGCGCCACCGGCATCGACATACTGCTTGGGCACGTCGCCGCCAAAGCGTGCGCCGCGTCCGGCGGCGGGCACGATCGCCCAGACACCACCGCGGGCCTGGTCGAGATTCAAGGCCCGTCCCCGTTGTCCGGCTTCGCGGCCGGCGCAGGCCGGGCTGCCTCGGTGCGCTCGTCGTCGACCACGCGATAGAAGGTTTCGCCGGGCTTGATCATGCCCAGCTCGCTGCGTGCGCGTTCCTCGATCGCGGCCTCGCCCGACTTGAGGTCGGCCACTTCCGCGGCCAGCGCGGCATTGCGCTGGACCAGCCCTTCGTTCTGCCGGCGCTGCTGCTCGACGCGCTCCTCGAGCGTCTCGACCGCGCGCGTACCGCCCTCGCCGAACCACAGGCGGTACTGCAGCCACGCGAGCAGCGCGACCAGCACCACCAGCGCGATCCGCAGTGCGCGCATCCGCAGCGGCCTCCGCTCAGCGCGTGATCGAGACGAAGGCGTCGCGGCCGGCGTACTTCGCCGCGCTGCCGAGCGCTTCCTCGATGCGCAGCAGCTGGTTGTACTTGGCCACGCGGTCGCTGCGGCACAACGAGCCGGTCTTGATCTGCGTGGCCGTCGTGGCCACCGCGATGTCGGCGATGGTGGTGTCCTCGGTCTCGCCGGACCGATGCGAGACGATCGCCGCGTAGTTCGCGGCATCCGCCATGGCGATGGCCTCCAGCGTCTCGGTCAGCGTGCCGATCTGGTTGACCTTGATCAGGATGGCGTTCGCGGTGCCACTGTCGATGCCCTCCCTGAAGATCTTCGGGTTGGTCACGAACAGGTCGTCGCCGACCAGTTGCACCTTCTCGCCGATGCGGTCGGTGAGCTGCTTCCAGCCGGCCCAGTCGTCCTCGGCCATGCCGTCCTCGATGCTGATGATCGGGTACTGCGCCGCCCAGTCGGAGAGGAAATCGACGAACTGCTCGCTGGTCAGGCGCTTGTTCTCGCCGACGAGGTGGTACTTGCCGTTGTCATGGAACTCGCTGGAAGCCACATCCAGGCCCAGCAGCACGTCGTCGCCTGCACTGTAGCCGGCCTTGCCGATGGCCTCGAGGATGGTGTCCAGGGCCTCGACGTTGCTGCGGAAGTCCGGCGCGAAACCACCCTCGTCGCCGACCGCCGTGCTCAGGCCGTGGCCCTTCAGCACCGCCTTGAGCGCGTGGAAGATCTCGGTGCCGGCGCGCAACGCCTCGGAAAATGACGACGCGCCCACCGGCAGCACCATGAACTCCTGGAAGTCGACGTTGTTGTCGGCGTGCGCGCCGCCGTTGATGATGTTCATCATCGGCACCGGCAGTACCGGCGCGCGGCCATGCGCCAGGTATTTCCACAGCGGCAGCTGCTTCGACGCGGCCACCGCGTGGGCGTTGGCCAGCGACACCGCCAGCAGGGCGTTCGCGCCGAGGCGGCCCTTGTTCTCGGTGCCGTCGAGGTCGATCAGGCGCTTGTCGAGGCCGGCCTGGTCATCGGCGTCGAACCCTTCGAGCGCATCGGCGATCGCGCCGTTGACGTTGCCGACGGCCTTGAGCACGCCCTTGCCGAGGTAGCGCGTCTTGTCGCCGTCGCGCAGTTCCACCGCTTCCTTGGCACCGGTGGACGCGCCGGACGGCACCGCGGCGCGGCCGAACGATCCATCGGCCAGCGTGACTTCGGCTTCGAGGGTGGGATTACCGCGCGAGTCGAGGATTTCGCGGGCGTGGATGCGGGCGATCGTGGTCATCGTGCGTCAGTGGCCTTGGAGTCAGAGGGAGGATTCGATGAAGCCGTTCTTCTTGGTGATGCGGTCCAGCTCCAGCATCGTCTCCAGCAGCGCTTCCATCCGGTCGAGCGGCCAGGCGTTGGGGCCGTCGGACAGCGCCTTCGCCGGGTCGGGATGCGTTTCCATGAACACCCCGGACACGCCCACCGCGATCGCGGCGCGCGCCAGCACCGGCACGAACTCGCGCTGGCCGCCGCTGGACGTGCCCTGCCCGCCCGGCAGCTGCACCGAATGCGTGGCGTCGAACACCACAGGGCAGCCGGTATCGCGCATCACGCTGAGGCTGCGCATGTCGGAGACGAGGTTGTTGTAACCGAAGCTGGCGCCACGCTCGCAGACCATGATGTCCTGGTTGCCGGTGGACTTCGCCTTCTCGACCACGGGCTTCATATCCCACGGCGCGAGGAACTGGCCCTTCTTGATGTTGACGGGCTTGCCGGCGCTGCAGACTTTCCTGATGAAATCGGTCTGGCGCACGAGGAAGGCCGGGGTCTGCAGCACATCGACCACCGAGGCCACCTCGTCCATCGGCGTGTACTCGTGCACGTCGGTCAGCACCGGCACCCCGATCTGGCGCTTCACCTCGCCCAGCACGCGCAGGCCTTCCTCCATGCCCGGGCCGCGGAAGCTCCTGCCGGAGGTGCGGTTGGCCTTGTCGAAGCTCGACTTGAAGATGAAGTGGATGCCGAGCCGGCCGGTGATGTCCTTCAGCGTACCGGCGACATCCAGCTGCAGTTGCTCGCTTTCGACCACGCAGGGCCCGGCGATCAGGAAGAACGGCTGGTCGAGGCCGACCTCGAATCCGCAGAGTTTCATCGCAGGCTCCAGTCATCGAGCCCCTCTCCCGCCTGCGGGAGAGGGGTTGGGGTGAGGGTAAGACGTCGCCCGCCCTCATCCGGCGCGCCGCGCCACCTTCTCCCGCAGGCGGGAGAAGGGTCAAGGACGAGAACACTCACGCGCTGGCCTCCTTCAGCAGCTTGCCGCCGGCCTTGTGTTCGCGCGCGGCGCGGACGAAGCCCACGAACAGCGGGTGTCCGCCGCGCGGCGTCGACAGGAACTCCGGATGCGCCTGGCAGGCGATGAACCACGGATGGTTGGGCAGTTCGATCATCTCGACCAGAAGGTCGTCCATCGACTTGGCGGAAATCACCAGGCCCGCGTCTTCCAGCTGCGTGCGGTAGCGGTTGTTGAACTCGTAGCGATGGCGATGGCGCTCGCCGACCACGTCCTTGCCGTACAGTTCGCGCGACTTCGTGCCGGGCTTGAGCCGCTGTTCCTGCAGGCCCAGGCGCATGGTGCCGCCGAGGTCGGAGCGCTCGTCGCGCTTCTCGACGTCGCCGCTGCTGGTGCGCCATTCGGTGATCAGGCCGATCACCGGGTGCGGGCTCTGCTTGTCGTTCTCGGTGCTGTTGGCGCCCTCCAGGCCGGCCACGTGGCGCGCCATGTCGACCACGGCCGCCTGCATGCCGTAGCAGATGCCGAAATACGGGATCCCCTGCTCGCGCGCGTGGCGCGATACCAGCACCTTGCCCTCGAAGCCACGGTCGCCGAAGCCGCCCGGCACCAGGATGCCGTCGACCTTGCCCAGCACCCTGTCGGCGCCGTCGCGCTCGATGTCCTGCGACTCGATCCACTTGAGGTTCACGCGCGTGCGCTGGCGGATGCCGCCGTGCTTGAGCGCCTCGCCGACCGACTTGTACGCATCCTTGTGGTCGACGTACTTGCCGACGACGGCGATGGTGACTTCGTCGATCGGATGCTCGGTCGCGTCCACCACCGCCAGCCATTCCGACAGGTTGGCCGAAGGCGCGGCCTTGCCGGCGAGCGCCAGCCGGTCGACGACGATCTCGTCCAGCCCCTGCGCATGCAGCCACATCGGGATCTTGTGGATGTTGTCGAGGTCGACGGCGGAGATCACCGCCTTCTCGGGTACGTTGGTGAACGAGGCGATCTTGCGCCGCTCGCCGTCGGGCAGCGGCTGCTCGCTGCGGCACAGCAGCACGTCGGGCTGGATCCCGATCGAGCGCAGTTCCTTCACCGAGTGCTGGGTGGGCTTGGTCTTGAGCTCGCCGGCAGCGGCGATGTACGGCACCAGGGTCAGGTGCATGAACATGGCCTTGTCGGCGCCGCGGTCGGTGCGGATCTGGCGGATCGCCTCCAGGAACGGCAGCGACTCGATGTCGCCCACGGTGCCGCCGATCTCCACCAGCGCCACGTCGAAGCCCTGGGTGGCCTCGTCGATGCGGCGCTTGATTTCGTCGGTGATGTGCGGGATCACCTGCACGGTGGCGCCGAGGTAGTCGCCGCGGCGTTCCTTGCGGATCACCGACTCGTAGATCTTGCCGGTGGTGATCGAGTTGCGGCCGGACAGGCGGACGTTGATGAAGCGCTCGTAATGGCCGAGGTCGAGGTCGGTCTCGGCGCCATCGTCGGTGACGTACACCTCGCCGTGCTGGAACGGGCTCATCGTGCCCGGATCGACGTTGATGTACGGGTCCAGCTTCATCATCGTCACCTTGAGGCCGCGGGCCTCGAGGATGGCGGCCAGCGAAGCCGCCGCGATGCCCTTGCCAAGCGAGGACACCACGCCGCCGGTGACGAAAACGAGCGGAGTGACGGGACTGGGGGAGGTCATGGGGGGCACCCGCAGGAAAGCCCCATTCTACAGGGTGCCGGCCGGGCCTGCCCGGGCGCGGGCCGGCCCCCGCCCGGCGGCGACCGCGAACCGCCGTGCGGTGCCGCCGAGCCTCAGGCGGCGTCGTGGCGCCGGGTGAAGGTGTCGCACACCACGGTCATCGCCTGCCGCCAGCGCGCCATCAGCGCGGCGTCGGCCTCGGGATCGGTCTCGCCGATCACCGCCAGCATGCTGTCGATCCAGTACGGATACAGCGCCGGGTCGACCGGCGCCCGGCCCTTCAGGCTGTGCACGTCGGCCATTTCCTCGGTGGAGCGCCGCGACAGCGGGCTGCCGGCGGCGTGGAAGATGGCCACGCTGATCCCGCGGCGCAGCGCCAGTCGCTGCCGACCCATGTCGGTGTCCTTGAACAGCGGCGCGATCGCCGGATGGCTGGCGACGAAGCGTTCGTAGAAGCGCTCGATGAAGCGCCGGTCGCGCAGGCAGCGGCCGTAGCTCTGCTGCAGGTCCTCGTACGGGTCGGCCACGGCGTGGTGTCCTCGCTGGAAAGGGGCCCATGCTGGCGGTGTCGCCCGGTGCCGGCATTGATCCGGAACAAACCGTCCCGCCGGTGCGACGCGGCCCGCGGGGAACCTTGACCACCCTGCCGCCGGCCCGCATCCTGCGCGCCTCCATGGCACGCCCCTCCCCCGACGCCCGCTGATGAACTCCCGCTACAACGCCGCCGACATCGAAGTCCTCTCGGGCCTGGACCCGGTCAAGCGCCGGCCCGGCATGTACACCGACACTTCCCGCCCGAACCACCTGGCACAGGAGGTGATCGACAACGCGGTGGACGAGGCCCTGGCCGGCCACGCGCGCCAGATCGACGTGGTGGTGTTCAAGGATGGCAGTTGCGAGGTGTCCGACGACGGCCGCGGCATGCCGGTGGACATCCATCCGGAAGAGAAGATCCCCGGCGTCGAGCTGATCCTCACCCGGCTCCACGCCGGCGGCAAGTTCAACAACAAGAACTACACCTTCAGCGGCGGCCTGCACGGCGTCGGCGTGAGCGTGGTCAACGCGCTGTCGACGCTGGTGGAAGTGCACATCAAGCGCGACGGCAGCGAACACCGCATCACCTTCCGCAACGGCGACCGCGCGACACCACTGGAAGTCGTCGGCAGCGTCGGCAAGAAGAACACCGGCACCCGCGTGCGGTTCTGGGCCGACCCCAGGTATTTCGACAGCCCGAAGTTCAGCGTGCGCGCCCTGCGCCACCTGCTGCGCGCCAAGGCGGTGCTGTGCCCGGGCCTGACCGTCACCCTGTTCGACGAAGCGTCCGGCGAGCGCGACCAGTGGCTGTTCGAGGACGGCCTGCGCGATTACCTGCGTGGCGAACTGGCCGGGCGCGAGCTGCTGCCGCCGGAACTGTTCGTCGGCGCATTGAGGAAGGACACCGAGACCGTCGACTGGGCCGTGGCCTGGGTGCCCGAAGGCGAGCTGGTGCAGGAAAGCTACGTCAACCTGATCCCGACCGCGCAGCACGGCACCCATGTCAACGGCCTGCGCACCGGCTTCACCGACGCGCTGCGCGAGTTCTGCGATTTCCGCAACCTGCTGCCGCGCGGCGTGAAGCTGGCGCCGGAGGACGTGTGGGATCGCGTGTCGTTCGTGCTGTCGCTGAAGATGACCGACCCGCAGTTCAGCGGCCAGACCAAGGAACGCCTGAGTTCGCGCCAGGCCGCCGGCTTCGTCGAAGGCGCCGCGCACGATGCCTTCAGCCTGTGGCTCAACACCCACACCGAATTCGGCGAGAAGATCGCGCAACTGGCGATCGAGCGCGCCAGCGCGCGGCTCAAGACCGAGAAGCAGATCGTCCGCAAGAAGGTGACGCAGGGCCCCGCCCTGCCCGGCAAGCTGGCCGACTGCATTTCGCAGGACCTGTCGCGCACCGAGCTGTTCCTGGTGGAAGGCGACTCGGCCGGCGGCAGCGCCAAGCAGGCACGCGACAAGGACTTCCAGGCGATCCTGCCGCTGCGCGGCAAGATCCTCAACACCTGGGAGGTGGCGAGCACGTCGGTGCTGGCTTCGGACGAGGTGCACAACCTCGCGATCGCCATCGGCTGCGACCCCGGCAAGGACGACATCAGCGGCCTGCGCTACGGCAAGGTGGTGATCCTGGCCGATGCCGACTCCGACGGCCTGCACATCGCCACGCTGCTGACGGCGCTGTTCCTGCAGCACTTTTCGGCGCTGGTGCGCGCCGGCCATATCTTCGTGGCGATGCCGCCGCTGTTCCGCGTCGACGTGGGCAAGCAGGTGTTCTATGCGCTGGACGAGGAGGAAAAGCGCCTGCTGCTGGAGAAGATCGCGCGCGAGAAGATCAAGGGCCAGGTCAACGTGACCCGCTTCAAGGGCCTGGGCGAGATGAACCCGCAGCAGCTGCGCGAATCCACCATCCACCCCGACACGCGCCGCCTGGTGCAGCTGACCATCGACGACGACGGCGAGACCCGCGGCCTGATGGACATGCTGCTGGCGAAGAAGCGGGCATCGGATCGGAAAGCGTGGCTTGAATCGAAAGGTGATCTGGCTACTTTGGAAGTCTGACCCGGGCAATTCGTCTGCGTCAGCCGTGGCGACGGCATCATTGCCGAAGTATCGGCGGGTTTCCCGCGGCGCGGTTGGAGCAGAGGGGCGACCTGGCGACGCTCGAGGTCTGGCGATGCATCGCGCCCGCGCAGGCACGGATCACACGATCCAGGGCGCTCCGCCGGCCCGGTCCCGCTGCCTCAGCTCCGCCCGGCATCGACCACGAATTCCTGGGCGGTGATCGCGCGCGATTCGTCGGAGGCCAGGAACAGCACCATCGCGGCGATGTCATCCGGCCAGACCTTGTCGGGCAGGCACTGGTTGCGCCGGATGTCGGCTTCGCCGGCGGCATCGAGCCACAGCTCGACCTGGCGCTCGGTCATCACCCACCCGGGCGTGACCACGTTGATCCGGATGCGCTCGGCACCCAGTTCGTGCGCGAGGCCGCGGGTCAGCCCGTTCATCGACGATTTGGCGGTGGCATACACCGGATAGCCCCCGGCCTTGATCCGCCAGCCGGTCGAGCCGAGGTTGATGATCGATCCGCCGCCGAGGCGTTTCATGCCCGGCACCACCGACTGGATGGCGAAGAAGGCCGGTTTCTGGTTGATCGCGACGCGGCGATCCCAGTACTCCGGCGTCACCTCGTGCAGGGCGTGGCGATCATCGCTGCCCACGTTGTTGACCAGCACGTGGAAGTCGCCGAGGTCCGAGGTCGCATCGCGGAGCGCCTGCTGGAGCGCGGACACGTCGACCACGTCGCAGCGGCGATGCCAGGGTCGCGGCAGGCCTTGCGCGGCCAGCCGTCCGGCGAGCGCTTCGCTCGCATCCTCGGCCACGTCGACGAACGCGACCTGCGCGCCCTGCACGGCAAACGCCTCGACCAGCGCCGCGCCGATCCCGCTGCCGCCACCGGTGACGAACACCCGCCGCCCGGCCATGTGCGGATACACCGCGCGTCCTTCACGCGCCTTCGGTGCGCGGGTCGTCCCCGTTGCATTACTCGATGTCACGCCGGCTCCCGGTCGGAGGTTGGTGCCAATACGACGATCGCCGCCGCCGCAGGCTTCTGCCTGCGGCGCAGCCTCGATTCGGGGCGACTATGCCGCCAGCGGCCGGGCGGGTAAAGGTCGCGCACGCAGGAGGGCCTGCACGCGCCCCGCGCGAACGCTCAGGCCGGACGCAACGCCTCGGCCAGCAGCGCGCGGATCACCGGCTGCGCCTCAGCGGCGCGCGCGCCTTCCCAGGCGAAGCTGTCCTCGTCCATATAGATGCGCTGGCTGACCTCCAGCTGCACCGCCTGGATGCCGCGCGCCGGGTCGCCGTAGTGGCGGGTGATGTGGCCGCCCTTGAAGCGGCCGTTGTGCACCCAGTCGTAGCGCGACTGGCCGGCGAGCACCGCTTCCAGGCGCTGCTGCAGCGCCGGCGTCGCGCTGGTGCCGCTGGCGGTGCCGAGGTTGAGGTCAGGCAGGCGGCCCTCGAACAGGAACGGCAGTTCGCCGCGGATCGAATGGCCTTCCCACAGCACGACGCGACCGTGCGCGGCGTGGATGCGCTCGATCTCGTCGCGCAGCGCCACGTGGTAGGGCCGCCAGTAGGCCTCGACTCGGGCGCGCACCTCGTCCTCCGAGGGCACCTGCCCCGGCAGGTACACCGGCTCACCGCTGAAACGTACCACCGGGCACAGGCCGGTGGTGTTCTGGCCGGGATACAGCGACACGTCGTCCTCGCCGCGATTGAGGTCGACCGCGTAGCGCGAGTGCGTCGGCACGATCATCGATGCGCCGAGCTGCTTCGCGAAGGCGTACAGCCTGGCGATGTGCCAGTCGGTGTCGGGCACGCGCCGCGCGCCCGGCGTCATGCGCGCGGCGATGTCCGCGGGCAGGTGGGTGCCGTCGTGCGGCACGCTGACCAGCAGCGGGGTGCCGCCGCGATGCAGGGTGAAGAGGTCCATGCCGTGATTGTAGTGCGATGCGGGGCCGGCACCGGTGCCTGTCAGCGCATCAGCACCACTTCCTCGGCGCTGGTCGGGTGGATGGCCACGGTGTCGTGCAGGTCGGCCAGGGTGATGCCCTTCTTCAGCGCCACCGCGAAGCCCTGCAGGATCTCGTCGGCGCCCTCGCCGAGCAGGTGGATGCCCACCACGCGGCGCGTCTCGCCGACGCAGACCAGCTTGAACAGGCTGTGCTGCGGCCGGTCGGCCAGCGCCTGCAGCATCGGCCGGAAAGTGCTGCGGAACACGTGCACGTCGTCGCCGTGGCGCACGCGTGCCTGCGCCTCGGTCAGGCCCACGCCGGCCAGCGGTGGATGCGCGAAGACCACGGTCGGGATGTCGTCATAGTCGAGCTTCGCGTCGACCCGCCCGCCGAACACGCGGTCCATCGCCCGCCGCGCGGCGGCGATCGCGACCGGCGTCAGCGTCGCCTGGCCGGTGACGTCGCCGACCGCGACGATATGCGGCACGCTGCTGCGCTGGTAGGCGTCGACCACGATGTTGCCATCGCCATCCAGGGCCACGCCCGCCTCGGCCAGGCCGATGCCATCGGTGTTGGCGCCGCGGCCGACCGCGACGATCACCTGCGCGTAGTCGCCGCAGGCCTGGCCGTCGCCGTCGCGCAGGCGCAGGCCGCCGGCACCCTGCTCGATCGCCGCCAGCCGGTAGTCGAAATGCATGCCGACGCCCTGCTGGCGGTAGTTCTCCTGCAGCTGCAGCACAAGCTCCCCGTCGGCGTGGCCGAGCAGGCGCGGGCCGCGCGCGAAGATGTCGACGCGGCTGCCGAGCGCCTGCAGCACGCCGGCCAGCTCCACCGAGATGTAGCCGCCGCCGACCAGCGCCACGCTTTCGGGCGCTTCGCAGAAGCCGAAGAAATCGTCGGACACGCCGGCCAGCTGCGCACCGGGCACCTCGGGACGGCGCGGACTGGACCCCGTCGCCACCAGCACGTTCGCGGCATGCAGGCGCGTGCCGTTCGCGCATTCCACGGTGTGCGCGTCGTGCAGGCGCCCGCGCGCGGGCATCAGCGCGATGCCGGCCTGGTCCAGGCGCCGACGATAGCTTTCGTGGATGCCGTGGATGTAGCGCTGGCGATCGGCGATGAACGCCGGCCAGTCCAGCCGCAGGGAACCGTGCACGTCGAAGCCCATGCGCGCCGCCAGCGCGAGATGGCCGGCGATGTCCGACGCCAGCCACATCGCCTTCTTCGGCACGCAGCCAACGTTGACGCAGGTGCCGCCCAGTTCGCCCGGCTCCAGCAGCGCCACGCGCGCGCCGTGCTGCGCGGCGCGGAAGGCGCCGGCCAGCCCGCCGCTGCCGCCGCCGAGCACGACCAGATCGAATTCGAGCGGCGCGGTGGTGTTCATGCGAAGCGGGCCGGTGCGTAGGGCGCTGGATCGATGTGCGGCGCGTCGCCGCTGAGCAGCTCGGCGACCAGGCGCCCGGTCGCGGGGCTCATGCTGACGCCGAGCATGCCGTGCCCGGTCGCCAGCCACAGGTGGTCGTGGCCGGGGGCGCGCCCGATCATCGGCAGGTCGTCCCACGACAGCGGGCGCCAGCCATACCACTCCTCGCGCTTTGCCGCGCCGACCGGCTCGCGCAGGTACTCGCGCGCGCCACGCTCCAGCGCATCCAGCCGGCGGCGGTTGAGCGTGGTGTCGTGGCCCGAGAATTCCATCGTGCTGCCCAGCCGGAAGCCGTCTTCCCAGACAGTCACGCAGACCTTGCGTTCGTGCAG
>JAIUOJ010000067.1 GCA_020161335.1 Pseudomonadota bacterium
GGGGCGCATGCCCGGGCACATGAACGTGCTGCTGGCCGAGGCCGGCGTGCCCTACGACTTGATCGCCGACATGGACGACATCAACCCCGAGTTCGCCAATACCGACGTCTCGCTGGTGATCGGCGCCAACGACGTCGTGAACCCCGTCGCCAAGACCGATCCGGCCAGCCCGATCTACGGCATGCCGATCCTCGACGTGGTCAATTCGAAGAACACCATCGTCATCAAGCGCGGCAAGGGCACGGGCTTCGCCGGCATCGAGAATGCGCTGTTCTACGCCGACAACACGCGCATGCTGTACGGCGACGGCGCCGAGATGGCGAACGCGCTGGTCAGCGAACTGAAGGCGCTCGACGGCGGGCACTGAGGCAAGCGCCAGGCGCCTTGCGGCGCGAGCAGCGTCAGCGGCAGGCGACGGCGGCCACCACCACGGAGGCCGCCAGCCACGCCAGGTCGGTCGGCTGGTTGCCCAGCCGCACCAGCAGCCAGCCGAACTCCGGCCCGAGCTTGAGCATCGACTCCCACGGCATCAGGCCGAGTCCGCGCCCCATCCACGCGGCGACGATGCCCCAGTTGGCCGCGACGATCGCCAGCAGCGTCGCCAGCACGCCCCAGGCCGCGCGCGCCGGGCCCGGGCGCAGGCGCACCAGGCGCACGATCAGCGCGGCGTCGACCGCCGCCACCAGCGCCATCCAGCTGCCCTGCCTGTCCAGCGCGATCGCCACCAGCACCCAGGCCGCGGCCGCGCCGAGGCTGCCAAGCAGCAGGAGGCCGGCCGCGAACAGCGGCTTGGCGGGGGAGGCGCGTAGCGTCATGCAGGAAGCATCGTTGCGGCGGGGCCGGCCAGCATACCGGCCCGCGACGATACAATGCCGGCCTTGGGCGAACCGTCCACGCCCCCATCTCCCCGGCATGTATTCCCGCAGCAGCGAACCCGTGCGCTTCGAGCGCGATTGCGACGTTGTCATGGTGCCCCAGGGCGAAACCGTGACCCTGCCGGCCGGCAGCGTGGGCTACATCACCCAGGCGCTCGGCGGCAGCTGGACGGTGTTCGTCGAAGGTAACCTGTTCCGCATCGCCGGGCGCGACGCCGACGCCATCGGCAAGGAACCGCCGCAGCCGCTGGAGCTGCCCGACGGCGCCGACGATGCGGCGGTCGAACAGCTCGTCTGGAAGCAGCTGCGCACCTGCTTCGATCCGGAAATCCCGATCAACGTGGTCGACCTTGGCCTGGTCTACGAAGCCACCGTGCGACCGGTCGGCGACGGCCAGCGCACGGTGGACGTCAAGATGACCCTCACCGCGCCCGGCTGCGGCATGGGCGACATCCTGGTCGAGGACGTGCGCAGCAAGCTGGAGCTGATCCCGACCGTCGGCGAAGCCGACGTCGAACTGGTGTTCGACCCGCCGTGGAACCGGACCATGATGTCCGAGGCAGCGCGGCTCGAAACCGGGATGCTGTAGGGCCCGCGCCGGGCCTCGCGACGTCGCCCCGGGGACGTCGCCACGCGCGGCCTCGCGCCGTTTCGCGTCGATGGGTCGAAGGATCCGGGGACGTCGACCGCCCTCCCGCCCACCCCCATGTCGCGTGGCGGCCTGTCCGTTCGCGGGCCCGGCTGGCCGGTAGACGGGTGCTGCAGGAGGAGCCTGGCCGCGCGCGCGCCAGCGTCCGCCCGGAAGTTCCAACCTGAATGGCTCACTTTCCTGAAATGTGACGAATCTCACAATTTCATGTGAGAACCCGTCTCCATACTCGGGTTGCGGCACATCGGAAGTGTCGTGTAGCGTCAGTTTGCGGTCAGGTTGCGTCAGTCCGCACAGGCGCCGGAACCCGAATGCACAGGGAGGTCCCGTTCTCGATGCACGCACTTCCCTGCACAGCAAGTCGGCCGGCACATGCCGCGAACGCGGCGCTTTCGGTTGGGGAGTAACCCGATGTCCGATGTCACCCTTGGGCGCCTGCGGAAGCATGCGCTCGCCGTTGCCACCGCGATTGGCTTGTCCTGTGCCCTGGCTGCGCCGGCGTCCGCCGGGCGGGTCGATCTGGCAGGCCTGCAGTCCGACACCGCGTTCGACCAGTTCATCGTGAAGTACAAGGCGGGCGCGCCGGAACACGCGGATGCGGCGCTGCGCACGCGCGGGCTCGACAACGCGGCGCAGGCGCTCGTCAACGGCTCGCCGGCGTTGCGTTCGGCCGGTGCCCGCGCCGGGGCGCTGCGCGTCGCGCACGAACGCCGGCTGTCGGTCGGCGCCGACGTGATCCGGGTCAACCGCAAGCTCGACCGCGTCGACGCCGAAACCCTCATGCGCCAGCTGGCCGCGGACCCGAACGTCGAGTACGTCGAGGTCGACCAGCTGATGCGCGCGCTGATGACGCCCAACGATCCGCGCTACGCCGAGCAGTGGGGCTTCTTCAGCGCCGCCGGCGGCATCCGCGCCGAGCAGGCCTGGGACAAGTCCCTCGGCGCCGGCGTCGTCGTCGCGATCATCGACAGCGGCATCATTGCGCACCCCGACCTCGACGCGAATTCGGTCGGCGGCTATGACTTCATCAGTTCGACCACGTCCGGAAACGGCGGATCGGGCGACGGCAACGGCCGCGATTCCGATCCCACCGATGTCTCCGGCGTCCTGCACGGCACCCACGTTGCCGGCACGGTGGCGGCGGTGACCAACAACAGCACCGGCGTGGCGGGCACGGCGCCGAACGCGAAACTGCTGCACCTGCGCGTGCTCGGCAACGGCGGCTACGGCAGCACCTCCGACATCGTCGACGCGATCGCGTGGGCGTCCGGCGGCACGGTGTCGGGCGTCCCCGCGAACACCAATCCGGCGGAAGTGATCAACCTCAGCCTCGGTGGCAGCGGCGCGTGCAGCAGCACCTACCAGAACGCGATCAACGCCGCAGTCGGCCGCGGCAGCACCGTGGTCATCGCCGCCGGCAACAGCAACGTCAACGTCTCCGGCGCGTCGCCCGCCAACTGCAACAACATCATTTCGGTGGCGGCCAACGACCAGAACGGCGCGCGTTCGATCTGGACCAGCGGACAGGCATCCAACTACGGCGCGCTGATCGACATCTCCGCGCCCGGCACCAGCATCCTGTCGACCTATCGTTCCGGATCCACGCCGTCGTACGCCAACAACAGCGGCACGTCGATGGCGACGCCGCACGTCGCCGGCGTGGTCGCGCTGATGCAGGCCGCGGCGTCGACGCCGAAAACGCCGGCGGAAATCGAGACGATCATCAAGCAGACCGCGCGCGCGTTCCCGGCGACGCCCAGCCAGCCCATCGGCGCCGGCATCATCGACGCGAATGCAGCGGTCACCGCGGTGATGGGCGGCACGCCGGCCAACAATCCGCCGGTCGCCAACTTCAGCTCGTCCGCCAGCGGCCTCACGGTGCAGTTCACCGACACCTCGACCGACAGCGACGGCAGCATCGCCTCGCGCAGCTGGAACTTCGGCGACGGCACCACGTCCACCGCGGCCAACCCGTCCAAGACCTACGCCGCGGCCGGCACCTACACGGTCACGCTCACCGTCACCGACGACGACGGCGCCACCCACGCGCGCAGCGCGGCGGTCACGGTCAGCGTCGCGGGCGGCGGCAGCGTGCTGCAGAACGGGGTGCCGGTGACCGGCATCTCCGGCGCCTCGGCCAGCCAGCAGTTCTGGACGATCAGCGTGCCGGCGGGCGCCAGCAACCTGGTGGTCTCGACCACGGGCGGCAGCGGCGACGCCGACCTGTACGTGCGCTACGGGTCGGCGCCGACCACGGGCACCTACGACTGCCGCCCGTACCGCGCCGGCAACACCGAAAGCTGTTCGTTCGCGACGCCGCAGGCCGGCACCTACCACGTGATGCTCAACGGCTATTCGAGCTTCTCCGGGGTGACGCTGACCGCCAGCTACACCGCCGGCGGCGGGGGCGGCGCGCAGACCTACAGCAACGGTACCGACTACCCGATCAGCGACAACAGCACGGTCGAGAGCCCGATCGCGGTGAGCGGGCGCAGCGGCAACGCGCCGGCCAGCACGCCGGTGGCGGTGGACATCCGGCATACCTACCGCGGCGACCTCAAGGTCGACCTGGTGGCGCCGGACGGCAGCGTGTACGTCCTCCACAACCGTACCGGCGGCGGCACGGACAACATCATCGCGACCTACACGGTGAACCTGTCCAGCGAGGCGATCAACGGCACCTGGCGGCTGCGGGTGAGGGACAACGCGGCCGGCGACACCGGCTACATCAACAGCTGGAGCATCACGTTCTGATGCGACCCGCGTCCGCGATCGATGTGGATGGCTTGTGGCACGGCACTCCGGGCGACCGGAGTGCCGTTTTTTCTGGTGGCGAAAGCCGATGAGAGAGGAAGTGAAGCGATGAAATGGATTACCGGTGCGATCATTGCGGGAGCGATGTTCGCCGGTGCGGCCCAGGCCGGACCGAGCGACGCGCGACCCGCAGCCTTCAGCTACAGACTCCCCGCGGAACACACGGTGGAGGTGCGCAGCATGCCCGGCGTCGATGTCGCGCGCCTGCGTGCGGAGGACCTGCGGCGTTCGGCCAAGCTGGCCAACGCACCGGTGCGCTTCGCCGCGCCGCTCGCGGTCGACATCTCGCCGGCGACGTCCGGCGACTGGGACGTGGCCGGCGACAATCTCGTCTGGCGCATGCGCATCCAGTCCAAGGACGCGCTGTCGCTCAACTTCGGCTTCAGCCAGTACCACATGCCCGAGGGCGGGCGCCTGCTGGTGTATCCGGCCGGCCTGAAGAGCAACGCCAGCCCCGACCTCATCCGCAGCTTCACCAGCGCCGACAACAAGCGCAGCGGCGTGCTGTGGACGCCGGTGGTGCCCGGCGACCAGGCCGTGATCGAGGTGGTCGTGCCGAAGGCGCGGGCCGGTGAACTCAAGCTGCGCCTGACCAGCGTCAACCACGACTACGTCGGCTTCGAAGGGCTGGCTCGCCGTGGTGCCGACCTGGTGCAGCCGGCGGGCGTGTCCGGCAGCTGCAACATCGACGTGGTCTGCCCGGCCGGCGACGGCTGGCGCAACCAGATCCGCTCGGTCGGCGCGTACTCGCGCTTCGGCACGTTCTACTGCAGCGGCTCGCTGGTGAACAACACCGCCAACGACCACAAGATGTATTTCCTGACCGCCAACCACTGCAGCATGGGCACCGAGTCGGCGGCCGCCAGCATCGTGGTGTACTGGAACTACCAGAACTCCACCTGCCGCACCCCGGGCAGCGCCGAGAGCGGGGCCAACGGCGACGGCAGCCTGGCGCAGAACCAGACCGGCGCCGTGCCGCTGGCCAGCTACGCAAGCTCGGACTTCACCCTGCTGGAGCTCGACACGCCGGCCAACGAGGCGTTCAACCTGTACTGGTCGGGCTGGGACCGCCGTGACATCGCACCCCCCGGCGCGACCGGCATCCACCATCCGCGCGTGGCGGAAAAGCGCATCACCCATTCCAGCAACCCGACCCGGATCGAGGGCTACCTCGGCGCCACGGGCGACAGCCACCTGTACGTGTGGTGGAACCATCCCGGCACCACCGAGGGCGGCTCCTCGGGCTCGCCGCTGTACAGCCCGGAAGGGCGCGTCATCGGCCAGCTGCACGGCGGCTACGCCTCCTGCACCACCAGCGGCCCGGTCGGCACCAACGGCCACATCGACTGGTACGGCCGCGTGTTCACCTCCTGGACCGGCGGCGGCGCCAACAGCAACCGCCTGAGCAACTGGCTGGATCCGGCGGGCACGGGCGCGCAGTTCATCGACGGCCTCGACTCCACCCCGACCGACCCGACGCTGCCGGTCGCCGGCTTCACCTGGACCGCGGACGAGCTGACGGTGACCTTCGCCAACACCTCGACCGACGACGGCGACACGCTCGCCAGCGCGTGGGACTTCGGTGACGGCAACACCTCGACCGACGCCAACCCGGTGCACACCTATGCCGCCGACGGCACCTACACCGTCGGGCTGACGGTCACCGACGAGGACGGCAACAGCGACACCCACACCGCCACGGTCAGCGTCGCCTCCGTGCCGGATGCGATCGACCTGAGCAATGGCGTGGTGGTGTCCGGCCTGTCCGGCGCGGCCGGCAGCGGAACGCTGTACCGCCTGGTGGTGCCGGAGAACGCGACCGGCCCGCTGACGATCCGCACCTACTCCGGCAGCGGCAACGTCTCGCTCTACGCCAGCCTCGACGAAGTGCCGACCGCGGCGGCGTCCGACTGGCGCTCCACCCGTCCCGGCAACAACGAGACGATCGTGATCGCCGATCCGGAACCGGGCATCTACTACGTGCTGCTGCGCGGCGAGACCGCGTATTCCGGCGTGCGCCTGGTCGCCACCCATGGCATGAGCGAGACCTACGGCAACAACACCGCGTACCCGATCCCGGACAACAGTGCCGCGGGCGTCAGCAGCCCGATCACCGTGTCCGGCGCCAGTGGCAACGCCTCGGCCCAGACCCAGGTCTACGTGAACATCACGCACACCTGGATCGGCGACCTGATCGTCACCCTGGTCGCGCCGGACGGCAGCCAGTACGTGCTGCACAACCGTACCGGCGGCAGTAACGACGACATCAACGCCACCTACACGGTGGACCTGTCGAGCGAGCCCAAGAACGGCACGTGGAACCTGCGCGTGTCCGACAACGCGTCCGCCGATACCGGAACGTTGAACCGCTGGAGCATCACGTTCTGACCCGGGACGACGGATGCCCCGGCATCCGCGAGGCCCACGGCGACCCCGGCATGTCCGGGGTCGCTCTTTTCCGGGGGCGGGACGATCCGGGCTTCACGAAGCGCCCCGGGCCCGGGCGACTACAATCCGGGCAATGACCCCGCGAGGATTCCGCCGATGGCACGCCTGTTCCCGTGGCAACGACGCGCATGGCCGGTCGCGCTGCTGTCGTGCCTGCTCGCCGCCTGCGCCGCGCCCGGCGGCGGGAGCGGCGTGGTGAACGCCGCCGAGCGCAAGGACGGGCCGGTGCAGGACGCGCAGGCCTCCACGCTGCAGGGCGAAGGGCCGTTCCAGCGCTTCATCGTCCGCTATCGCGACGGCAGTGCCGCCGCCGGCGATCCGGCCGACGCGCAGTCGCGCATCGCGCGGACCGCGGCGAAGGCCGGCGCGTTGCCGCCGCTGGTGGCGACCTGGCAGCGGCGTCTGGGCGTACAGGCGGACCTGTTCGAGGTTGATCGCGCGCTCGATCGCGCCGGGGCCTCGGCGCTGATGAAGGCGTTCTCCAGCGATCCGGACGTCGAGTACATCGAGGTCGATCAGATGATGGGCATCGACCCGGTCCAGCCCACGATGCCGATGCGGCCGCGCGACTGACGCGCGCCGCGTCGCGTCAGCCGGCGGCTTCGAAGCGGTTGGCGTCGACGTTCTTGCGCACCCTGGCCGGGTCCCAGATGCGGCCGTTCATGGCGATGTACACGCCTTCGGGCAGCGACTGCACCGCGCCGACCGCGGTGCCGATGTTGAATTCCGCATCCGAGCCGCGGAAGCGCGCCGGGCTCAACGCCCCGGTGAGCACGATGGTCTTGCCCGGGATCGAGGCCAGCACCTGCGCGGTGGCGATCATCGAATCGGTGCCATGGGTCACCAGCACGTGGCGCGCCGGCTGCGCGGCGATCGTGGCGCGCACCAGCTCGCGGTCGGCATCGCCCAGGTGCAGCGAGTCCTTGCGCAGGATCGGGATCACGCTGAAGCGGAACGCCACGCCCAGTTCCTCCAGCATGCGCCCGATCTGCGGATCGCCGATCTGGTAGTCCGACTTGTCGTCGAAGTAGATCTTGTCGATCGTGCCGCCGGTGGTGACGATCAGCAGTTCATCCATTTCAGTGCTCCAGCGTGTGCCCGTCATCGCCGGGAACGGGCGCCGGGTCGGATAGGGGATCGGGTGGGGCAAGGACATAGTCATCGCCATAGATCGTGCACAGCTCCTCCAGCGCGTCCGAGGGCGGCTCGACCACGCGGATCGAGTCGCCATTGGAGCGTGTGAAACGGCAGTCGAACCGCTCGTCTACACCGCCTTCGCCGAACAGGACGCCGACCTGCGCCATCAGATCCATGTTGTCGTACTGCAGCGGCAGCCCGCGTGCGGCGTCGAGTTTCCACAGGTGGAACTCCCAGCTGCAGCAGCTTGCGCGCCCGCTTTCAACCAGCCAGCCATCGCGCACGGAGATGTCGGCATAGCCGCCGCTGAAGAAGTGCATCAGCGAGTGGCCGCCCGTGGACACGCCGTACAGGTCGCCCGCGCAGTTGGGTCCGGCGCCACAGCTGCCGCGCACTTCCACCATGTACCTGCCGTCGCCCGCGAGGTCGCGCACGGAAGCGCTGCCTGTCGACGATTCCTCCACGGACTGTTCGACCTCGAGCCGATCGCAGGTCGCGCCGCCGGGACACTGCAGCTCGATCACGAACAACCGTGTCCCCTCGTCCGGGCATTCGGTGCGCACCGACAGGACGCTGCCGTCACGATTGCGCGCGGACTCGACGGCGACCGGTTTGCACGATGGCGCAACTTCCACGGCAGGCGCGGGCGCCGATGGCACGAGCGCGCATGCGGACAGCGCGATGGCCAGCAGCGCCTTCATCCGCGTCGACCGAACCGCGCGCGCAGCCCCGGCCAGCTCGAGGCGAACACCACGAGCACCGACAGCGCGGTCGCGGCGAGTGCGGGCAGGCGCTGCGCCGGTTCCGACCAGGCGATCATCACCCCGTGGCAGAACAGCAGCAGCCCCAGCACGCCGGCCCAGAACGCCGCGCGCGCGCTGCCCAGCAGCGTGAACGGCAGCAGCAGCGCGATCGGCAGCACGAACACCAGCAGCGCCGCTACCAGGTGCGCGCTGTCCCGGAACCACCAAAGGTACAGTGCCGCCAGCGCCAGCAGGCCGGCCGACAGCGTCCAGCGCGGGTGGCGCGGCGCGGGCATCACGCCAGCTTCGCCGCCAGTTGCGCCACGCGGCGTCCGAGCGCGCGCGCCAGCGCGGCTTCGTCGTCGGTCGGTGTCGGATCGTCCGCGCCGCCGGCGACGTGGCTGGCGCCGTAGGGCGTGCCGCCGCTGCGCGTGCTGCTGAGCAGGGGCTCGGTGAACGGGATGCCCGCGATCACGCAGCCATGGTGCAGCAGCGGCAGCATCATCGACAGCAGGGTCGATTCCTGGCCACCATGCTGGGTCGCCGTCGAGGTGAACACCGCCGCCGGCTTGCCGACCAGGGTGCCGCTCGCCCATTCCGCGCCGAGGCCATCGATGAAGTGCTTCAGCGGCGCGGCCATGTTGCCGAAGCGCGTGGGGCTGCCCAGCAGCAGGCCCGCGCACTCGGCGAGGTCGGCGGGCACCACGTAGGGCGCGCCGTCTTCGGGCACCGGTGGCACCGCGGTGGCCGTCGCCGCCGCCACCGGCGGCACCGTGCGCAGGCGCGCGGCCATGCCCGGCACCTCGCCCACGCCGCGCGCGATCTGCCGCGCCAGGCGCGCGACCGAGCCGTTGCGGCTGTAATAGAGCACGAGGATGTCCGGCATGCGCGCCTCCCGGGGATGCCGCCTAGTTTGACAGGCTTTGCCGGCCCGCTCACCGGCATCGGCCACCGGCTTTGCTACGCTTCGCACGATGGAGCCGCTGTCGACGGTCAATCTGTGGATGGAGCGCTTGCGCGACCGCGAGCGGGTGCGCACCTTCGCCCGCTTCCTCGCGCGCCGCTTCCTCGACGACCGGCTGTTCCAGGCGGCCGCGGCGCTGGCCTACACCACCATCTTCGCGCTGGTGCCGCTGGCGATCGTGGTCTTCGGCGTGCTGGCGGCGTTCCCGATGTTCGGCGAATGGCGCGACCAGCTCACCGAGTTCATCTTCTCCAACTTCGTGCCCAGCGCCGCCAGCGCGGTCAAGGACACGCTGATCGCGCTGCTCGACAATGCCGGCAAGCTCACCGTCGCCGGCGCGATCGGCCTGATCGTGTCGCTGCTGATCACCCTCAACAGCGTCGAGGCGACGTTCAACCAGATCTGGCGGGTGCCGTCGTCGCGGCCGAAGCTGGGGCGGTTCCTGGTGTACTGGACCGTGCTCACCCTGGGCGCGCTGCTGGCGACCGCGTCGCTGGCGCTGTCGGCGTGGGTGTTCGCCTTGCCGATCTTCAGCAGCAGCGAAGGGCAGGCGCTGACCGGGCTGGCGCTGCGCCTGTCGCCGACCCTGGTCGAACTGTTGGCGATCACCGCGATCTACCGCGTGGTGCCGCACCGGACCGTGGCGCTTGGCCACGCCTTCGCCGGCGCGCTGTTGGCGGTGTCCCTGCTGGAACTGGTGAAATGGGGACTGGGCGCATACCTGGGCACCTTCAACGCCTACCAGAAGCTCTACGGCGCACTGGCCGCGCTGCCCATCCTGCTGCTGTGGATCTACCTGTGCTGGGTCGCGGTGCTGCTCGGCGCGTCGTTCGCGTCGGCGATTTCCGCCTTCCGCTACCAGCCGGCGTCGATGCGCCTGCCGCTGGGGTTCGAGATGTACGGCGTGCTGCGCCTGCTGGGCCGGTTCGCCGAGGCGCGGCGCGAAGGACGCGGCCTGCACACCGAGCAGATGCTCGCGCTGGAGCCGATGCTCACCGACAACCTGCTGCAGGACCTGCTGGCGCAGCTGGGGGTGATCCAGCTGGTGCAGCGCGCGGAAACCGGCGAATGGCTGCTGGCGCGCGACCTCGACACGGTCACGCTCGCCGACCTGTACGAAGCCTGCCAGCTGCGCGTGCCGGTGGCCGAAGCCTGGCTGCCGTGCCGCGACGATGCGCTCGGGCAGGCCGCGGTGGCTGCGCTCGACGACCTGCGCCTGCCGCTGCGCGACCTGCTCAAGCGCAACCTCGCCCATCTCTATCCGGATCCCAAGGACCCCGCATGAACGCTTCGATCCCCGGCAAGGCTTCGATCATCGCCACTGGCCTGCTTGTCCTGCTGCTGGCCGCGTGCAAGCCGGCGGCCGACCAGGCGCCGGCCGCCACCGCCGCCGTCGATGCGCCACCCGCCACGCCCGCCACCGAGGCCGCGCCTGCCGAGGAGGCGGCCAAGCCGGAGATCCCGACGCTCAGCGTGGACACCGTCGATGGCGGCCATTTCGACCTCGCCGAGCATCGCGGCAAGTGGGTGGTGGTGAACTTCTGGGCGACCTGGTGCTCGCCTTGCCTGAAGGAGATGCCGGAATTGTCGGCGCTCGACGCGATGCGCGAGCACATCGTCACCGTCGGCCTGGCCTACGAGGAGATCGCGCCGGAGGACATGCAGGCCTTCCTCAAGGAGCACCCGGTGGTCTATCCGGTCGCGATCATCGACGTGTATTCCCCGCCGGCCGATTTCGAGACGCCGCGCGGACTGCCGATGACCTACCTGATCGCGCCCGACGGCAAGGTTGCGCGCCAGTTCCTGGGTCCGGTGACCGCGCGCGAGATCGAGACCGCGATCGCCAACAACGGCGGGCCCAAGCTGGAGGCGTGATGGCGGCGGCGCGCTTTCTCGTCGAAGGACGGGTGCAGGGCGTGTTCTTCCGCGCCGGCGCCCGCGCGCAGGCGCTGGCGCTTGGCCTGTCGGGCCACGCGCGCAACCTCGACGACGGCCGCGTGGAAGTGCAGGCCGCGGGGAGCGCGGACGCGATCGATGCGTTGGCAGGCTGGCTGGCGCACGGCCCGCCGCTGGCGCGGGTGTCGGCGGTGGTGCGCGAGGACGGCGTGGACCTGGAGCCGATGCATGGCTTTTCCCTCGGCTGAATCCCGCGGCGTGGCGGGATGTACGCCGGCGCGCCGCCGCATCGCGCAGCGCGGCGCGTGCCTCGTGCCGTGGCTGCTGGCGTGCGTGGCCGCGCCGTTGTCGGCGGCGTCGCCGGGCACAAGCGTTCATCCGGTCGTGCCGCTTGATCATCTGTCGGCGCTGAAGGGCGACTATTTCGTGCAGGCGTCACCCACACTCGGTTGCGGCTTTCAAGTCGACGTGCGCTATCCCGAAGGCTACGCCGCCGCTCCGACGACGCGCTCTCCGGTGGTCTACCTGCTCGACGGCGATTCGCTGTTCCCGATCCTCGCCGCGACCCACCTGTTCCTGCACGACGACGACGCGCTGCCCGAAGCGGTGGTGGTCGGCATCGCCTACGGCGGCTTCGATCCGGCGGTGAACCGGCGCGGGCTGGATTTCTCGCCGCCCGCGGCCGGTGCCGGCGAGGGGCAGGGCGGCGCCGATGCGTTCCTCGCGTTCCTGCGCACGGAACTGCTGCCCGAGGTGGAGCGTCGCTATCGCGTCGACCCCGCGCGCCGCGTGCTGGTCGGCCAGCGCCGCGGCGGGCAGGTCGTGCTGTATTCGGCGTTCGTCGATCCCGACCTGTTCTGGGGCCGCATCGCCAGCAATCCCGCCTTCGACCCGGGGCGCGAGCGCCTGTTCCGGGCGCCGGCCGCGGCGACGCGGCACGACCTCGGCCTGGTGGTGGCCAGCGGCGGGCACGATCGGCCGCCGCTGCGCGAAGCAGCGCTGGCGTGGTTCGATGCGCGGCGTGGACGCGATGCGCCGTGGGCGCTGCACGCGATCACGATCCCGGGCGGCACCCATGCCGCGGACATCGGCAACAGCGACCGCGCCGGCATGCGCTGGCTGTTCGCGGATCGCGGCGACGCGCCGTCGCCTTGAAGCGACCGCGCCGGCGTGGTCGTCGCGCGATGCCGGCTACGGCATCGACGAAGCGCCCGCCTCGGCATGCAGCCGCGCCGCGCGCGCGGCCTGGGCCTCGTCGAGCGGCGGCGGGCGGGCCTGCGCATCGTTGATCTGTTGCGTCCAGCCGGGCAGCTTGCGGATGCCTTTCCCGGCCAGCTCGATTCCCTTGATGATGCCGAGCTGCACGTAGCCGCCGCGCATGCCGACTTCCTCGAGGCTCGGCGATTCGTCCCAGGCGCGCGAGAACACCGTGCCTTCGACCTCGACCGGGTTGCGGAACGCGAACGGATCCGTCGGTGGCCGCCGCCCGATCACGCGCACCGGCGCCAGCTCGGTCGCCTGCACGCCGGGCGGTGCCGGTTCGCCGCCGGCGTCGCGGTCCTGCGCGCCCGCCATCGCAGGCGCGATGCACAGCGCGGCCAGCAGCACGCAGCGCATGGCGATCAGGCCTTGAACGGCTTCAGCGGTTTGAGCGCGCCGTAACGTTCCTTCGCCGGTTTGCCCGGCAGCGGCGGCAGTTCGAGGTCGGGTGGCGGGACATGGGTGTCGGGCAGGCGGTCCAGCAGGTCGCGGACCAGGGTGAGGCGGCCGCGGCGCTGGTCGTTGAAGTCCACCAGCGTCCACGGCGCGTACCGGGTGTGCGTGGCCTTGAGCATGGCCTCGCGGGCGCGGGTGTAGTCGTCGTAGCGCAGGCGCGCCTGCAGGTCGATCGGCGACAGTTTCCAGCGCTTGAGCGGATCGTCCAGGCGTTCGGCGAAGCGCGTCTCCTGCTGCGCCTGGTCGCAGCACAGCCAGTACTTGAAAAGCAGGATGCCGTCGTCGACCAGTTGCTTCTCGAACACCGGTGCCTGGGCGAGGAAGGCCTTGACCTGCGCGTCGCTGGCGAAGCCCATCACCTTCTCGACGCCGGCGCGGTTGTACCAGCTGCGGTCGAACAGCGCGATCTCGCCGGCCGCCGGCAGGTGCGCGACGTAGCGCTGGAAGTACCACTGCGTGGCCTCGCGCTCGGTCGGCTTGGGCAGCGCCACCACGTGGCACTGGCGCGGATTGAGCTGGTCGGAGATCGCGCCGATCGCGCCGCCCTTGCCGGCGGTGTCGCGTCCTTCGAGGATCACCAGCAGGCGCTTGCCGGTGTGCTGCAGCCAGCGCGCCATCGCCACCAGTTCGAGTTGCATCGGTTCGAACGCGGCCTCGTAGTCCTTGCGCTTGAGCTTGCTCACTTGCGCTTCGCCTGCACGGTGCCGGCCATGCTGCGCGCCACTTCCAGCAGGGCGCCCTGCTGGCGGGTGTTGAGCGCGCGATAGGCGGCCAGCAGGTCGTGCTCGCCCTTGGTGCGCGCCGGGTCCAGCGTGCTTGCCAGTTCGGCGAGCAGGGCGCCTGCCGGCACGCCGAAGGCCTTGGCCAGCGCGTCGAGCTGTTCGCGGCCGGGCAGCTTGTCGCCGCGCATCCACGCCGAAACGGTGGCCACGCCGGCGCGCGGGATCGCGGTGGCGATGTCGGTGACGGACAGGCCGCGGGCCTTGGCCAGCAGGCGCAGGGTCTGGTCGATGCTCATGGGCGTCCAGCCTTCATGGGGTTTCCTTCAGTCTCGGGCGAAGCGTGGCGAGGTTGCACGGGCGGGTGCGGGCGTCGAGCTGCGCGTGCAGGATCTTCTCCCACGCCGTGCGGCAGGCGGAGGTGGAGCCGGGCAGGGCGAACAGGAAGGTGCCGTTGGCAAGCCCCGCGAATGCACGCGACTGCAGCGCCGAGGTGCCGATCTCCTCGAACGACAGGGCGCGGAACAGTTCGCCGAAACCGGGCATCTCCTTGTCCAGCAGCGGCAGCAGCGCTTCGGGCGTGGAGTCGCGGCCGGTGAAGCCGGTGCCGCCTGTGACGAGGATGCCGTCGATGCCCGGATCGGCGATCCACTGCGAGACCTGCGCGCGCAGCGCGTAGCGGTCGTCGCGCAGCAGCGTCCGCGCGGCGAGGCGGTGGCCGGCATCGGCCAGCGCGGCGGCGAGGTAGTCGCCGGAGCTGTCGTCGGCGAGGGTGCGGCTGTCGGACACCGTCAGCACGGCGATGTCGAGGGCGAGGGCGATGTCGGAGGCGCTCATGGCCGCAGCCTACCGCAAGGCGTCGCCGCCCGCCGCGGGTCCGGCGCCGCCGCGTGCGAGGCGGACCGCGAGCGCGGCGAAGTCCTGCGCGAAGCCGGCCATGTCGAACAGCCCCGACGACGCGCGCAACGCCGCCAGCCGCGCGCGCAGCGCGGCCAGGCGCGCGGGGTCGGTCGCCAGCGCCACCGCGGTGGCGACGAAGGCCTCGTCGCTGCCGGCGTTCATCTCGTCGAGGCCGAGGTGGTGGTTGAGGCTGCCGGCCACGCGCGCGGCGAAGGTGTCGCCGGGCCGGGTCAGTACCGGGCAGCCTGCCCACAGCGCATCGGACGCGGTGGTGTGCGCGTTGTAGGGATGGGTGTCGAGGAACAGGTCGGCCAGCGGCAGGCGCGCCATGTAGGCCGGATGCGGCTGCTTGGGCATGAACACCAGCCGCGCCGGATCGACGCCCATCGCCCTGGCCGCCTCGCGCAGGCGTGCATCCGCCCGACCGGGGCC
>JAIUOJ010000068.1 GCA_020161335.1 Pseudomonadota bacterium
CCGAAGCCGCGCGAGAAGCCGACGCCGAGCATCGCCAGCCCGCCCAGCGCGATCGCCGCCAGCAGCAGCCAGTAGATGAAGGTGATGATCTTCGGGGTGATCATCGCGTCGAAGTAGAGCAGGTCGCGCATGGGTACCTCCTGAAAGGGATTGGGGTTCGAATCGCCATCGGCCCGGGCCGATGGCGAGGATGGTGGTGCGTTCAACGCAGGGTGTAGCCAACGGTGCCGTCGACGTAGAGCACGATCTGGTCCCAGACGCGCCCGCCGATCTCGACCTCGCCGCTGCGCCGGTAGCGTTCGCCGGCACGCAGCGTTTCCAGCACCGGCGCCTCCGCGTCCGGGAACTCGCGCACTTCGATCGCGCGCGGTGCCTGCCATTGCCCGCCCTGCGGCCGTACCCGGAAGTCGAGCAGCGCCATGCGCGCCATCAGCGGGTCGTGCACGTAGGTCTTGCGCTTGTCCGCTCCCCACGGCGCCACCTCGATCCAGCCGCTGTCGCCGACGATGCCGCTCACGGGCAGCAGGAAGTCCTTCTCGAGGTCGTCGATCGGCGCGGCGCGCGGCGACGGCGCCACCCGGAACACCACCGGTGTCGCCTGGCGGTGGCTCCACTTGGGCAGGTTGCGGCTGCGCACGATGGGCACCGGCTGGCGCGTCAGCTCGACGCCCAGCGGCACCAGTCCCGCCTTCGCGGGCTCGCGCAGGACCTCGGCGGGCAGCGCGGCCAGGTTGCGCGGATTGCCGGCCACCACCTTCACGCCCTGCGCGGTGCGGTACACGAGCGTGGGGAAGGCGAACGTGCGCGAGTTGTCGTGCGGACGCAATTGGTAGGTGATGCTGTCCATGGTCGCGGCATTGAACTCGACGGCGCGGCGCGCCGACGCCGCGTCCTGCGCGCGCGCCGCGCGGCCGGCGAAGGCATCGCCCACGCTGGCCGCGTCGCGGTGCGCGGCCACCTCGCCGGCCTGGCGGCCGGCCACCGGGATCCAGCGCAACTGCACCTTGCCCGCCAGCGCCCGGGTCTCGTCGTACAGGCGCTTGCTCCAGCTGCATTCGGTGCTGTAGACCACGTACACCGGCCGGTCCGCGGCCTGGCCGTCGGCCGCCCACACCGCGTCCTCCACCGCGGCCAGCAGGCTTGTTGCCTGCGCGTCGCGCGTGAGCAACACCTGCTTGCCGCGGTCCAGCGCATGCGCATGCAGCGGCGCCAGCAGCACCGCCAGCCACGCCAGCCACGGCCAGGTCGCGTGTACGCGTTGGCGCACGGCGCCGGGCTTCGCGCCCCCATCCTTCGTCTGCATCCGATCCCCCTTGTGTCATGCCGCCCCCGCGTGACGTGGGCGGCGTTGGAACGCGGCGCCGGGCCGCGCGCTCAGTCGCTGCCGCGTTCGGCCAGCACGCTGCCGTCGAGCGCGTCGGTCACCACGAAGCGCCGCAGCACCCCGCGCACCGCGGAATGGTCCACGCCCACCACGAAACCCGGTTCGCCCGCGCCGAAGGTGATCGACACCATCACCTTGCGCTCCGGGTTGCGCTGGCTGAACGCCGCGGCCTGTTCACGGCTCATGTTCGGCGCCGGCACCTGCGCGTCCTGGCGGTAGTTCACCAGCCCGCCCAGGCCACGTTCGGCCTCGCCGAACACCACGTACCACTGCGACTGCCGCGGGAAGCGGTACAGCTTCTGGCCGTCGGCGGTGACGCAGGCCACGTCGTCCACCGGCGCGCGCATCTGCCGCAACACCCAGCGCCCCTGTGCATCGGAGCCCAGCTGCACTTCGGTGGCGTTGGTCGACCAGTCCCCGATGCGGCGCTCCACCTCGCGCGCATCGAGGTTGGTGGCGCGATAGTGCACCGCGGTGACCAGCGGGAAGTTGCCGGTCGCCTCGTTCCACTTCCCGAGCTGGGCCAGGAAGTGCAGGGTGATGTCCGGCGGCTGGGTGGCGGCGAAGGCCTTGAGGTCCTCGCGGGCCGCGGTCAGCGCCGCCTTGCCGCGCGCGCGGTCGCCGAACTCGCCGGCCAGGTCCTCGCTCATCTGGATGCCGCGCTCGCACGAACGCAGCGCGGTCCACCACACCCAGACCGGCTCGAAGCGTTCGTCGATCAGCGTGTCGTGGGCCACCGCCCACAGCGTGAACGGGGTGGTCAGCTGCATTTCCTGGCGCAGCCTCTGCACGAGGTCCGGCTGCAGGCTGAAGTCCTGGCGCGAGTAGGCATCGCCGCGGAAGGCGTTCCTGTCCCAGTCGCGCGGCATCCAGTCCGGCGCCACCAGCATGGCGTCCGCCGCGGCCGCCGCTGGCGCCGGCGGACCTGCCGGCGACGGCGCGCCCGCGTCGGAGCTGGACGATCCGGCGGCCGGCGTGGCCGCTGTGCCCGCGTTGTCCGCGTCGTGCTCCGCCGCGGGCGGCGATCCGCCGCCGCAGGCCGTCAGCATCGCCGCCAGCGCGAGCCCCGCCGCGCCCTGCCTCATCCACGTGTCCATCCGTTCGATCCCCTTGTCGAAACCCGTGCTCACTGCTTGCGCTTGAAGCGCAGGCCCATCGGCCCGGACAGCGTGTCGTCGTCGATCCGCGTCAGCACCATCGTCGAGCCCTGCGCTTCGGGGTGCGAGATCCGCACCTTGTCGCCGTCGACCTCGTAGTGCATCTCCACCTCGACCCCGGCCAGCTCGCTCGCCTGCACCACGCGCCCGCCGCCGTGGAAGGTGAACGTGCTCATGCCCATCTCGTCCTCGAACGTGCCCTTCAGCCCGCCGCCGCACCCCGCCAGCAGCGCGGCCAGCAGCAGTGCCGCGATCGTCCCCTTGCCCATGCCCGTGCTCCCCTCAGTGATGGTCCCCGTCGCGCCGGACGACCCGCACCCGGCAGGGCGCCACCGTGCCCGCCGCAGCCGGGCCTGTCCTCACGGCGGCCTCAAGAAACCTTCAAGCCACGACGGATCAAGGCCTTGCCGCCACCGCGCTGCGCATGGACGGCGCGGTGGGGCCGGTATGATCCCGACCATGTCGACGCCGCCTGCCCCTTCGCGCGACCCGCGCCTGTACCGCTGGCGGTTCGATGCCGTCGAGTTCGACGAGGCGCGCCACGAACTGCGGGTGTCCGGGCTGCCGGTCGACATCGAGCACAAGCCGCTGCAGGTGCTGGCCCTGCTCCTGCGCCACGCCGGCGAGGTGGTGACCAAGGAGGAGCTGTTCGACACCGTGTGGGCCGGGCGGGTCACCGTCGACCACGTGCTGGCCACCGCGATCGGCAAGCTGCGCAAGGCATTGGAGGCCGGTGGCGAGGGCCGCATCGCCACCGTGCCGCGGATCGGCTATCGCTTCGACGGCCCGCTCGAACGCATCGCGGTCGGCCAGCGGCTGGGCAGCGAACTGCACTTCGAGGCGGGGCAGCCGGTGCCCGGGCGCGAACATTTCCTGCTCGAACGCGCGCTCGGGCAGACGCTCGGCAGCGAAGTCTGGCTGGCCCGGCAGCCCCGCAGCCGCGAGCCGCGCGTGTTCAAGTTCAGCCTCGGCGGCGAGCGGCTGTCGGCGATCAAGCGCGAGGCCACGCTGATGCGCGTGCTGCGCGACACGCTTGGCGAGCGCGACGATTTCGTGCGCGTGCTCGACTGGAACTTCGAGTCCGAGCCGTACTTCCTCGAATGCGAATACGGCGGCGAGGCCCTCGGCGAATGGGCCGGGACGCAGGGCGTGCCGGACGGCTGGTCGCGGCCGGAACGCCTGGCGTTCTTCCTGCAGATCGCGCATGCGGTCGACGCGGCGCACGGGGTCGGCGTGTTGCACAAGGACATCAAGCCGGCCAACGTGCTGGTGCGCAGGCGCGCGGACGGCCACTGGCAGGCCTGCCTCACCGATTTCGGCAACAGCCGGCTGCTGCAGCCGGAGCGACTGGCGGAGCTGGGCATCACCGGCCTCGGCCTGACCCTGACCGGCACCGGCGGCAGCGACGGTTCGGGCACGCCGCTCTACCTCGCGCCGGAGCTGATCGCCGGGCAACCGCCGACCGTGCGCAGCGATCTCTACGCGCTGGGCATCCTGCTCTACCAATGGCTGGTCGGCGACCTGCGCCGGCCGATGGCACCGGGCTGGGAACGCGACATCGACGATCCGCTGCTGGTCGAGGACATCACCCGCGCCACCGACGGCGACCCCGCGCGGCGTCTGGGCAGCGTGGCCGAACTGACCGCGCGGCTGTCTTCGCTGGACGCGCGCCGCGAGGACGCCGCGCGCCTGGCCCGCGACGCCGAGGCCGCGCTGCGCGCGCAGCGCGCGCTCGAACGCACCCGCGCGCGCAGGCCGTGGATGGCGGCGACGATCGCGATGCTCAGCATCGGCCTGCTCGCCAGCTCGCTGCTGTGGTTCCGCAGCGAGCGGTTGCGCGAAGCAGCGACCGGACAGGCGGCACGCGCCGAAGCGGTGGCGCGCTTCCTCAGCGACGACCTGCTCGGCGCGCTCAGCCCCGGCGGCGCCGCGTTCGAGCGCGAACCGAGCATGCGCGACGTGCTGGAGCAGGCGTCGGCCCAGGTGGCCGAGCGCTTCCCCGATGATCCCGCCACGCGCGGCGGCGTGCATGCCGCGCTCGGCCAGGCCTGGCGCACGCTCGGCGACCGCGAGCGCAGCATCGCCCACCTGCGCGACGCCGAGCGCTATTACGCGCAGGCGTTCGGCGCGCGCGACGCGCTCACGCTGGCCACCCGTTACGCCCTGGTGCGCACCCTCGCCTACGCCAACACGCCCGGGCACATCGCCGAGGCCGGCACCCTGCTCGACGCCACCGACGCGGCCGCCGGCCCGCGGCTCCGGGAGGACGGCGACCTTGCGCTGGAGGCGGCCTACGCGCGCGGCGTGTTCCACTTCCAGCAGCTGCAGGTCGCGCCGGCGCTGGAGGCCTACCGCCGCGCCGACCAGCTGCAGAGAAGGCTGCGCCCCGACGACGCGATGATGGCGGTGGCGATCCGCGGCGACCTGGCCGACGGCACCCTGCGCCAGGGCGACACCAAGGGCGCGATCGCCCAGTTGCGCGCGATCCTCGCCGATCCGCTGTTCGATGCGCGCCGCGTCGGCGAAGGACGCATGGCGAGCCACCGGATCATGCTCGCGCGCGCGTTGCGCGGCCTGGGTGAATACGACGAGGCGCTGCCGCTGGCCGAAGCCGCGGCCGCCACCACCGAGCGCATCCTCGGGCCGGACGACTACTCCACCCTGATCCAGCTCTCCACCGTGGCCAGCATCCACGACTACGCCGGCCGCTGCGAGCAGGCCCTGCCGATCGCGCGCGTGGTCCGCGAGCGCATGGCCCGCCGCTACGGGGAGGAGCGCCAGGGCACGCTGATCGAAACCGGCAACCTCGGTTTCAAGGAGTACGACTGCGGCGACCGTGCGCTCGGCATCGAGTACCTGCGCCAGGCGGAGGGCGGACTGCGCCGGCTGTATGGCGAGGACAACGTGGCCGCGCACAGCTTCCGCTACGCGCTGGCCCGGTCGCTCGCCGACGAGGGGCGTTACCGCGAGGCGCTGCAGACGGTGGACGGCCTCAACATCACCGCGCTCACCGCGGGCGATGCCACGCCCGGCTGGGAACATCGCTTGCGCGCGCTGCGCGGCCGGATCCTGGTGCTTTCCGGCGATGGCGACGGCGGTCGCGCGCTGCTCGCCGCCTCGGTGCCGGCGCTGGCCGCACTGGGCACCGAGGAGGACGCCGAGCTGCGCCAGCTGGAGGCGTTGCTCGCCGGCGGCGCCGGCGCCGGACGGTAACCGGCGAAACGATTGGGGGCCTGTTCACGCGATTGGCATGGGCCACGCCGCGCTTGAGTGTGCGCAGGGCAAGGAAGAGGGAGGGAATGGATGTCGATCCATGGCCGAGCGATGACGCGGCCCCGTGCGCATTCAAGCGCGGCCCTCCGGGGTGCCGTGTCCAGCCGCCAGCCGGCCGCGCGCGGCCTGGACAGGCGGCCAGCCTGCCGCTGCGCCACGCACGACCCCCTGGCGGCCGGACACGACAACGTGGCCGAAGCCAATCGCGTTGACAGGCCCTACTCGACGACGAAGGTGATCCGCAGGTTGACCCGCCATTCGCGGATCGAGCCGTCGGCGCCGGTCACCACCTTGATCTCGTTGACCCAAGCGCCCTGGATGCCCTTGACGGTTTCCGCGGTCTTCTTCAGGCCGGACTTCACCGCATCCTCGACGCTGGTGGCGGAAGAAGCGGTGATCTCGATGACTTTGGCGATGGACATGTGCGTACCCTTCGAACGTGGCGCGCCTGGCGCCGGGACACCAGCGTGGGCGCAGCCGCGTTAAGGCCATGCCAGCCTGATAGCATCGAATCATGAAGACCGCCCCCAACCTCGTGCTCGTCGGACCGATGGGCGCGGGCAAATCGTCGATCGGCAAGCGCCTCGCCGGGCGCTTTGGGCTGGCGTTCGTCGATGCCGACCGCGAGATCGAGCGCAGGACCGGCGCCAGCGTCACCACCATCTTCGCGTGCGAGGGCGAACCCGGCTTCCGCGCGCGCGAATCGGCCACGCTCGCCGACCTGCTGCAGGGTGCGGACCAGGTGATCGCCACCGGCGGCGGCGCGGTGCTCGACGCGGACAACCGCCGGCACATGCGCGACCGCGGCTTCGTCGTGCACCTGCAGGTCAGCCTGCAGCGCCAGCTCGAGCGGCTGGCGCGCGACCGCACGCGGCCGCTGCTGGCCGGCGACGACCGCGAGGCCGTGCTGCAGCGCCTGTCCGCACAGCGCGCACCGCTGTACGCGGAAGTGGCGGACCTGGTCCTCGACACCGACCGGCTGTTCCCGCCGCAGGCGGCGCTGCAGCTGGCGCGGCAGCTGGAAGCGGCGTGGACGCGCGATGGCGTCGTCGCGCGCGCGCCGGGCAACGCGGCGTGAGCGCGCCCGCGAGGTTCGTCGAGGTCGGCGGCGCGCAGCCCTACCGCATCGGCATCGGGCCGGGCCTGCTGTCGGACGGCACGCGCCTGGCCGCGCACGTGCATGGCCGCGACGCGTTTGTCATCAGCGACGACCAGGTCGCGCCGCACTACCTGGCGCGCGTGGTGGAGGCGCTGGCGCGGGCGCGGCCCGGGCTGCGCATCGGCAGCTGGACCCTGCCCGCCGGCGAGGCCTCGAAGACGCTGGCGACGTTCGGCCAGGCCATCGATGCGCTGGCTGGCGCCGGCGTGCGCCGCGACGCCACCCTGTTCGCGCTGGGCGGCGGCGTGGTCGGCGACCTGGCCGGTTTCGCCGCGGCGGCGTGGATGCGCGGCATCGACTGCGTGCAGTTGCCGACCTCGCTGCTGGCGATGGTGGACTCCTCGGTCGGCGGCAAGACCGCGGTCGACCTGCCGCAGGGCAAGAACCTGGTGGGTGCGTTCCATCCGCCGCGCGCGGTGGTGGTCGATACCGCGACGCTGCGCACCCTGCCCGCGCGCGAGCTGCGCGCCGGCCTGGCCGAAGTGGTGAAGTACGGCGCGATCGTCGACGCGCCCTTCCTCGACTGGCTGGAAGACCATGCCGACGCGCTGCTGGCGATGGACGACGACGCCCTGGCCGAGGCGATCGCGCGCAGCTGCGCGCACAAGGCGGCGATCGTCGAGCGCGACCCGTTCGAGCGCGGCGAGCGCGCCCTGCTCAACTTCGGCCACACCTTCGGCCACGCGATCGAGACCGAACAGGGTTACGGCGGGCTGAACCACGGCGAGGCCGTCGCGGTCGGCATGGTCCAGGCCGCGCGCCTGTCGGAACGCCTGGGCCTGTCGCCCGCGGCCGATGGCGCGCGGCTGGTCGCGCTGCTGCAGCGCTTCGGCCTGCCGGTGGCGCCGCCGCCGGGACTCGACGCCGATGCTCTGCTCGCGCACATGCGCCTGGACAAGAAGGCGCAAGGCGACGGCCTGCGCTTCATCGTCTGGGACGGGGCCGGCCGCGCGCGCGTGCTGGCCGGCGTCCCCGAGGAAGCGGTGAGGGGTGTCCTGGCCGGCTGAGCGGGCTCAGCGGGGGTCGTTCGTCGCCGCATCGGTGGACCCCGCGCGGCCGGCGCCGGCGCCCAGGCCCATGCCGGTGCCCAGGCCACCGCCGCCCGCGCCACCGCCTGCACCGCCGCCGCCACTGCGGCCCGAGTCCCCGGCGCCGCCCTTGCGGCCGCCGCCGTCCACGCGCGTCGGCCCCTGGTCGGGGATCGCGAGGCCCTCCGGCACCGGCGCCAGGTCGAGCGCGCTGCGGATGAATCCGCGTAGCGACACGACCAGCGCCGAGGTACGCACCGGGCGCCCCGCCACCATGTCGCTCGCGGCCTGCGCGGCCAGCCGCACCTGCGCCTCGGTGCCGAGCAGGATCACGTCCGACAGCGCCGCCTCGACTGCATCGCGGATGCGACGGCGGCGTTCGGCACCGTCGGCCGACCGCGCGGCGGACACGTCCGCGTCGCCCTCGGCCGCACCGGAGTCGCCCGGTTCGCGGGCGCGCAGGCGCAGATCGCGCAGGTGGCTGGGATCGACGTCCAGCTCGCCGGTGAACGAGCCGCCCAGTGTCTTGTAGGCCGCGATCAGCGTGCGCAGCCGTTCGTTGATCTGCCGGTTCTCGCGTTCGCGCCGGCGCTGGATGGTCTGCATGAACAGCAGGCGGATGCCGACCACCACCAGCGAAAACAGCAGCACCCCGCCCAGGGTCGAGAGCACCGCCTCCCAGGAGCTGAAATCGAGGTTGCGCATCGGGACCGGGGTGGCGGGATGGACGGGATCCGATCATACGACGCCGGCGCGGGCCACCACGGCGCACGCCGTACAATACGCGTCCCATGCGCCTGCTCCTGCAACAACGCCCCGACGGCCGTGAAGCCCCGCGCTTCGTGCAGCTGACCCTGCAGCCCGACCTGCTCGGCGGCTGGGCATTGCTGCGCGAGAGCGGCCTGATCGGCGGCAAGAGCACGCTGCGGCGCGACCAGTACCTCGACCAGGCCAGCGCGCTGGCCGCGCTGGAACACGCGCGCGACGCGCAACTCAAGCGCGGCTTCCAGCTCATGTATGCGGAAGGCGAGACGGCGCGCGCATGAACTGCCCCATCGGCAGTTCATGCGCCGTCGAGCGACCGGCCATGGAGGGCCGGGCCGTGGTGTCCGGAGCCGGACAGGCTGCGCCATGGATGGCACCCTTGAACTTGTTGAATGCAGGCAGATTTCCCAGATGGCATTACTGAAGAACGACCGCTTCCTGCGCGCGCTGCGCCGCGAACCCGTGGACGCCACGCCGGTGTGGCTGATGCGCCAGGCCGGTCGCTACCTGCCCGAGTACCGCGCCACCCGCAAGCAGGCCGGCAGCTTCCTGGGCATGGCGAAGCATCCGGACGTCGCCTGCGAAGTCACCCTGCAGCCGCTGCGGCGCTTCGACCTGGATGCCGCGATCCTGTTCTCCGACATCCTCACCATCCCCGACGCGATGGGCCTGGGCCTGTATTTCGTCGAAGGCGAAGGCCCGAAGTTCGAACGTACCGTGCGCAACGCCGAAGATGCGGCGAAGCTGTTCGTACCCGACATGGAAACCGAACTGCGCTACGTGATGGACGCGGTGCGCGTGATCCGCCACGAACTCGACGGCAAGGTGCCGCTGATCGGCTTCTCCGGCAGTCCGTGGACGCTGGCCTGCTACATGGTGCAGGGCGGCGGCAGCAAGGACTTCGCGCGGATCAAGGCGATGGCGCTCAACGACCCCGGCACGCTGCACAAGCTGCTGTCGGTCAACACCGACGCGGTGATCGCCTACCTCGCCGCGCAGCGCGCCGCGGGTGCGCAGGCGCTGCAGGTGTTCGACACCTGGGGCGGCGTGCTGTCGCCTGCGATGTACCGCGAGTTCTCGCTGCCCTACCTGCAACGCATCGCGCGCGAGCTCGACCGCGGCCAGGGCAGCGAACGCACACCGCTCATCCTGTTCGGCAAGGGCACCGCCGCGTACCTCGAAGACCTGGCCGACAGCGGCGCGGATGGCGTGGGCGTGGACTGGCTCATCGAACTGGACGAGGCCGCGCGCCGCACGCAGGGCAAGGTCGCGCTGCAGGGCAACCTCGACCCGGCCACGCTCTATGGTTCACCCGAGGCGATCCGCCGCGAAGTGCGCCGCGCGCTCGACAGTTACCGCGACGGCAACGGTGGTTCGCGCGACGGCCACGTGTTCAACCTCGGCCACGGCATGTCGCCGGACATGGACCCCGACCACGTCGCCGTACTGGTCGACGAGGTGCACGCCCACAGCGCGCGCTAGGGCCCGTCAACCCTCATGGCACAGGTCGCACCCGCCACGCGGCGTGCGTCCGCGTGGCGGCCATCGGACCGCCATGCGACGTATGCCATCAGTGTTCACAGGCCCTGGTCCCCGGAGGAAGCTTCGCGTGAATCTTGAAGTCGTCGAGATCAAGGCATTTGTGCCGGCGCGGGAGTTTCCCGAATCCCTGGCCTTCTACAAGGCGCTGGGCTTCGGGATCACGATGGAATCGGACGATCTTGCCTACGTCAGCCACGGCAGGACCGCTTTCCTGCTCTCGCACTTCTACCATCCGGAGCACGCAGACAACTTCGTGATGCACATGCTCGTCGCCAACGCCGACGACTGGTACCAGAACGTCCTGGACTCAGGCGTTGCCACGCGGTTCTCGGTGCGGACCAGTCCGCCGGACGATCGGCCGTGGGGGATTCGGGACTTCACGCTGATCGATCCGACAGGCGTGCTCTGGCGGATTGGACATGTCATTCCGGGCTGAGGCCTGGCCAATCGCTCAGGCCGGCGCCGTTTCGCGGCGCGGCGTCATCCAGGCGCTGAACCTTGCCGGATCAGGCGCGGCGCGGTTCAGGCCGGATCGATCGGTGGCGCCGCGGGCTCGCGGCCGCGCGCGACCACCGTGGCCAGCGCCGCCGACAGCAGCTCGCCGGTCACCGGCTTGCGCAGGAAGGCATCGAACCCGGCCTGCAGCGCCAGCGCCTCGGCCTCGGCGTCGGCACGCGCGGTCACCGCGACCAGCGGCGACCGGAAGCCCTTCTGCCGCATGAGCTGCGCCAGGGTGAGGCCGTCGATGCCGGGCAGGTCGAGGTCGAGCAGGGCGGCATCGAACCCCTGCGTGGCGATCTCGGCCAGCGCGGCCAGGCCATGGGCCACGTGCTTCACGCGATGCCCGTGCGCTTCCAGCAGGCCCTCGACGACCTGCGCGATCGTCGCATCGTCCTCCACCAGCAGCAGCGACAGGCTGCGCAGCGGCGCGGGCGCCGTCGCATCCCCGACGTCGCGGGCGGCCGGGGCCTCGGTCGCGCGGAACGGCAGCTCGACGCTGAAGCGCGTGCCCACGCCCGGCGTGCTTTCGACCGCGATGCGCCCGCCCATCGCCGCCGCCAGCTCCTGCGAGATCGCCAGGCCCAGCCCGCTGCCGCCGTAGCGCGCCGTGGTCTTGACGCCTTCGGCCTGCTCGAAGCGCCGGAACAGGCGCTGCTTCTGGTCCTCGTTGAGGCCGGGACCGGTGTCGGCCACGGTCAGGCGCACGCCCACCGGCGACAGCGCGGCCACGTCCAGGCGCACGCTGCCGTGTTCGGTGAACTTGATGGCGTTGCCCAGCAGGTTGAGCAGGATCTGGCGCACGCGCCCGGCGTCGCCCTCGACCCAGCGCGGCACGTCGGCGGCGACGTCGCCCGCGAACGCCAGCCCCTTCTTCTGCGCCAGCGGCGCGCTGAAGGCGATGGTTTCGTCGACCAGCGCGCGCAGGTCGAACGGCTGCACGTCCAGTTCCAGCCGGTCGGCCTCGATGCGCGCCAGGTCGAGTGCGTCGTTGACCAGGCGCAGCAGGTGTTCACCGGCGCGGCGGATGGTCTCGACGTGGCCGCGCTGGCGGTCGTCGAGCGGCGTCTTGGCAAGCAGTTCGCTCATGCCGAGCACGCCGGTCATCGGCGTGCGCACCTCGTGCCCGAGCGTGGCCAGGAAGCGGGTCTTGGCCAGCGAGGCCTGCTCGGCCAGCTCGCGCTTGTGCACCGCGAGTTGCCAGGCGTGCCGGCGCTTGAGGCGCTGGCGGTAGTTGCGCGCGATCCACCACAGCAGCAACAGCAGCGCGACCACGGCCGCCGCGATCGCCCAGCCGCTGAGCCACCACGGCTTGGCGACGCGGAACTCGAGCCGCTGGCTGCCGGCCCAGTCCTCGTCGGCGGTACGCGCCTGCACTTCGAGCATGTAATGGCCATAGGGCAGGCGCGGGAACAGGCGTTCGCCGGTGGCGCCCACCTCCACCCAGTCGCCGTCGTAGCCGTGCAGGCGATAGCGATAGCGGTGCGCGTGGGCGTCGGTGAACGACAGCAGTCGCGCGACCACGCGCAGGTCGCGGTCGTCGTGGCGCAGCAGGATCGGCGGATCGTGCGGCAGTTCCACCGTGTCCTCGCCGCGACGCACGCTGATCGAGCTGATCGACAGCGTCGGCGAGCGCTCGCTGACCTGCACCTGGCGCGGGTGGAACAGCAGCAGGCCATCGGCGGTGCCGACGCCGACATAGCCGCGCGCCGCGGGCTGGAAGGCGTAGTCGCTGAATTCCTGGCTGGGCAGGCCATCGCGCACGCCGTACACGCGCAGGCGCTCGTGCTGGGGATCGAAGCGCACCAGGCCGCGCGTGGTCGCCATCCACACCACGCCCAGGTCGTCCACCACCAGGCCGCCGGGCGCGACCGTCGGCAGGCCCTGGCGCGCGTCCACCGTGCGCTCGGCCACCAGTTGCACGCCGGTCCAGCGGTAGGACGCGAGGATGCCGTTGCCGCCGAGCCAGACGGTATCGTCGGCGCCGAAGGCGAACGCGAAGACGTGCCAGTCCGGCCCGCCGGGCACCGGCTCGAACCGGCCCTCGCCCTCGTTCCACATCAGCAGGCCCTTGCGCGTGGCCAGCCACGGCGCGCCGTCGGGCCCGAGCGCGAGTGCCTGCAGCGAACTGCCGGTCTCGAAGCCGTGGCCATCGCCGGCCACGATCCTGCGCAGGATCCGCCCGTCGGCGGCACGCTGCTGGATCGCGTCCTCCGCGCCCAGCCACACCGTGCCGTCGCCATGCTGGACGATGCCCTGCACGATGTCGGCCGGCGCCGGATCCTCGGCGTCGTTCTGGGTCCAGCGCCGGACCTCGCCGGTGGCCGGCACGAAACGCGTGACTGCGCCGCGGCAGCCGATCCACACGCTGCGGTCGCGCATCTCGTGCACGCTGTAGGGCAGCATGTCGCCGCACACCGCGCGCAACCGGTGCTCGATGCGCCCGGTGTCCGGGTCCACCCGGTCCAGCACGCCGCCGTTGCCGACCACCCACAGCCCGCCGTCGCCGGTCGGCGCGACCCCGTACACGAACGCGTTCGCCGCCGAGGCGGGATCGTCGATCTGCCGGCGCAGCACGGTGAAGTTGCGCCAGTTGGCCGGCAGGTGCCATAGGCCGGTGTCGGTGCTGGCGAACCACAGCCCGCCCTCGCGGTCCTCCAGCGCCGACGACCAGCTGGGGCGCACCAGGCCTCGGCTGGTATTGCTGTACAGCGGCACGTCGTACACCTGCCCGTTGCGCTCCAGCGCCAGGCCGCTGCGCGCATCCAGCCAGTGCACGCCCTGGCTGTCCTCGATCAGCATGCTCAGCGCCGGCTGGCGCGTCACCGGGTCGCGCCAGGGCATCGGCTCGAGCCGGCCGTCCGCGGCGCGATGCACCCAGGCGCCGCCGGAGAGGCCGACCCACAGGTCGCCCGCGCGGTCGAACACCAGTCCGTTCACCGCCGCGCTCGGGCGCACGTCCTGCAGCATGCGATCGAAATCGCGCCCGGTCCAGCGCGCGACCCCGTGGTAGGTGCCGACCCACAGGCGGCCGTCGCGGTCGACCTGCAGCCAGGTCACCGAGGCCGACGGCAGGCTGCGCTCGTCGCCGGGCACGGGCATGAAATGTTCGATGCGGCCCGCGCCATCGAGCCGGTGCAGGCCGCCGTTGGCGGTGCCGAACCAGAGGTCGCCATCGGGGGTCTGCGTGATCGACCAGACGTCGTTGCTGGCGAACTGCGGGTGGGTCTGCCGGTTGTACGGCGTGAACGTGCGCCGCTGCGCATCGAGCACCGCGAGCCCGGCGTTCTGGGTGCCGATCCAGACCCGGTCCTGGCGGTCGACGAACACCGTCCAGATCACGTTGTCGTCGAGGCCGTCGCCGATGCGCCAGACGCGGTAGCCGACGCCGTCGTAGCGCGCCAGGCCGTCGCGGGTGGCGATCCAGAGATAGCCCTGGTGGTCCTCGGCCAGCGCATTGATGCGATTGGACGGCAGGCCGTCGTAGACGCTGAGCTGGCGCGGCAGCGGCAGCTGCGGGGTCTGGATCTCCTGCGCGGCGACGCGTCCGCCGGCCAGCATGAACGCCGCCAGCAGCCAGGCCATCCCCAACGCCGCGATCGACCGCACCCGACCTCCGTCCCGTGTCGCGCCTGCCCGCCAACGGCGGCGGTCGTCCATCGTCGCAACGCACCGTTGCCCGTGCAAGCCCGCACCCTGCCCGCTTCGCACGCCTAGAATGCCCCCGACCCCTCCGGCCGAGGCCCCCATGCGCGCGATCTCCGCACCACGAATGCCGCCGAAGTGGCTGGCGATGGCCCTCCTGCTGCTGGCGCTGGCCTGCGCCGGCGTGCAGGCGCAGCCGCGAAGCTACACGCTCGACCCGGTGCATACGCGGATCGTGTTCGCGATCGACCACGCCGGCTTCTCCAGGGCGCTGGGCACGGTCTCCGGCAGCACCGGCACGCTGGGCTTCGACCCGCAGGACTGGTCCAGCGCACGGGTGGACGTCGAGATCCCGATGGCGCGGCTGGAGCTGGGCGACGACGCCTGGAACCGCGCCACGCTCGCGCGCAACCTGCTGGACGCGCAAGACCATCCGACGGCGCGCTTCGTGTCGACGCAAGTCGAACCGGTCGACGCCACCCACGCACGCGTGCATGGCACGCTCACCCTGCGCGGGGTGTCGCAGCCGGTGGTGCTGGACGTCGTGCTCAATGCCGCCAAGCGCCACCCGCTGCCACCGTTCCGGCAGACCGTGGGGTTCTCCGCGACCACCACGCTCAGCCGCGCCGCCTTCGGCATCACCGCGTGGAAGTCGGTGATCGGCGACGCGGTCGAGCTGCGCATCGAGGCCGAGGCGACGCGCGCGCGTGCCGCCGGCGCCGGCGCGGACAGCGGCGACGCCGACGACGCGGTCCCGCCCGCCGACCCCGGCGACGCCACGGAGGCCCCG
>JAIUOJ010000069.1 GCA_020161335.1 Pseudomonadota bacterium
AATCGGGGTCGGAGAGCTTGTCCGACGTGCGCCGGGTGCGGATGTACCACGGCGCCACCGCGTTCACGCGCACGCCGTCCTCGGCCCATTCGACGGCGAGGTTGCGCGTCATCTGGTGCATCGCCGCCTTGCTCATGCCGTAGGGCGCACCGCTGCGCACGTGGGTGATGCCCGACACGCTGCCGACGTTGACGATGCAGGAACTCGCGTGCTGGGTGAGCAGCGGGTGCGCATAGCGCGACAGTTCGAATGCACCGAACAGGTTGACCTCGAAGATCTCGCGCCACTCGTCCTCGGTGTAGTCGGTGGCCGCGCGCGTGAGGTTGCCGCCGGCGTTGTTGACCAGGATGTTGAGCCCCTCGCCCTGGTCCTCCACCCAGTCCAGCACCTCGCGCCGCTGTTCCTCGTCGGACACGTCGCCGATGAAGGCGCGGATGTCACCCGTTGGAAATTCGTCGGCCAGCTCGTCGCGCGCCGCTTCCAGCGCGTCGCCATTGCGCGCCACGACCAGCACCGTGGCCCCGAACCCCAGCAGTTCGCGCGCGATCGCGCGGCCGATGCCGGCGCTGCCGCCGGTCACCAGCGCGAGCTGTCCGTCCAGACGCCAGCGATGCGGATCCATGTCGCGTTCCTTGGCGGGGAGGCGGCCAGCATAGCGCCACCGGACCGGCGCGTCAGCGGCTGCGCGAGGCCTCGTCGAAGACGATGAAGATCACCAGGTCGTCTTCGCCACGCTGGCGCAGGGCATGGCGGTCGCCGCTGCGGGTGAGGATGGCGTCGCCGGGGCCGACCTCGCGCACGTCGCCATTGAGGGTCAGCTCGCCACGGCCGGACAGGACGTAGTAGATCTCGTCCTTGTCGTTGAGGTGCGCGCCGATGGTCGCGCCCGGATGCAGCGCGCGCTTGCGGAACACGATGTCGAAGCCGGTGGCGTCCGCGAAGAACGGATACGACGTCGTCGTGCCTTCGCCTTGGTGCGGTCCGGGCTGCTCGAGGGCGATGTCGCGCTCGCTCACCACCACCGATGGCGATACGCCCGGCGGCGCGGGAGCGGCGATCGCCGCGCAATCGGCCGCTTCGACCGGCGTCACCGGAGCGCGCGGGTCGGCGGCTCGCCAGCCCGATGCCACCAGGCAGGCGATCGCGCGTGCACCGGCCTCGCTGAAATGGGTGTCGTCGGCCTGCTTCTGCGCCGGCACGTGCAGGTAGTAGGGCTTCGAGGCCGCATCGCCGAGCGCGCGCAGCCAGTGCATGCTGGAGGCGGTGAGATCGACAAGCGCGACGTCCTCGCGCGCGGCGAGATCACGTACGGCCTGCGGGTACGGCCCATGGGTGTCGAGCAACTGCGTGCCGTCGAACTTGCGTCGCGCCACCGGCGTCACCAGGACCGGGGTGGCGCCGCGCCCGCGCGCCACAGACACGTAGCGCATCAGCCAGTGCGGATAGGCGACGGCGGGATCGTTGTAGCGCGCGGGATCCTCGACCTTGGCGTCGTTGTGCCCGAACTGGATCAGCAGCACGTCGCCGCGCCGCAGTTCGCGCGCAATCCCGTCCAGCCAACCCTGCTCTATGAAACTGCGGGCGCTGCGTCCACTCTGCGCATGGTTGCGCACCTCCCAGCCGTCGGCCAGGTACGGCTGCAGGCGCATGCCCCAGCCTTCGCGCGGCGCGCGCTCGGGCGGATAGGCGCTTGCGGTCGAATCGCCGGCCACGAACACGCGGTGCGGTTCGCCCGATGCGGGCGCCGCCGACGCGGACAGGGCGATGGCGAACAGCAGGCCTCGTGCGGATGCGCTGGCGGTCATGGCGGCGCCGCGGTGGGGAGAAGAAAAAGGACGGGCAGGGTGATGTGCCGAGGGGAGGAAATTGCCGTTCCTGCCCTGCCCGTCCTGAAAGCCCTAGCGCGCCAACCAGCCGCCGTCGACCGGGATCACCGCGCCGTTGACGTAATCCGACGCGCGGCTGGCGAGGAACACCGCCGTGCCGCCGAGGTCGGACGGTTCGCCCCAACGCCCGGCCGGGATGCGGTCGAGGATCGCCTTGTTGCGGTCGGCGTCGGCACGCAGTTGCGCGGTGTTGTCGGTGGCCATGTAACCCGGCGCGATGGCATTGATGTTCACGCCCTTCGCGCCCCACTCGTTGGCAAGCAACCGGGTGATGCCGGCGATGCCGCTCTTGGACGCGGTGTACGACGGCACGCGGATGCCGCCCTGGAACGACAGCATCGACGCAATGTTGATGATCTTGCCGCTGCCCTGCGCGATGAAGTGGCGACCGGCGGCCTGCGACATGAAGAACGCGGACTTGATGTTGACGTTCATCACGTCGTCCCAGTCCTTCTCGCTGAAATCGACCGCATCGGCGCGGCGGATCAGGCCGGCGTTGTTGACCAGGATGTCGAGACCGCCGAGGCCGGCGACGCTTTCCTGCACCAGTCGCTCGACCGGCTCGATGCTGATCAGGTTGGCTTCGAGGTTGAGGAAGCGGCGACCCAGCGCGCGCACCTTGTCGCCGGTGTCCGCCGCTTCCACGATGCCGGCCGCGGCGATGTCCGCGCCGGCTTCGGCCAGCGCCAGCGCGATGCCCTGGCCGAGGCCCGTGTTGGCGCCGGTGACCAGCGCGACCTTGCCTTCGAGACTGAAAGGATTGCCTGCCACGATGCGTTCTCCCGGGATGTCGCGCGGTTGTGGGTTACTTGAGCTGGCAGATGTCCAGCACGTGCATGTCGGTGTAATCGAGGTTCTCGCCGCCCATCGCCCAGATGAAGGCGTAGTTGCTGGTCCCGGCGCCCATGTGGATCGACCACGGCGGCGATACCACGGCCTCGTCGTTCTTGACCACGATATGGCGTTGCGACTCCGGCTGTCCCATGAAGTGGTACACGCGGTCGTTGTCGCCCAGGTCGAAGTAGAAATAGACCTCGCTGCGTCGGTCGTGCAGGTGCGGCGGCATGGTGTTCCACACGCTGCCGGTCTTGAGCACGGTCAGGCCCAGCAGCAGCTGCGAGGACTGGCACGTGGCCGGCACGATGAACTGGTAGATGGTGCGTTCGTTGCTGGTTTCCAGCGCACCGCGCTCCAGCGCCACCGCATCCTTGATCGAGAGCTGCCTGGTCTCGAAGCGCGCGTGCGCGGGCGTCGAGGTGAGGTAGAACTTGGCCGGACTGGCGGCATCGTCGGACGCGAACGACACCTCCACGCTGCCCATCGCCACGTACAGGCCGTCCTTCGGGCCAAGCGCGTAGGCCGTGCCATCGACCGTGACCGTGCCCGCGCCACCACCAACGTTGATCACGCCCAGCTCGCGGCGCTCGAGGAACGGCTTGCCCTTGGCCGATTCGGGCTCGGTCTGCGCGGGCAGCACGACCGCCTTGCCGACCGGGGCCGCGCCACCGATCACGAAGCGCTCGTTGTGCGAGTAGTTGAGCTGCACCGTGTCCGCCACGAACAGGTTGCCGATCAGGTAGCGGTCGCGCAGCTGGTCGTTGCTGGCGCCATCCATCATGTCCGGGTGGGTGGCGTGGTAGGTCTTGCAGAACATGGGCTGCGCTCCGTGGCTTGGGCGGTCCGGAACAGGCCGGGCCGTGGTCATGGCCAGATTCTACGGACTCTGGTAACCGGTGTCATATTGCGATGCACCAACGGCGCGGCCGGCTCGCGGGCAGGCCCACCTACTGCGGGGGCTGGCAGGAATCGCGGATGACGAGATGCGGGCGCACGCTGGCCATCGCCCGCGGCGCGTCGTCGGACTGCAGCAGCATCGCTGCCGCGATCCGGCCGGTGTCCCGCGTGTCGCGGCGCACCGAGGTCAGCGGCGGCCACAGCCGCGAGGCCAGCGGGCTGTCGTCGTAACCCACCACCGACAGTTGCTGCGGGATCTGGATGCCGGTTCGCAACGCCACGCGGTACACGCCCGCGGCCATCTCGTCGTTCTCGCAGAACACCGCGGTCGGGCGCTTCTTCGCCGCGAGCAGCTTCTCGGCCGCGGCGACGCCGGACTCGAAGGTGTAGCCCGCCTCGACGACGCGCGACTTCGGCAGCTCGATGCCGCGCCGGGCGAGCGCCCCGACGAACCCCCGCGTGCGCTCGATCGCCGAACGGTAGTCGGCCGGGCCGGTGATGACGGCGATGTCGCGATGGCCCAGCGTCTGCAGGTAGTCGGCCACTTCGGCCGCACCGTCCTGGTCGTGGGTGACCAGCATGCGCTCGGGCTTGTCCATCGCCACCGCAGCGATGCGCACGTAGCGGCACCCGATCTCGTCCAGCATGTCCGCCAGCGCCTGGTCTTCGGACACGCGCGGCACCAGCATCACGCCATGCAGTTTCTGCTGCTGCACGAAACGGCGCACGCCGTCGATGTAGTTCGGGCTGCGGCTGTCGCAGGGATGCACGACCAGCTCGAACCCGGAATCACGCAGCGTGTCGAGCACGCCGTACTGCATGTTGACGATGAACTGCGCGGTCGGGTTGTCGTAGACCATGCCGATCAGGAACGAGCGCCGGAACGCCAGCCCGCGCGCCAGCGGATCGGGCGTGTAGCCGACCTCGCGCATCAGCGCCTCGACCTTCTCGCGCGTGTCCTCGCGCACCAGGGGCGAATGGTTGATGATGCGCGAGACGGTCTTCTTCGACACGCCGGCCAGGCGCGCGATGTCGTTGATGGTCGCGGCCTTGCCGGGAACCGGCGGGCGGGAGGAAACTTCCTTGCGGGTACGTGGCATAAGCGGTCCGTCCCGGTGGACACCGGTGTCCGTCAGTCTAGCGTGCGCCGGCGGCAATCGCCGCGCCCACCCGCCCGGCCACCGTCGCGCGCGGTTGCCTCTCAGCCCGCGCGCAGCAGCGCCGGCAGCCACAGCGACAGCGGCGGCCAGAACGCCACCACCAGCAGCACCGCCAGGCCGGCCAGCCAGAACGGCCAGATCGTGCGCAGGCTCTCGCCGATGGTGATCTTGCCGATGGCGGTGCCGACGAACAGCACCGAACCCACCGGCGGCGTCACCAGGCCAAGGCCGCCGGCCAGCACCAGCACCATGCCGAAATGGATCGGGTCGATCCCGTAGGCGCGCGCGACCGGCAGGAAGATCGGCGTGCAGATCAGGATCATCGGCGCCAGGTCCATGAAGATGCCCAGCAGCAGCAACAGCACCACGATCATCAGCAGCACCATCTGCGGGCTCTCGGCGAACGACTGCAGCGCGTTCACCGCCGCCGCCGGCACCTGCAGGTAGGCCAGCAGCCAGCCGAACAGTGCCGCCGTGGCGATCACGAACAGGATCACGCCGGTGGTGCGCGCGGCATGGGTCACCGTCTCGAAGAACTCGCGCCACTTGAGCTGGCGGTACAGCACGGTGGTCACCAGCAGCGCGTACAGCACCGCGATGGCCGCGCTCTCCACCGCGGTGAAGATGCCGGCACGGATGCCGATGAAGATCAGTGCCACCAGGCCCAGGCCCGGCAGTGCCGACACCAGCCGCAGCAGCACGGCCCGCCAGCCGGGGAAGATCTCCACGCCGTAGCCGCGGCGGCGGGCGACGACGTAGCCCGTGACCATCAGCGTCAAGGTCATCAGCAATGCCGGCAGGATGCCGCCCGCGAACAGGTCGGCGATGGAAATGCCGCCCCCCATCGCCGCCGAGTACAGGATCAGGTTGTGCGACGGCGGCACCAGCAGCGCCACCAGGGCCGCGGTGATGCTGACGTTCACCGCGAAATCGCGGTCGTAGCCGCGCTTGACCATCTGCGGGATCATCGTGCCGCCGACCGCCGACACGTCGGCGATGGCCGAGCCCGACACGCCACCGAAGAACAGCGACGACAGGATGCTCACCTGCCCCAGGCCGCCGCGGATGCGGCCGACCAGCGACGACGCCAGCGCGATCAGGCGCTCGGAGATGCCGCCGCGCATCATGATTTCGCCGGCGAAGATGAAGAGCGGGATCGCGATCAGCGACGCGGTGCCGATCCCGGCGCCGATCTGCTGCACCAGCACCACTTCCGGCAGTCCCAGGTACGCCAGCGTCACCAGCGACGCGGCTGCCAGCGAGAACGCCACCGGCACGCCGATGGCCAGCAGCAGCACGAACAGTCCGAACAGCAGCGCGATCGCCATCAGCCTTCCCTACCCAGTTTCGTCCACACGGCAACGCCGCGCGCGAGCGCGAACACCACCATCAGCGCGCCGCCGAGCGCCAGCGGCAGGTACGGCAGGCTCTGCGGCAACGGCGCGCCGGCCATCTTGATGTCGAGGCCATCGACCAGCAGCACGCTGCCCCATCCGGCGAGCACGGCACCAATCGAGACGATGACGAGGTTCACCACGGTGTCGACGATCCGCTTGTGCAGCGGCTTCATCGCTTCCGCCAGCAGGAAGAAGCCGAAGTGGCGTCCGGTGTGCACGCCCGATGCCGCGCCGAAACTCATCGCCGTCGCCAACAGCACGATGGTCACCGGCTCGGTCCAGCTGGGCGAATCGTTGATCACGTAGCGCGCGAACACCTGCCAGCCCTGCACGACCACGAGGCCGAGCAGCCCGGCCACGGCCACCGCGATGGACGCGTCCGACACGCGATCGAGCAGTCCTTTCGGCGGCGCGGCGGCCTCTTGCGAGGTCTGTTCCGTCATCGTCAGTCCCTCACGCAGAGTCGCGGATGCGGCGGTGGATGTCGGCGATCGCCGGATCCCGCAGGTAGTCCCCGACCAGCGGGCGGGCAGCGGCGCGGAACGCCCCGCCATCGACGGCGTTGATCTGCACGCCGGCTTCGAGCACGGCCTCGCGGGCAGCGGCTTCCGAGGCATCCCACAGCTCGCGCATCACCTTGACCGAGGCGCGCGCGGTGTCCAGCAGCAGGTCGCGGTCGCCCGGGCGCAGGGCATCGAGCGAACGCTGCGAGATCAGCAGGATGTCGGGCGCACGCGAGTGTTCGCTCTGCGACCAGAAGTGCGCCGCCTCGAAATGCCGGCTGGAATGGAAGCTGCGCATGTTGTTCTCGGCGCCGTCGATCATGTGCGTCTCCATGCCCGAGAACGTGTCGCCCAGCGACATCGGCGTGGGATCGGCGCCCAGCATGCGCACCAGCCGGATGAAGATGTCGGACGCGGCCACGCGGATCTTCAGCCCGTGCAGGTCCTGCGGCGTCACCAGCGGCCGGCGCGTGTTGTAGAAGCAGCGTGCACCGCTGTCGTAGATCGCCAGCCCCACCAGCCCGCGCGTGCGAAAGCCGTCGAGCACGGCCTGCGCGATGCCGCCGTCGAGCGCGTGGCGCATGTGCGCGGTGGAATCGAACACGTAGGGCAGGCACAGCGGGATCGTCAGCGGAAAGGCGTTGTTGAGTGCGCCGCCGTAGACGCGTGTGATGTCGATGGCGCCGTAGCGCGCCATGTCGATCGCTTCGGACTCGCGGCCGAGCTGGCCGGAGTGGTACTGGCGGATCGACACGCGGCCGCCGGTTTCCTGCGCCATCACCTGCCCGATCCAGCGCACCGCTTCCACCGTCGGGTAGTTGCTGACATGCACGTCGGTGGCGGTGAGCACGGTCGCGTCGCCGGTCGCGGCGGACAATGGCCACGTCGTCGCGCCCGCGGCGCAGGCCGCGCCGATGCTGCCGGCCAGGAACGTGCGCCGCTTCATGCCTTCGCATCCCCGGCCACCGGCTCCGCCGCCGTCGCGCGGCCGGAGATTTCGTCATGGCCGGCGAAGCGTACCGTGGCCTGCTGGCCCGCGAGGATGTCGTGAATGCCGGTCGCGTTGCCGGTGGCGATCAGGTCGCCGCGCTTCAACGGCCGGCCGCGCCGCGCCGACCGCGACAGCGCGAACGCATAGGCGGCGAGCAGGCCACCCGGCAGCGTGGTGGCGCCGCCGGTGCCGACGCGCTCGCCTTCGATCCAGGTTTCCGCGTGCAGGTCGCCTTCGGGGATGTCGAGCCAGCCGGGGATCTCGGCCCCGATCACCAGACCGTTGTTGTTGCCGAAATCGGACACGACGACCCTCGGGCCAAGGACGTTGATGGTGGCCAGCGGGCTGCTCGCGATTTCCACGCCCGTGAACAGGCGCGCCGGCAGCGCCGCGGCGTCCGCGATCGACCATTCGGTCTTGCCGACGGGCGCATCCGCCTCGAGGCGCAGCACGTACTCCGCCTCGATCGCACCGAAGCCACCGCCGAAGACCGGGAACGCCACCCCGCCGCCTGCGGCATGCAGCTGTCGCGCATAGATCGGACCGAGCAGGCGCTCGTCGCCCGAGGCATCGCGCCGCTCGGCGGCGATGTAGCCGACCTTCCAGCCGACGACGCGGTCGGGCCAGCGCGCGATGGCGAGGTCCTGCACGCGGTACGCCGCCTCCAGGTCGACGGGAATGTCTCCCGGGAATGCCGGCAACGCCCGACCCTGCAGGCGCGCCTCCACGAAGGCGTCGGCGACCGCCTTCGCGGGGTCGTCGCCGTCGCGTGCCGCCAGTACCGTGTCCGTCTCGATGGCCAAGTCCCCTCCCGGGTCATGTTGCGGTGCAGATGGCCGCAGGCTGGATGTCCTTGTAAGGTAAACCGGTGTCATCTTCAATGTGCAGTGCGGCAAACCGGTGGACATCCGCCGTTCCGCCGCCCAGATCCCCACGGAGCCACCGCATGATCCCTGCCCCCCGACGCCATTTTCCCGCCTGGTCCCGCGCCCTCGCCGGCCTGCTGCTGGGCCTGTCATGCGCCGCTGCCCTGGCCGCCGGAATCCCCGCCTTCCCGGGTGCGCAGGGCTGGGCCGCGGATACCGCCGGTGGCCGTGGCGGACAGATCCTCCGCGTGACCAACCTCAACGCCGAAGGCCCCGGCTCCTTCGCCGAGGCCGTGAACACCAAGGGCCCGCGCATCGTGGTGTTCGAGGTCGGGGGCGTGATCGACCTGGGCGTGAACACGCTGCGCATCACCGAGCCCCATCTCACCATCGCCGGGCAGACCGCGCCGTCACCGGGCATCACCTTCATCCGCGGCGGCATCGACATCGCCACGCACGACGTGATCGTGCGCCACATCCGCTCGCGCCCGGGCGACGCCGGCCGGCCCAGGCGCAGCGGCGTGGATTTCGACGCCATCTCCACCGTGCGCGCCTACAACGTGATCGTCGATCATTGCTCGCTGACCTGGGCGACCGACGAAGGCCTGTCCTCCTCCGGCTCACGCTTCATCGAAGGCGGCACCACGCTGGAAGACTTCCGCAAGGGCACCTCGCGCCGCATCACCTTCAGCAACAACATCATCGCCGAAGGCCTCGCGCACTCCAGCCACGGCAAGGGCGAGCATTCCAAGGGCACGCTGGTGCACGACCACGTGCAGGACATCCTGATCGTCGGCAACCTGTATGCGCACAACTACGAACGCAACCCGCTGTTCAAGGGCGGCGTGTCCGGCCAGGTCATCAACAACCTGATCTACAACCCCGGCACGCGTGCGGCGCACTACAACCTGATTGCCGAGGAGTGGATGGGCCGCGAGTACGAGACCGGGGCGATGACGCTGCGCGGCAACGTGCTGCGCGCCGGCTACGACACCATGAAGATCGCGCTGTTCATGGTCGGCGGCTCGGGCGACATCGACCTCTATCTCGACGACAACCTCGCCGTGGACGTGATCGGCGAGAAGAGCATCCCCGAAGTCGGCAGCTACACCACCGCTCCGGTGAAGGTGAACCGCCTGCGCACGCCGCCAGCGCTGCCGTTCGGCGTGCACCTGCTGCCGTCGGCGCAGGTGCAGGACAGCGTGGTGCTCAATGCTGGCGCGACGCCATGGGACCGCGACCCGATCGACCGTCGCATCGTCGCCGACGTGATCGAGGGCCGCGGCGAGATCATCGACAGCCAGGACCAGGTGGGCGGCTACCCGAAGGTCGAAGCCACGCATCGCGCCTTCGACGCGTCGAAATGGAACCTCGACACGATGGAACCGATCGACGGCGTCTACGAGCGGATCCAGCACCTGCGCTGAGGCACGATGGCGCCCTCCCGGCGACGTTTCCTGCAGCAGGCCGCACTGTCGGGGGCGGCCTGCCTGCTGCCGGGCATCGCCGCGGCAACGCCAGGCGCCACGCATGTCCTCGCGCGGACGCGCGGCGGTCGCGTCGCCGGCACGCGCACGCACGGCGTCCACGTCTTTCGCGGACTGCGCTATGGCGCGGACACCGCGCCGCGCCGGTTCCTGCCGGCGCTGCGGGAGGACCCCTGGCGCGGCGTTGACGATGCCTTCGAGTACGGCAACGCCGCCCCGCAGCGCGGCAGCGAAGGCCCGGGCAGCGAGGATTGCCTGTACCTCAACGTCTGGACACCCGCGCTGCGCGACGGCGGCAGGCGCCCGATCCTCGTCTATGTCCATGGCGGCGGCTACAACACCGGCGCCGGCAGCGACCCGCTCTACGACGGCACGCGCCTGTGCGCGCGCGGCGACGTGGTCGTGGTCACGCTCAACCACCGGCTCAATGCGTTCGGCTACCTGCACCTCGGGGGCATGCTCGGCGACGACTACGCCACCTCCGGCAACGTCGGCCAGCTCGACCTGGTGCAGGCACTGCACTGGGTGCGCGAGCACGCGGCGGAGTTCGGCGGCGACGCGGGCAACGTCACGCTCTTCGGCCAGTCGGGAGGTGGCGCGAAGATCGCCACGCTGATGGCGATGCCGGCGGCCGCCGGCCTGTTCCATCGCGCCTGGACGATGAGCGGGCAGCAGGTCACCGCAGCCGGCCCGCGCGCCGCGGATGGTCGCACCCGCATCTTCCTCGAAGCGCTCGGGCTGCGGGACGGCGATGCCGGCGCGCTGCGCGCGTTGCCGCTCGAGGCCATGCTCGAAGCACAATCCGTGCGCGATCCTTCCCGGGTTGAAGACACCGCGCTGTACTTCGGCCCGGTGATGGACGGCATCGTCTTGCCACGCCATCCCTTCTGGCCGGATGCGCCGCCGCAGTCCGCGCGCATCCCCATGGTCATCGGCAACACCCGCGACGAGACCCGCGCCTTCCTCGGCAACGATCCCGCGAACTTCGCGCTGGATTGGGACGCGTTGCCGGAGAAGCTGCGCATGCACCAGTACGTGGACCTCGATCCCGCCGTGGTGATCGCCGAGTACCGCCGGCTGTATCCGCACGACACCCCCAGCGAAGTGTTCTTCGCCGCCACCACCGCCGGACGCTCCTGGCGCGGCGCGGTGGAGGAGCTGGAAGCCCGCGCCCGCGACGGCCACGGCAATACCTGGGCCTACCAGCTCGACTGGTATCCGCGCGACATCGATCCGCAGGGCCGATCACGTGCCTTCCACACCCTCGACATCCCGCTGGTGTTCGACACCATCACGCAACCGGGCTCGCGCACCGGCGCCTCGCCGGATGCGCAGCGCGTGGCGGACGCCATGAGCGAGGCCCTGCTTGCCTTTGCGCGCAGTGGCGATCCGCGCACCGGCGCCACCTCGGCCTGGGCGCCCTACTCGATCGAGCGCCGGCAGACGCTCGTCTTCGCCGATGCGCCGCGGGTGGAAGACGACCCGCGTGGCGGCGAACGGGCGCTGTACCGGCGCGCCCCCTTCGTGCAGCGCGGCACGTTGTAGAAAAAAACAGGGGCCTGGCGGCCCCCGGAGGACAATCGAGGTCCGGCCGCGTCTCTGTGGACGCGGGCCGGCGGCGCATCAGAACTTGTAACGGAAGCCGACCAGGTACTGGCGACCGGTGTGGGTGTACGAGATCGAGCGGTCACCCGCCGAGTCGATCCACATGTCGTTCCATTCGTCGGTCAGGTTCAGGCCCTCGAGCGAGACCGAGAAGTTGTCGTTGAAGTTGTAGGTCAGCGAGGCATCAACCGTGGTCGTCGCCTTGGTGCCTTCCACGTCGCTGCCTTCGCGGCCCGGGATCTGGTTCAGGTAACCGGAGCGGTACGCCGCGGACACGCGCGCCGAGAACTTCTGGTTGTCGTAGTAGAGCGTCGCGTTCCACGCCTCCTTCGACTGCCCCACCATCGGCCCCTTCGCTGCCGGCGCGCCGGTCGAGCTGAGGTACTGGATGTCGGACTCGACGTAGGTGTAGTTGACCTGCGCGCCGAAATCGGCCCAGAACCCCGGCAGGAAGGTGAAGGGCTGCTGGTAGCCGATCTCGTAGCCCTGCAGGTCGCCGCCGGGGGTATTGAGCGGCTGCTGGAACACGAAGTCGTCGCTCGGCGATGCGCCGGTGCCGGCGAGCAGCGAGTCCGGCAGGCCGGAGGTGCTGTACGGGCGCGTCTCGCGCGAGGTCTGGATGAAGCTGTCGATGTCCTTGTAGAACAGGCCGAGCGACAGCATGCCCTCGTTGCTGAAGTACCACTCGAGGTTGAGGTCGAGGGTCTTGGCGCGGAACGGATCGAGCTTCGGGTTGCCGGTGCTGACGGTGCGCGCGCCGCCGCTGACGGTGACCGTCGCTCCGGGATTCAGGAACCCGAGGTTCGGACGCGACATCACCTCGGCGCCGGACAGCCGCACCAGGAAGTCGGGCGTGACCTCCGCGATCAGGTTGAACGCTGGCAGCGTGTCGCTGTAGTCGTGCTGCACGCGCGTCGCCACCGGCGCGCCGCCGACGAACGACCAGCCATCGCTGGTGAGCTCGGTCTTGACACGGCGCACGCCCACGTTGCCGCGGAACGGGACCGGGCCGATGTCGAACGAGAAGTCACCCTGCAGGTAGAAGCCGGTGCTCTCCTCGTTGACCACGCGGTTGTTGGCGGCGACGTTGGACAGGCTGTCGGACACGGCGAAGATGCCGCTGTTGCTGTAGATGTCGAACATGCGCGCGAACGCGGCCACGTCGGGCACCACCCAGCGGTTCACGCCGCCGGCGTCGATGCCATACGTGCCGAACTCGCGCATCAGGCCCGCCAGCGTGGCGCTGCTCACCGCCGGCACCGCCAGTTCGGACGAACGGCGCCACTCGCGGCCGGTGTAGGTGTAGTCCTTGTAGTGCACGCCGCCCTTGAGGCTGAAGTAGGGCGACGCGTTCCAGCTCAGGTCGACCTGGCCGGTGTCGTACTGGTTCTTCGCGTACTGCGGCCGCAGGCGTACTTCCGCCAGCGTCCAGCCGTTGGGATCGAGCGGATCGACCGTGCCGTAGCCAAACACCGGCAGGCGGCTGTTGCCACGGTAGTCCCAGGTATAGCCATCGACGTCGTACTTGTCGGCGATGATCGTGGTCTGGATCGGGTTGTCGTACTCGGATTCCGAGCGGCCGATCAGGGCGTCCAGCACCACGGTGTCGCTGAAGCGGTGCCTGAGCGAGAAGCCGTACTGCAGGAAGTCGGTGGTCTGTTCGTCGTAGCGGCCCTCGGTGCGGATGTCGACGTTGTCGAACACGCCATAGACCAGGTTGCCGCGGCTGTCCACCTCGCCGGCGCGCACGATCGTGTTCGGCTTGCCGGTGAGCGGGTTGGTGGCCGGGTTCGGGTTGGCGTTGCCGCGACTGAAGGAGAACGCGTTCATGTTGTCCTGCACGCGGTTCGCATCGAAGCGCGCGTACAGGATGTCGATGCCGAACTCGGTGCTGTCGGCCGGCTTGGCCTGGAACGACGCGGTCACGCCGATGCGCTTCTGGTCGTGGGTGAAGACGTTGTAGCGCGGGATGCGCGGGTGGTAGACGCTGGCATCGCGCGCCTGCGCGAACGGCGAGGACGCGTTGAAGTTGCCGTTGGAGGTGCCGTTCGCCCAGCGCACGGAGTCTGAACCCTCCTCGATCACCTTGCGGTCGGTGTAGGCCACCGACAGCAGAGCGCCGAGCTTGTTGTCGGCGAAGGTGTTGCTGATCAGGAACGTGCCGCGCGGATCGTATTCCTCGAGCAGGTCGTTGTAGCTGGCCTGGCCGCCGATCGCCATGGTGAAGCCGTCGTAGTCGAACGGACGCGCGGTACGCAGGTCGACTGTCGCGCCGAGCGATCCTTCCTCGACGTCGGCCGAGGAAGTCTTGCGCACGACCAGTTGCGTGAACAGGTCGGAGGCGAAGGTGTTGAAGTCGAAGCCGCGACCGCGGTTCACGCCGCCCGAGGTATCGGTGCCGCCGCCGGTGGCCAGTGCCTCGATGCCGTTGATGCGCACGCGGGTGAACTGCGGGCCGAGGCCGCGCACCGAGATGTTGCGGCCTTCGCCGCCCTCGCGCGTGATCGACACGCCGGGGATGCGCTGCAGCGACTCGGCGAGGTTGAGGTCGGGGAAGTCGGCGATGTCCTCGGCGACGATGGCGTCGATCACCCCGGTCTCGCCGCGCTTGATGTCGCGCGCACGCTCCAGGCTGGCGCGGTAACCGGTCACGACCATGGTATCCAGCGTTTGCGCGTCATCGGCCACCGCGGTCGGCGCCGGCACGTCCTGTGCGGCGGGCACATCCTGTGCCAGGGCCAGGGAGGCTTCCGCCTGCAGGGCGATGCCGATGGACAGCGCGAGCAAGGTAACCGGTGTCTTTTTTGCGGTTCGAACAGAACGCATTGCATCCCCTCCTGTATGGGCCAGACCGCGTCTGTGCGCGATTCTTGACTGGACGTGTGTGCTTGCTATGGTGTCGCCGCGGCCGGAATGACACCGCTGGCCAAAACCCTACCAAAAGCTTGGCGGCGAGGCATGCTGCGGCGCAAAACGCGCCCCGGGGCCAGCCGCCGGATGATGCAAGTCCTTGTATGGAGGCCCGTCATGGCCGGTCGGATCCTGTGTTTGGGCGAACTCCTGCTGCGCCTGGGCGCCCCCGGGCGCGAATTGCTGCTGCAGTCGCCGCGGCTGGAGGTGCAGGTCGGCGGCGCCGAGGCCAACGTGGCGGTCTCGCTCGCCCGCTTCGGCCAGGCGGTGGCGATGGCCGGCACCGTGGCCGACAACGCCCTGGGCCGTGCCGCGCTGGGCGAACTGCGCCGCCACGGCGTGGACACCGCACCGGTGCGGCTGGCGGAGGGCCGCATGGGCCTGTACTTCCTCGCCACCGGCGCCGGCCACCGCCCGAGCGAGGTGCTCTACGACCGCGCCGATTCCGCGTTCGCGCTGGCCGATCCGGCCGCCTACGACTGGCCTTCCCTGCTGCGCGACGCCGCCTGGCTGCATGTCTCCGGGGTGACGCCCGCGCTGGGCGCCGCCACCGCACGCGCCGCCGCCGACGCGGTGCGTGCCGCCAATGCCGCTGGCGTGCGCGTCTCGTTCGACGGCAATTTCCGGCC
>JAIUOJ010000070.1 GCA_020161335.1 Pseudomonadota bacterium
CGGGCGCGTGACGCAACTCACGCCATGGCGTCGAGCTGGGCGCCCAGGCCGCGCAGGGCCACGGCCACGGTCTGGCGCCGGATGGCTTCGCGGTCACCGTCGAAATGGAACACCTCGGCCTTGGCGTAGCCGCCACGACGCTTCCACGCCACCCACACCGTGCCGACCGGCTTGCCCTCGCTGCCGCCGCCGGGGCCCGCGATCCCGGTGACCGCCACCGCGATGCCCGCGCCCGAATGCACCAGCGCGCCGGAGACCATTTCGATCGCCGTCTCGCGGCTCACCGCGCCGTGCGTCTCCAGCGTCTGCGGATGCACGCCCAGCATGGCCTGCTTGGCCTCGTAGCTGTAGACCACCATGCCGCAGTCGAACCAGTCCGACGAGCCGGCGATGTCGGTGACGGTCTTGGCGATCCAGCCGCCGGTGCAGCTTTCGGCGGTCACCAGCCGCTGCCGGCCCGCGCGCAGCCGCTCGCCGAGGTCGATGGCGAGGCGCTGCAGGTCGTCGTCTCCGGGAGCGGTCGTGGTCATGGCGCACGTGGGGCGGGCAACGGGGGAGCGCCCGTTGTACCCGAATCCACGCGGGCTGTCGTGTCCGCGCCCGCGGTTGCGGAGCCAGTAAAAAGCCCGCGCATCCGGTGGGATGCGCGGGCCGGGTGGTCACCCGCCTGCGGTCAGTAGCGCACGCGCAGGGTCACGCCGTACATCCGCGGTGCCGCGGGGAAGGCGTTGAAGGTGTTGAACGGATTGCCCGGATCCGGGAACAGCGCCTGCAGCGGGCCGTCGAAGCCGACCTGCACGTACTCGGCGTCGGTCACGTTGGTGCCCCAGAACTCCAGCATCCAGCGGTTGTCGGCGCGGCCGACGCCGAAGCGCGCGTTGACCACCGTGTACGCCTTCTGGTGCTTCTCGACGTCGAGGTCGGAGCCGGTGTTGTACTCGCCCATGTACTTGGCGCCGATGTTGAAGCGGCCCACCAGGTTGCTGGAGAAATCCCAGTCGTAGGTCGCCGACAGCGAGCCGGACCACTTGGGCGCGAACGGCATCGTCGCGCCGGGCAGCTTGTACAGCGCGCCCGACGTGCTCAACGGCGTGCGCTCGACGAAATCGGCACCCGGGATGTCGCTGCCGAATTCGGTCTTGGCGTACATCAGGCCGCCCTGCAGCATCAGGCCCGGCGCGGCGCGCGGTTGCCACAGGATCTCGGCGTCGACGCCCTGCGAGGTCACCTTCGGGATCGAGCGCACCACGAAGCTGGTGCCGAGGAAGCTGTTGAGCTGGAAGTCCTCGTACTTCTGGTGGAACGCGGTGGCGTTCAGCAGCAGGGTGCCGCCAGCCCAGGTGGTCTTGGCGCCGAGCTCGTAGCTGTCGACGAACTCGCCCGGGAACGACGTGTCGGCCGTGGTCGGGTTGATCGGCAGCGGATTGGTCGGCAGGGCCGCCTGCGTGCGGTCGAGGTTGAAGCCGCCGCCCTTGTAGCCGCGCGCGGCCGAGGCGTAGGTCATCACGTGCTCGTTCCAGCGATACGCGGCCTTCAGCGTGCCCGACCATTCCTTCTCGTCCAGCGACTGGTCGTAGCTGCGGCCGTTGTGCAGCACGTTGGCCCACGGCAGGCAGCTGTAGCTCACCACCTGGCCGATGATCGCCTGCTGCGTGGCCGCCGGCAGCGCCGCGAACGGCACGCCGCGCGCGGTCAGCGCCGTCGCGATGCGGCCGATCGCCGCCGGGCTGATCCCGGTCGGGCCGAAGTACGACGCGCAGCCCAGGCCACCGTTGGGATTGGTGTAGTTCGAGTGCAGGTCCTTCTCTTCGCGGGTGTAGCGCAGGCCCACGGTGACGTCGAGCGCGTCGGTGGCATGCCAGGTGTTGTTGGTGAACAACGCCAGGCTCTTCGCGTTCTGCTTGTAGTGGTCGAGCGCGCCGAGGCCGGTGAACACGGTGCCTGCCGCGCGCCCGGTGGCGTCGGCGAGGAAGGTCTGCGCGGTCGGGTGGAACTCCAGCGCCGGGTTGATCAGCGCCAGCAGGCCCTTGGACAGGTAGCGCTCGTAGTCGGTGCCGACCCGGTAGGACTCGGTCCGCGACAGGTCTTCATCGGAATAGAACAGGCCGAACATCCAGTCCAGGCGCTCGGTCGAGCCGGTCAGGCGGAACTCCTGGCTGAAGGTCTCGAACCCGGTGAACGATTCGTCCTCGTCGGCGTTGCGGTAGATCAGGTCGGCGGTGGTGAAGTCGAAATCCAGGCCGTTGATGACCTGCCACTCGCGCGACGCGGTGATCGAGGTCAGGGTGGCGCCGCCGAACCAGGGCGTATCCCAGTTGACCTCCGCCGACACGCCCTTGTCCTTGATGTCCTGCGCGGTGCTGCGGTTGCTGTAGGCCACGCGCGCGAACGGATCGGCCTGCGACGGGAAGGAACTCGCCACCGGCATGTGCGGGCCGCCGGGCAGGCTGTTGATGATGCGCGAGCTGGTGCCCAGCACGGTCTGCACGGCCGTGCAGCAGTTTTCCTCGCGGCTGGTGTAATCGGCCGACAGCAGGATCTCGAGCTTCTCGCTTGGCTCCAGCAGCAGCTTGCCGCGCAGGGTGTGGAAGTTCTGGTCGTAGTCCTTGTCCTCGGTGCGCGGGCCGGCGCCGGTCTCCACGTCCATCCAGCCGTCGCGCTTGCGCTTGGCCGCGTACACGCTGAACGCGGCGTTCTCGCCGAGCGCGTCGTTGTAGCTGCCCGACACGCCGAGCGCGCCGTAGTTGCCGGCGGTGATCTCGGCCTCGGCGCTCTGCGTATAGCTCGGTCGACGGGTGACGACGTTGATCACGCCCGCGGAGGTGTTCTTGCCGAACACCGTGCCCTGGGGGCCCTTCAGCACCTCGATGCGCTCGAGCTGGCCGAGGTCGCCGAAACCGACGCTGTTGCGCGGCCGGTAGACGCCATCGATGACCACGCCGACGGATGATTCGAGGCCGACGTTGTCGCCCACGGTGCCGATGCCGCGGATGCGCGCGGTGGTGATCGCTTCGTTCTGGGTGCTGGTGACGGTGAGGCCAGGCACCAGGATCTGCATGTCCTTGATGTCGCGAACGCCGGTGTCGCGGAGGATCTGTTCGTCCAGCGCCGTCACCGAAATCGGCACATCCTGTGCGGCTTCCTCGCGCTTCTGCGCCGTGACCACCATGGTCGCCAGGGTCCGCGGCTCGTCCTCGCCTGCGGGTGCGTCCTGCGCGAGCGCAGGCACGGAAGTGGTCACGAGCGCCGCGAACACGGCGGTGGCAAGGATGCTGCGCTTCGGATGGCTCGACGCCATGGTGTCCCCCTAACCAGGTTGAAGTGTGGGCAAAAAGCGGAAGTGGCGGATCGCCTGGACGCCGCCGGCACGAACTGCGGGCGACGGCCTGTGCGGTCGAACCGGCCCGTGTGGGGGGACTGGCCGGGGCGCTGCGCTGGCGTTGTCGGTGGATCGAACGAAAACCTAACACACTTTCCGGACGCCTGCGTATGCAGCAAACGTCATGGCGGGAATCATGCTGCAGCACAACAAAACGCGCCACGTTATCGTGCCTCCGCAGGTCGCGAACGAGGGTTATGCACGCGCCCCGCGCATCCCGCATGCCCGTGCACACCGCGCGCAGCCACACCCGGCCGTCGCCAACACCCTGCGCGGTTGCCGCCCGTCCTGGCGTCGTGATGCCCGCGTGATCGAGCCCCACGACCGCCCCGCGCCGCGCCGCCTCCCGGCCACGCCACTGACGCACCCGACGGCGCCTCACTCCCGTAACACGCTGATTCGTATGGGACTCATTCGGCTTCGCGCACGCCCCCGCGGGGTCCGCCCGAGCCCGCGTCAACGCTTTCTTACAGCGCACCGCCTACCATTGCGCGACCATTCGCAACAGACACATTCCTGATGGCTCCCAGCAAGAACAGCAACACCGTCCTTCGCAAGTCGGGCAAGTCGGGCAAGCAGCCGGCAGCCCACCTCACCCGCGAGCAGATCGAGGACGACCTGGCGGCGTTCCGCAAGTCGGGCGGCAAGATCGAGCGGCTCGGCAACACCAACACCTTCAAGAAGATCGGCTGAGCCCCGCCGCCGCGCGCTGCGGCGGACGCAGGACAGCGAGCGCAGCCGGGGTGCCCTCAGCGCGCCGTGCAGTCGCCGGTGCGCACGAAGGCGAGGTCTTCGTAGTCGTAGCTGAAGTCCGCATCGGGATCGAGCTTGGCCATCGCCAGCGTCGGCGGCCCGCGGTCGGGTGCCGCGAACGTCAGCACCGCGTCGACGTCGACGTCCGCATCGTCCCAGGCCACCAGCAGGCGATCGCCGGCGCGGTACACCGTGCCGGTGAGCTTGGGCGACTTCCCGGCACGGAAGCGCACGACACCCGCGTCGACGCAGATGCTCGCCTCGCCGAACCAGGGATCGAGGTAGTGGCCGGCACGCAGCTGCGGGTCGTCGGCCGTGGCCAGCCGGCGCGGCGGCGCCTTGTCGGCCGAAACGTTTCCTGACACCGGCGAACCCCCTGCGCGATCGGCCGCCAGCAGTCCGGCGTAGTAGGCGACGGTGTTTCGGTCGTTCCCCGGATCGGTGAACCGCTTGGTCAGTACCTGGGTGAGCACGGTGCGCGCCTCGTCCGCGTTGCCGTTGGTCAGGAACACGATGCCCACGTGTTTCTCCGGCAACAGCACCAGCGCGGAATACATGCCCGACAGCGTGCCGGTGTGCGACACCTTCCAGGTGCCGTCGACATCGGCCAGCCGCCAGCCGTAGCCGTAGGCCGAGAAATGGCTGCCATCCCAGGCGCGCATGCGTTGCGACAGCGGCATGGGCATGTGCGTCTTCCACACTTCCCCGCGCTGCGCAGCCGACAGCCAGGGCCTGCCTTCGGCATCGACGCCGACGCGTTCGGGCTGCAGCCACATCGCCGCCCAGGCCAGCATGTCGTCGAGGCTGCAGCGGATGCCGCCCGCGGCCATCATCGGCACGTCGGGGACCTCCTCGCCGTCCTCGCGGACCACGACCTGGCGCTCGCCGTCGAGGCGGTGCGGCTGCGCCACGTTGCCGACGTCGTCGCGGCGCCACGCACCCACCTGGCAGCGCGACAGCCCCAGCGGCGCGAACACCTCGCGCCGCACCAGTGCGTCATACGGCGCGCCGCCCGCCGCCGCGGCGACCTCGCCGGCAACGATGTACAGCGTGTTGTCGTAGGCGTAGCGCGAGCGGAAGCTGTAGGCGGGCTTGAGGTAGCGCAGGCCGTGGATGACGTCCCGGCGCTCGAACAGGTTGGGCTCGGGCCACAGCATCAGGTCGCCCGCGCCGGCACCGAGGCCGCTGTTGTGGATCAGCAGGTCGCGCACCTGCATCTCGCGCGTCACCCAGTCGTCGAACATGCGGAAGTCCGGCAGGTGCTTGACCACCGGATCGGTCCACGACAGCTTGCCCTGGTCGACCAGCCGCGCCAGCAGCGCACCGGTCATCGCCTTGCTGTTGGAAGCGATCTTGAACAGGGTCGCCCGGTCGATGGCTTCGCCGGAACCGGCGGCGCGCTCTCCGGCGGTGCGTGCATACACCACCTGGCCGTCGACCACCACGCCCACCGCCAACCCCGGCAGCCGATAGCGCGCCATGGCATCGTCGAACGCCGCATCGAAGGCGCGGGTGTCGACCGGGCGGACGTGGGCCACGCGTGGCGCGTCCGCGGCGGCCACGCAGACGCTGGCGGACAGGAGCAGGCAGGTCGCGAGGAAGCGCATCGGGGATTCTCCACGGCCTGTAGCCGGCCAGCGCATGAGGGCATGGCGATCAAGATACCGGACGTGCACGCAGGCCGGCCGCCGGCGCGGCCACGCGCACTGATGCAGCAACACCTGCGCCGGGATCGAACGCGGCCCGCGGCGTCGATTCCGCGGCCCGCGAATCGGCCAACGCCCGGAGGCGTCAGCCCGCCGCCGTCAGAAGTTCCAGGTGACGACGAGCTGCGCGTAGCGTGGCGATTGCCAGCGGGTGGGAGACCCGAACGTGGCACGGCGCACGCCCGGTTGCCCTTCATACCGGGCGCTGACATTGATCGCTTCCTGTTCGTTAAGCAGGTTGAACACGGAAAACCTGGCCTTCAGGTCCACGCCTTCGACTGGCAGGGTCCAAGTCACGTTCGCGCCGAGGTTATAGGTCCAGGGCATGCGACCGAACGCGCCGCGCGGCGACCATTCGTACTGACGATCCTGCCAGGCACCGCTGCAGTTGGCGACACACAACCAGCCCGTGCCACCACCGCTACCGGTATTGGTAAAACTCGCCACCGCGAAATTCTCGTTTGGCCAGGTCACGCCGAACGCGGTGATCGGTCCACCCGACAATGCGGTGAACGTCGCGCCGAAAGACCACATGTCGTTGAGCGTGTAGCTACCGCGCAGCTTGATCTGGTGACGATGATCGTTGAACAGGTAGCCGTACCGCTGGTTGTTGGCCGGATGATCCCAGTGCTGGACCATGCCGGTGTCGGCATAGCCCGTATCCGAGTTCACCGGACCCTCGTGATTGCCTTCGGACTTTGACCAAAGGTAAGACGCATTGAAAGCCCACTTGCCGTCCCACGCGCGGTCGATCTGGAACTCGATGGCCTTGTAGGTCCGCTTCGGTTCGTAGTACCCGATGATGTTGTTGCTGCCGATCATGCGATAGCCCTCCGTCGAGGTATCGATCGTGATCCAGCCGTCCTGCGCACAACGAATCTGGTTGGGCGGGCCGTCCGACGAGCCCCAGATCGTCAAGGGCTTGCCCGGGTTGCCGATGACGAAGATGTTGCCGGTCGGAGTGCCTGGATTCCCCGTAGTCCAAACTGGGCCACACGGCGTCTGGTTAATGCGGATATCGTCTACCGCATTCGTCATACGACGGTAAGTGGCGTTGACACCCCACGACCAGGCCTGGTTGATCATGGTCTGGAAGCCGAGGATCGCTTCGTCCTGGTAGACGGCGTCGAGATCCTTGTCGACCGTCTGCCGGGTGTCGTTCACGACGACGTTCATCAGGTCATCCACTGCCCCAATTTGCGCGCCAATGATCGGCTCCATGTACGACGCGCCGGTGATGGGATTGGTCGCTTGCCGCCAGCCGTCCAGTGCGTAGTAGGTGTACTCGTCGGTGAGGCCGCCCGCGAAGGTGTAGTTGACGATGCTGGCGATGGGCAGGTAGTAGCGACCCAGGTTACCGAAGACCTTGGTGCTGCCATCACCCTTCATGTCCCAGGAGAAGCCGATGCGCGGTGCCACCAGGTTTTCCTGCTCTACGAACGGCTTTCCGGTCGCGTCCATGTAATCGAAGCTATCCAGTCGCACACCAAGGTTGAGCAGGAAGTTCGGCGTAACGTTCCAGATATCCTCGATGTAGTAGGCATTCGCCTTGGTATCGAACACGCCACCATCAGCGCGACGACGCCCGGTGATCACCGCGTTGACGCCTGGCGGAACGACTCCACCGACATTTCCTACGGAGTCTCCCGGATTCTGTGACGTCACCGTGTAGCGCATCCCGGTTGGGCCGGGATAGAACGTGGTGCGATCGGTGTTCATGTCCTCGCGGTCGAGACCGAACCGCAACTGGTGGTTCCCCAGTTCCCACTCGAAGTCCAGACGTCCCACCTTGCGCTCGTCGTGATGGTCGACGACGGACGTACTGGTACTGGGATGGCACGAGACGGGGGGTCGCCCCATTGCCGTATAGGTCGCGTTGTAGGTGGTGCCGATGATGACCTGGGAGCACAATTCGTCGGCGGACGAATAGGCAATCGCCTGAGTCTGGTTCACGCCATACATCGCCTTGACGGAGAAGTTCTCACCGAAATGGCCGGTGTAGGTGACGGATCCGTTCTTGCCGCCGCTCTTGGACGTACTCTTTCCGGTATATCCGCCACGTGTCCCTGTCGCCCATTCATATGCGTACGTGTCGCTGGAGGACTCGTCCTCATCCGAGAATGCCAACAACTCCAGCAGGTGGTCGTCGGTGATCTGCCAATCCATCTTGGCGCCCCAGAAGCCGTTGTCCGAACCGCCCGTATTCCAGAGACTGCCGGAGCCGGTGACGGAGTTGAAGTTGTTGTCACGTCGCTCGTACATCGCGAACAGGAACAGCCTGTCCTTCACCAAGGGGCCGGAAGCCCATACATTTGCCTTGGTGAAGCTCCTGGTGTCCCGGCTGGAAAGGCTCGTGACACTCCCGTCCGGGTAGTAGTAGTCGCCCGCCCTGGCTTTCCAGGCATTGGGTTCGAACGTCACCTCCATGCCGCCGCGGAACTCGTTGCTGCCGCGACGTGTCACGGCGTTGATCACGCCACCAGTGCTACGACCAAACTCCACGGAGTAGCCGCCGGTCTTGACCTGGAACTCGTCGTAGAACCCGAACGGCGTACTCGAGAAGCTCTGGCGACGATAGAAATCGGTGACATTGAGTCCATTGACGAAGATTGAATTCTCCGCCACCGACGAACCACCGAACGAGATGCCGCCAAAGCTGGCGTTGCCGCTGATCACGCCCGGCGCCAGCAGCGCGACCGAGCTGAGGCTTTGCGGCACGGGCAGGCGCGAGATTTCCTCGCGCGTGACGTTGGTGGCCGATTCGGTGGAACGCACGTCGACGCGGTTGACCACGCGCGAGCCGACCACCTGGACGGCGTTGAGGTTCACCACCCCGCCCTCGCTGCCGAGGTTGACCGTGGTGGTGCCGCCGAGCTGCACGTTCACCGGCACCGCTTCGCCAAGCGCCGTCCCCGCGCGGCTGACCTGCAGCGTGTAGTCGCCGACCGGCAACTGGGTCAGGCGGTAGCTGCCGTCGGAGCCGACGGTCGCGGTGCGGCTCGCGCCGGTCGCCTCGTTGGTGACGGTGACCTGGTCGCCGGCACTGGCGCGGCCGGCCACCGCGCCGGATGCGCTTTGCGCGAAGACCACCGGCGTGGTGGCGGCGAAACACGCGCCGAGCGCGATGCACAGCGCGGCGCGGCGGAACGTCTGGTGGCTGGCCTTCATTGCGGTTCTCCCCGGAACAGGTGCGGATGGTGGGCGGTGGTCAGGTCAGGCGGGCGAACCGGCCGGCCGCGGTCGCAGGGCGCGCCCGACGCCCTGGGTTTGCGGGGTCGAAGCCGGGGCCCCTCGCCCCAGCCGCCGTTTCCATGCGGACCGGGCCGGCGTGCGGCCGACGTTGCCCGGAATGCGCTTCAACCCTCTGTCGGAGGCAGGCTTGCACGGCAGCGGATCACGGTCTGGACCAGTTCACCGGCTGTGTAACATGGGCGCAAACGCAGGTCAATAAATTATTCTTGACAAGATGATTGAGCGAATGATGTATTCCTTCCCCGCCATTGCCCGACCACAGGACAAGTCGCCGGTGACCCTGCTGAAACCCTTGTCGCGCCCGCTCACCCTCCTGCTGCTGGCGCTGGCCGCGGTGTCCGCCGGGAGTGCGGGCGCGCAGGAACGGCGTGCGCCGGCGCCGACCGAGGTGGTGCCCGGCGTCTCGGCCGCGCAGCTGTCGCCGGACTATTGGGTCGACCGCCTGCGCCGCGAAGCCGACCGGGTGATCCTCGACCGCGACGGCGTGGCCGCGCAGAACGCGAAGATGCTGCGGCTGGAGAAATCGTTCCACGACCTCGAACAACTGCCGCCCACGCTGGAAGCCGAGCAGGTCACGGCCTGGGTCGAAGCGCTCTCGACGCGACCCACGCGCACGCTGTACGACGAGAGCGGCAAGGAAGGCAGCGCGCGCGCGATCGACAAGCTGGTGACGGCGCTCAACCTGCGCGGCATCCCGCAGACCCAGGTCACGCGCTACGGCATGGTGGTGCGGCGCGCGGCGTTGCGCACCTTCCCCACCCATCTGCGCGTGTTCAGCGCGCCCGACGACCGCGACATCGACCGCTTCCAGGAAAGCGCGCTGTTCCCCGGCACGCCGGTGGCGGTGGTGCACGAGAGCCGCGACCGCCGCTGGTGGTTCGTGCTCAGCCCCAACTACGCGGCCTGGATCGAGGCCGACGCGGTCGCGCTGGGCGAGAAGTCGCAGGTGTTCGCGCACGTGCACAAGGCGCCGTTCCTGGTGGTGACCGGCGCCACCGCGCGCACGGTGTACACGCCGGAACTGCCCGCGGCGTCCGACGTGCAGCTGGACATGGGCGTGCGCCTGCCGCTGCTCGAAGCTGCCGGCTACGCGCCCGTGAACGGCCAGTATCCCGGCTATGGCCACGTGGTCGAGCTGCCGGTGCGCAGCAGCGATGGCAGCCTCGCCTTCGTGCCGGCACTGGTGCCGCGCTCGGCCGATGTCGCCACCGACGTGCTGCCGCTGACCAAGGCCAACCTCATCCGCCAGGCCTTCAAGTTCCTCGGCGAGCGCTACGGCTGGGGCCACAGCTACAACGCGCGCGATTGCAGCGGCTTCGTGTCCGAGGTCTATCGCAGCATGGGCGTGCTGCTGCCGCGCAACACCAGCGCGCAGTCGGTGAGCCCGGGGCTGGACCGGATCGCGGTCGATCCGTCGATGGACCACGAGGAGCGCCTGAAGCTGCTGCGCCAGGTGCAGGTGGGCGACCTTGTCTACATCCCGGGGCACGTGATGATGGTGATCGGCATCGTCGACGGCGATCCGTACGTGATCCACGACACCACCGGCACGGCCTACCGCGACGCCGACGGCGGCGTGCAGCGCGTGCTGCTCAACGGCGTGGTCGTGACCGCGCTGGGCCCGATGCTGGCCGGCGAGACCACGCCGACCATCGACCGCATCACCAACATCCAGCGGATCCGCCCCTGATCGGGGCGGCCACCGCCGCAGGGTTCCGGGGAGCCCACGAGGGAAACGAATGAAGATCACCGACGTCCGCCTCGGCATGGTGCGGGTCCCGCTGAAGACGCCGTTCAAGACCGCGCTGCGCACGGTCGAGGCGGTCGAGGACATCATCGTCTCGATCCACGCCGACACCGGCCATGTCGGCTACGGCGAGGCCGCGGCGACCGCGGTCATCACCGGCGACACCCATGGCTCGATCATCGAGGCGATCGGCAAGGTCATCGCGCCGCGCCTGGTCGGCGAGGACGTCGCCAACCTCAACCGCATCACCCGGCTGGTGCAGACCGCGCTGGAACGCAACACCAGTGCCAAGGCCGCGGTCGAGATCGCCGTCTACGACCTGTGGGCGCAACTGTACGAGGCGCCGCTGTACCGCATGCTCGGCGGTGGCGAACCTGTGATCACCACCGACATCACCATCAGCGTCGACCACATCGACAAGATGGTCGCCGATTCGCTGTCGGCGGTCGGGCGCGGCTTCGAGTCGCTCAAGATCAAGGTCGGCAAGGACATCGGCCTGGACGTCGAGCGGGTCAAGGCGATCCACGCCGCGGTCGAGGGCCGCGCCCTGCTCCGCCTCGACGCCAACCAGGGCTGGACCGCGAAGCAGGCCGTGCGTGCGATGCACGCCCTGGAGGACGCCGGCGTGCACCTGGAGCTGCTGGAACAACCCGTGCGCGCACAGGACCTGGCGGGCCTGAAGTACGTGACCGACCGCGTGCACACCCCGGTCATGGCCGACGAGAGCGTGTTCGGCCCGATCGAGGTGATCGAGCTGATCGAACAGCGCGCCGCCGACATCATCAACATCAAGCTGATGAAGACCGGCGGCATCTCCAACGCGGTGCGCATCGCCGACATCGCCGCGTCGTACGGGGTGGAATGCATGATCGGCTGCATGATCGAGACCAGCATCAGCGTCGCCGCGGCCGTGCACCTGGCGATCGCCAAGGCCGACGTCATCACCAAGGTCGACCTCGACGGGCCCTCGCTGTGTGCCTTCGACCCGGTCGACGGCGGCGTGGACTTCAACGAGTCCGAGATCTCGGCGTCCGATGCGCCCGGCCTCGGCATCCGCGCGATCCGCGGCTACCAGCCGATCGTGCGCTGAGCCGCGCGCCATGCAGCCGCTGCTGATCATCCGTTCCGAACGCGGGCAGATGTCGGCGATCGAGCGCCGCATCGCCGACTTCATCCTGGAGAACACCCACCTGCTGCGCGACTACTCCTCGCAGCAGCTCGCCAACGCGCTCGGCATCAGCCAGTCGAGCGTGGTCAAGTTCAGCCAGAAGCTGGGCTTCAAGGGCTATCCGGACCTGAAGTTCTCGATCGGCGAGGCGGTGGCGCGCAACGGCGGCGACGCATTGCCGCCCGAGGATTCGGGGCAGGACGGGCAGCGCGCGTTGTCCGAAGACCTGTGGCGCGCCAAGGGCCGTGCCGAAGAGGAAACCCGCCTGCTCAATCCGCCCGAGCGCATCGATGCGCTGGTCGAGATGCTGCGCGGTGCCGACAAGGTGTTCGTGGTCGGCACCGGCGAGGATGGCGCCGCCGCACGCGCTTTCGCGATCCGCCTGTCGCTGCTCGGCTTTCCCGCCGTCCATCACTACGACCCGGTGCTGGTGCCCGCCGAAGTGGCGTCCTCGCATCCGGGCGACGTGCTGATCCTGTTTTCCGAGCGCGGCCAGCAGGCCGCGTTGTGCCAGCTCGCACACCTGTTCCGGAAGCGTGGCGGCAAGGTGGTGTCGGTGACCCGGCATACCGCCAACCCGGTGCGCGCGCACGCCGATCTCGCGCTGCTGGTCTCGGCGCACGACGAGCGCAGCCACGTCGAGTCGCTGCTCTACCAGGCCGCGCAGCAGCAGTTGCTCGACCTGCTGTTCCTGTTGCTGTGCGCCGACGAATCGAGGCGCCGCCGCCTCGACGACTACCACGAGCACGTCCGCTCAATGCTGGATACCTGACGACCATGCGCCGACTTCGCCCCAGCGCCATGCGCGCCCCCTGCCGCCTCGCCCGCCACGCCGGGATCGCCGTGCTGGTGCTGGTCGCCGGCCTCCTCCTCGGCGCCTGCGCCTCGGCTCCCGTGCACAACGGCAGCGAGGCACTGGCGGACGCCCGCCAGCTGGTCGTGGTGACCAGCGCCGACTGGGACGCCACCCAGGGCACGCTGCGCCGCTTCGAACGCGATGGCACTGGCCCATGGCGTGGCGTGGGCGACGCGACTCCGGTGACGCTCGGGCGCAACGGCAGCGCCTGGGGCATCGGCCTGCACGCGCCGCCTGCCGACGATGTCCCCGGCCCGCGCAAGCGCGAAGGCGACGGACGCGCGCCGGCCGGACTGTTCCGCATCGGCCCGGCCTTCGGCTACCCGCCCTCGGCCGCTACCGGGCTTGCGTACGCGGCGATGGACGCCGGCGACTGGTGCATCGACGTCAGCGACTCGCCGCTGTACAACCGCATCGTCAACGAGCGCGACGTTGGCCCGCAGGCCGTCGCGGGCTCGACCGAGCCGATGCGCCGCGACCTGCACGCCGATGGCGACGTGCGCTACCGCCTCGGCTTCGTGATCGAGCACAATCCGCAGGCGCGCCCCGGTGGCGGCAGCTGCATCTTCGCGCACCTGTGGCGGAAGCCCGGCGAAACCACCGCCGGCTGCACCGCGATGGACGACGCGGCGATGCAGGCCCTGCTCGCGTGGCTGGACGCGTCGCGCCGCCCGGTGTTCGTCCTGCTGCCGCGGGCGGCCTACGTCGAACGCGGCGCGGCCTGGAGACTGCCGCCCCTGTAGCCCATCGCGTCGCGCCCGTCCACGCCTTCCCGCCACCCAACCCTGCCCTGGAACCGCCGCCCCGATGACTGCTTCCACTTGTTCGCGTGCCCGCCTGTCCGCGCCCGCGCGCGTGCTGATCGCCCTCGCCCTGGGCGGCCTCCTCGGGCTCCTGCTGGCGCTGTGGGACCCGGCCGCCGCGGTACACGTCGCCGACATGGTGCAACCCATCGGCCGGCTCTGGCTCAATGCCCTGCAGATGACGGTGGTGCCGCTGGTCGCGGCGCTGGTGGTGGCCGGCGTGAACTCCGCCAGCGACGCCGCCGCCTCCGGCCGCACCGCGCGGCGTGCGATCACCGTGTTCGTCGTGCTGCTGCTGGTGTCCGCGGGCTTCGCGGCGGCGGTTGCGCCGGCCGCGCTGTCGCTGCTGCCGCGCGATGCCGCGCTGCTGGAATCGCTGCGCGCCGCGTTCTCCGGCCCGCATGCCGCGGCCACCCCGGCCGGCATCGGCGACTGGCTGGTTGGCGTCATCCCGTCCAATGCCATCGCTGCGGCGGCGGCCACCGCGATGCTGCCGCTGGTGGTGTTCTCGATGTTCTTCGGCTTCGCGCTGTCGCGCATCGACGGCGAGCGCCGCCAGCGCATGCTGGAGCTGGTGCAGGCGGTCATCGACATCATGGTGGTGATCGTGCGCTGGGTGCTGTGGGCGGCGCCGATCGGCGTGTTCGCGCTGATGTTCGCGGTCTGCGCGCGGGTCGGGCTGGACATGCTGACCGCGCTGGGCTGGTACATCGTGCTGCTGTGTTGCCTGCATCTGGCCGTCACCGCGCTGATGTACGTGGTGATCGCGCTTGCCGGCAACGAACCGGTGCGGCGCTTCGCCGTGGCCATCCTGCCGGCGCAGACCATCGCACTGAGCACGCAGTCGTCGCTGGCCTCGCTGCCGGCGATGGTCGAGAGCGCACGCGCGCGCCTGGGCTATCCGCTGGCGGTGGCCTCGCTGGTGCTGCCGATGGCGGTGTCGCTGTTCCGCCTCACCAGCCCGGTGCAATACATGACGGTGGCCGCGTTCGTGGCCTGGATCTACGGCATCGACCTCGGCGTCGGCCAGCTCGTCGCCGGCGCGGCCTTGGCTGCGGTGATCAGCATGGGCTCGGTCGGCCTGCCCGGGCAGGTGAGCTTCATGGCCACCAACATGCCGGTGGCGCAGGCGATGGGCTTGCCCACCGAGCCGCTGGGCATCCTGCTGGCAGTGGACACCGTGCCGGACATGTTCGCCACGCTCGGCAACGTCACCGCCGACCTCACCGCCACCAGCGTGGTCACGCGGCAGTCGCGCGACGACCCGGCCGTGACGAGCGGCGACGGCGACGGCGACGGGGTTGCCTGACCTGGGTCAGGCCGCGTCGGACACCTGGAACGAGGACGACCGCGAGACCGACCAGAACTTGCGGAACACGGCGTGCTCGGGCACGCGGTCCAGCAGTTCGCCCGGCTGCAGGAAGCGGTAAAGCGCCGCCAGCGAAC
>JAIUOJ010000071.1 GCA_020161335.1 Pseudomonadota bacterium
GCCGACCGTGACCACCACCGGCAAGGCCATGCAGCGCTCGCCTGCGGATCCGTAGGCCGCGCCGATGATGTCGGCCACGGCCTGGTCGAGGTCGGCATCGGGCAGCACGATGCCGTGGTTCTTGGCGCCGCCCATGCACTGCACGCGCTTGCCGTGCGTCGCGCCCTGTGCATACACGTGCTGCGCGATGTCGGACGAGCCGACGAAACTGACCGCCTTGATGTCGGGATGGCGCAGGATCGCGTCCACAACCTCCTTGTCGCCCTGCACCACGTTGAGCACCCCCGGCGGCAGGCCGGCTTCGATCATCAGCTCGGCAAGCCGTACCGGCACCGACGGATCGCGTTCGGACGGCTTGAGGATGAAAGCGTTGCCGCTGGCGATCGCCGGCCCGAACATCCACATCGGGATCATCGCCGGGAAATTGAACGGGGTGATGCCGGCGACCACGCCCAGCGGCTGGCGCAACGAGTACACGTCGATGCCGGGGCCCGCGCCCTGGGTGTACTCGCCCTTGAGCAGGTGCGGGATGCCGCAGGCGAATTCGATCACTTCCAGACCGCGCTGGATGTCGCCGCGTGAATCCGACAGCACCTTGCCGTGTTCGGACGAGAGCAATGCCGCCAGCTCGTCCATGTGCACTTCCAGCAATTGCCTGAACGCGAACATCACCCGCGCGCGGCGCTGCGGGTTGACCTTCGCCCAGTCGGCCTGCGCGGCCACGGCGCCGGCGATGGCGCCGTCGAGTTCGGTGGTCGACGCCAGCGACACGCGCGCCTGCACGCGGCCGCTGTTGGGGTCGAAGACGTCGCCGTGCCGGCGCGAGGTGCCGGCGACGATGCGGCCGTCGATGAAGTGTTCGATGTGGCGCATGTTCACTTACCGGAAGCGGGGGGAGGCGCGATGATCCAGGCATGGTCCGGATCGTTGCGGAACAGCCAGCGCCGCTCCGGGCCGGCCATCACGTTGAGGTAGTACAGGTCGTAGCCATGCGCGGCGCCAACCGGGTGGTAGCCGCGCGGCACCAGCACCACGTCGCCGTCCTCGACCGCGATGGCCTCGTCGAGCGAGCGGTCGTCGCTGTAGACCCGCTGGAACGCAAAGCCCTGCCGCGGCTGCGTGCGGTGGTAGTAGGTTTCCTCGAGCATCGTCTCCTCGCCCGGGGTGGCCGTGTCGTGCTTGTGCGGCGGGTAGCTCGACCAGTGGCCGGCGGGCGTCACCACCTCCACCACCAGCAGGCCATCGGCCGACTGCGTCTCCGGCAGGATGTTGCGCACGTGGCGGGTATTGGTGCCCGCACCGCGTACTTCGCGCGACATGTCGGCATCGTTGATCAGGCGCGGAGCGCCGGCACCGGTGCCCGGCGCAGTGCAGACCGCGAGCTCGACGCTGCCCCGCGCGGTGACCTCGTAGGAAGCCCCGGCCGGCACGTACACCGCACCCGGCGCACGATCCTCGAACGGCGAGGCGCGGCCGCCGACGGCGTCGAAACGCATCCCGCCCGCCACGACGTCGGCCTTGCCCGCCACCAGCACGAGACAGGCTTCGCGTCCCGCTTCACCGCCGGCGAAGCGCTGTCCATCGGACAGCTTCACGACCTGGAAGCCGACGTGCGACCAGCCCGCGCTCTGCGGCGTCACCGACAGCACGGTGCCGTCGTCGTCGGGGGCGTGCGGGCGGATGCGCAGCCGCGACATCAGGCGAGTCCCGCCTTCGCGGCCTCGGTCTTCAGCGTGCGCAGGCCGAGTTCGGCATACGGCTTGGGTGCGGCGATCGCCGGGTCCTGTTCGGCCTCGATCACGATCCAGCCGCTGTAATCGATCCCGGCCAGCGCGCGCATCACCGCGCCGTAGTCGATGCCGCCGTCGCCGGGCACGGTGAACATGCCGCCGAGGACGCCGTCGAGGAAGCTGGCGCCGCTCTCGCGGAGCGCGCGGTACGCGTCGGCCCGGAAGTCCTTGCAGTGCACGTGCGCGATGCGCGCCGGATGGTCGCGGATCACCTGCAGGTAGTCGACGCCGCCGAGCGCGGCATGGCCGGTGTCGAGCGTGAAGCCGACCGACGGCCCGGTGTGGCGGATGAAGGCGTCCATGTCGGCGGCACGTTCGACCACGGTGCCGAGGTGGTGGTGATAGGCGAACTTCAGGCCCTGGGCCTGGATATAGTCCGCCACGGCGGTCATGCGTTGGCCGAAGCGCGCCCAGTCGCTGTCGGCAAGCAGCGGCGTGCCGGTCAGGGGCACGCTGCGGTTGCCATGTACGGCATTGCTGGTTTCGGCGAACACGAACACCGGGCTTCCCATCGCCTTGAGCAATCGCAGGTGTGGCTGCAGGGCGGCGATCTCGGCGTCGGCGTCCTGCACCAACAGCGATCCGCTGTACCAGCCGCCGATGAGGTCCAGGCCGTAGCCGTCGAGCAGGGGCTTGAGCGTGGCGACGTCGCGCGGGAACTTGCCGCCGAGTTCGACGCCCTCGAAGCCCACGTCTCGGATGTCGGCGAGGATGCCTTCCAGCGGCGTGTCGCCGCCGAGTTCGGGCATGTCGTCGTTGGCCCAGGCGATGGGGCTGACGCCGAAGCGGATGCTCATGACAGGTCTCTCTTCATGCGGATGCGTTGTTCGTAGTCGCGGCGCGCGGCGTTCACTTCGGGTCGGTCCGAGACTTCTGGTACCGCCACGTCCCACCACCAGCCGCCGGCTTCGGTGGTCTTCAGCGGGTCGGTGTCGATGACCACGACGGTGCTGCGGTCGGCATTGCGCGCGCGTGTCAGCGCGGCACGCAGCTCACCGAGGCTGGCGGCCTTCTCCGCATGCGCGCCCAGGCTGCGTGCGTGCGCCGCGAAATCGATGTCCGGGAGCACTTCATGGTGCGCGTCGGCCAACAGGTTGTTGAAGCCCGGGCTGCCAGTGGCCTGCTGCAGGCGGTTGATGCAGCCGTAGCCGCGGTTGTCCAGCAGTACCACGACCAGCTTCAGCCCGAGCATGACCGAAGTGGCCAGTTCGGAGTTCATCATCAGGTAGCTGCCGTCGCCCACCATCACCACCACGTCGCGTTGGGGTGCGGCGAGCTTCACGCCGAGGCCGCCGGCGATCTCGTAGCCCATGCACGAGTAGCCGTACTCGAGGTGGTAGCCGTCACTGCGTGCGGTGCGCCACAGCTTGTGCAGCTCGCCGGGCAGGCCTCCTGCGGCGCAGACCACGATGGCATCTTCGTCGAACGATGCCTGTACTGCGCCGATCACCTGTGCATCGCTGGGCAGCGCGACGGCATCATTGCCGCCGGTGGCGGCATCGACGGTAGCGTTCCAGTGCGACACCGCCTCGCGGTCGATCGCGTGGGGCGTGCGCCAGCCGGCGAGTGCGGCATCGAGCGCCTCGATCACCGCGCGGGCGTCGCCGACGACGGGCGAGGCGCCATGCTTGTACGCATCGAACGCCTGCACGTTGACCTGGAACAGCCGTGCGTCCGGGAACAGGCTGCGCGAGCCGGTGCTGAAATCCTGCAGGCGCGTGCCGATGCCGACGACCAGGTCGGCATGGCTTGCCGCCGTGTTGGCGGCGCTGGATCCGGTGACACCGATCGAGCCGAGCGCATTGGCGTGGTTCCAGGGCAATGCGCCCTTGCCAGCCTGCGTTTCCGCGACGGCCAGGCCGGTGCGTCCCGCGAGGGCGGCGAGTGCGGCTTCGGCGCCGCTGTAGAGCACCCCGCCGCCGGCGACGAGCAGTGGGCGCTTCGAGCCACGCAGGGCTTCGGCGAGTGCGTCGAGTTCGCGAGGATCAGCCGGCTGCCTGCGCGGTTGCCAGACCCGCCGCGAGAAGAAGTCCGCCGGGTAGTCGAAGGCTTCGGCCTGCACGTCCTGGCAGAAGGCCAGGGTCGCCGGGCCGCAGGTCGCCGGATCGAGCATCGTCGCCAGTGCGCGGGGCAGCGCGTCGAGGATCTGTTCCGGACGCGTGATGCGGTCGAAGTAGCGCGAGACCGGCCGGAAGCAGTCGTTGGCCGAGACGGTGCCGTCGTCGAAGGACTCGACCTGCTGCAGCACCGGATCAGGGCGGCGGCTGGCATACACGTCGCCGGGCAGCAGCAGCACCGGCAACCGGTTCACGTGCGCCAGCGCGGCGGCGGTAAGCAGGTTGGTCGCGCCGGGGCCGATCGAGGTGGTGCAGACCATCGCGCGGCGGCGGCGCATCTGCTTTGCGTAGGCGATGGCGGCGTGCGCCATGCCCTGTTCGTTGTGCGCGCGGAACGTTGGCAGCGCATCGCGCGCGGCATGCAGCGCCTCGCCGATCGCGGCGACGTTGCCGTGGCCGAAGATCGCCCAGGCCCCGGCGAAGTAGGGCACTTCCTCGCCATCGACGACGACATGCTGGTTGGCGAGCCACAGCATCGTGGCTTGCGCGGCGGTGAGCCTGAGGGAGTCTGCGGATGCGGTCATGTCACGCAGTCTCGCGTATCGTGCCGGCCTGCGCCCGCTGCTTCGCATCACGCCAGGCCTCGACGAGGACCGAGAAGCGGCGTGCGAGGTCGTCGATGGCGGCTTCGTCGTCGATCCGGCCTGCCAGCCATTGCTCTGCGGCTCCTGCGAAGATCGTGCGCCCCACGGCGAAGCCCTTGACGATCGGTGCCTGCGCACTGGCCGCGAAGGAGGCGATGAGCTCGTCCTGCGGCGCCGAAAGGCCCAGCAGCACCACGCCGCGGCAATGCGGGTCGTTGTCCACGATGGCCTGTTCGATGTTGCGCCAGGCCGCGGCGCGGTCGTCGGGCTCCAGCTTCCACCAGTCTGGGCGGATGCCGAGGTCGTACAGGCGCCGGATCGCGCGCGAAGCCGTGTCTTCGGCGACTTCGCCGTTGCGCGAGGCGATGATTTCCACCAGCAACTCGTGGCGGGTCTTGCGCGCGGCATCGGCCAGGCGCAACAGTTGCCGCTCCTGTCGTTCGCGCAGGTCCTGCGGATCGTCGGGGTGGTAGAACGCAAGGCATTTCACGACATGGTTGGCCGGCCATGTCGCGAGTTCCGTCGCCACGTCGGGAGAGGATTCGAAATCCAGCGGGCATGAGCCCGGCCATTCGATCGGGCGTCCGATCCAGTAGGGGTGCGCGGCTGCGGCTTCGAGCGCGCGCATGCCGTAGCGTCCGTCGAGCAGCACGCCGAACCCCGGGTCGCCCTGGGCCACGCGGTCCACCGCGCGCAGCGCCAGCGACTTGAAGCCGGCGATGCGAGACGGGTCGGCGCCCGCCTGTTGGCACATCGCCTCGAACTGGCTGCGGTGGTCCATCGCCAGCACGGTCAACGAAGGGTAGTCGCGCGCGCGCGTGGTCGCCCAGTGCAGGTGCTCCAGCGCGGCGTCGTCGCGCAGCCGTAACGGGCGTTCCGGCGTCTGCAGGAAGGCCTTCAGTTCCTCCCAGGTCGGCATCGCGGGCGAGCAGCCGTGGCGCGAGACCACGATCGCGCCACAGGCGTTGCCCCAGGCGCAGCAGTCCTCCAGCGACGCATCGCGCAACCAGCCGCGCAGGAAGCCGGCCATGAAGGCATCGCCCGCGCCCAGCACGTTGAACACCTCCACCGGGAAACCGCGGCCGACCACGCCCGAGTCCAGTGTGTCCGGGATCGCCCCTGGGAACGCGCTGCAGCCGGCGGCGCCGCGCTTGCACACCAGCACGGCCGGCGTGGCCGCGCGGATCGCGCGCAGGGCCGCGATGGTGTCGGTGCTGCCGCCGAGGATGTGGATTTCTTCCTCTGTGCCGACCACCAGGTCGCACAGCGGCAGCACCTGCTGCAGGCGCGCGGTGACCGCGGGATCGGCGACGAAGCGATTCTCGCCGGCATCCTTGCCTGCCAATCCCCACAGCACGGGGCGGTAATCGATGTCGAAAACCACCTTGCCGCCACCGGCGCGCGCGAGCTCGCAGGCTTTCAGCGACGCGGCGTACACCCCCGGCTGAGACAGATGGGTGCCGTTGATCAGTACGGCCTTCGCGGAATGGATGTAGTCCGCGTCGATGTCGGCCTCGGACAGGGCCATGTCGGCGCAGTTCTCGCGATAGAACACCAGCGGGAACGTGTCCGGGTCGCGGATGCCAAGGAAGACGAGTGCGGTCAACCGCTGCGCGTCGCCGTGCACGCCGCGGGTGTCCACGCCCTCGCGCACGAGCTGTTCGCGGATGAAGCGGCCGAAATGGTCCTCGCCGACACGGGTCAGCAGGCCGCTGCGCAGGCCCAGTCGCGCCAGGCCGACGGCGGTGTTGGTGGGGCTGCCGCCGATGTACTTGGCGAAGGACTGCATGTCCTCCAGCCGGCCGCCGGTCTGCTCGCCGTACAGATCGACGCAGGAGCGTCCGACCGCGACCAGATCCAGTCCTTCCGCCTTGGCCATTGCCACCATCCCTCCGGGCCGGAGGCAGGTATTTCCCCCGGTTTGTAAAATCTATTCCATTTTTATTCCAATGGCAAGATTTGTTTCATTTCTTGCCGGGGCGGCGTTTTGCGCCCAGGGTCGATGCATTCCGGGTGGTGGTGGCGGTCGAGAAGGCATAGGAGATGACCAGCGCCTGGGCCAGGCACATCGAAGCCGACAGCGAGCGGAACTTGCGGATCTCCGCTTCCTTCACCTGCAGCACCAGCGTGGCTGGCTTGGCCACCGGGCTCACCGGGCTGTCGCTGATCGACAGCACCTTGCACTGGCTGTCGACGGCGGCATCGATCAGGTGCACCGCCTCCTCGGCATAGGGCTGGTAGCTGACCACCAGCAGCAGGTCGTCGCGGGTGATGCCGTGGATCTGCTGGCGGGTCATGCCGCCGACGCTGTCGATGAACACCGTCTTCTTGTCGACCTGGTGCAGCGAGTAGGCGAGGTAGGCCGCGACCGGGAACGAACGCCGGAAACCCGCGACGAACACCGTGTCGGCGCGTTCGATCAGCTTCACCGCCTCGGCCAGCCTGCGCTGGTCGATCGCGTCGCCCAGGTGCTGCAGCGCCAGTACGTTGCCCTCGACGAACTCCGCCAGCACCTGCGCCGGATCGTCGATGCGCTTGCCGTCGACCGCCTTGCTGAACTCGCGGATGCGCTCGCCGTAGCCGAGCGAGGCGTTGGCCGAGAGCAGGCCGTCGCGGAACAGCCGCTGCATCTGGGTCGCGCCGTCGAAGCCGAAAGACTTGGCGAAGCGCACGATCGCCGATGGCTGCACGCCGCAGCGCTCGGACAGCACGGCAAGCGTCTCCAGGGCGACCGCGTTGGGCTCGTCGAGCACGTAGCGTGCGATCTGCTTCAGCCGCTTGCTGAGGCCGTCGTAGCGGGCGAGGATCGCCGCGCGCAATTCTTCGGCACTGGCCGGCGGGGTCTGGGGTTCGGACATGCGTCTGCCTTGGTCGGTTCGTCCCTGGATGGCGCGAGTGTCCGGCAAAAACTGGAACGCGGCCAGATTTCTGGAAATTCTATTGCATTTTATTTTGGAACACATATTCTAATTGGATCACGCGCCGGGAGGGTCGCATGCAACGGATCGAGGTGGCCCTGATCGGGGCCGGGCGCATGGGCCAGGTCCATGGGCCGAACGCGGCGCGCATGCCCGGCCTGCGCCTGCGCTACGTGGTCGACCCGCGGCCCGAGGCCGCCTCGGCGATGGCGGAGCAGACCGGGGCGGAGGTCGCCAGCCTCGAGCAGGCGCTGGCCGACCCGGCGCTGGGTGGGGTGCTGGTGTGCAGCTCCACCGACCAACACCTGGCCAATGCGCTGCAGGCGGTGGAGGCGGGCAAGGCGGTGTTCTGCGAAAAGCCCATCGACCTCGACCTCGGCAAGGCGCTTGCGGCGCAGCCGCGCTTCGTGGGCGCGCGCTTCGTACTCGGCTTCAACCGCCGCTACGATCCGCACTTCATGGCGCTCAAGCAGCGCATCGATGCCGGCGCGGTTGGCGCGCTTGAAAGCGTGCACATCGTCAACCACGATCCGGCCGCACCCTCGCCGCACTTCATCCCGACCAGTGGCGGCCTGTTCAAGGACTTCACCATCCACGACCTCGACATGGCGCGCTGGATGCTGGGCGAGGAGCCGGTGGAGGTGTTCGCCACCGCCAGTTGCCTGGTCGACCCGGAGATCGGCCGGCTCGGCGATGTCGACACCGCGCGCACGGTGCTGCGCACGGCCTCCGGCAAGCTGTGCGTGATCTCGAACACACGGCGCAGCGGCTACGGCTACGACCAGCGCGTCGAGGCTTACGGATCGTCCGGCATGGCCGTGGCAGGCAACGTGTCGCGCGACACCGTGCACAGCCTCGACGAGGCCGGCGCGATGGCGGCGCCGATCGCCTACGCGTTTCCTCAGCGCTATGCCGAATCCTATCGTGCGCAGATCGCGCATTTCGCCGAGGTGGCGCACGGCCGCGCGCAGCCGCGCACCCACTACGCCGACGGCATTGCCGCGCTGGAACTGGCCGAAGCCTGCCAGCGTTCGGTGCGCGAAGGCCGCGCCATCCGCCTGCAGGAGAACGCCTGATGCACAAGGTTGCATTGATTGGAGCCGGTCGCATCGGCCGTATCCACGCCCGCAATGCCGCGTTGCACCCTCGGATCGACCTGTCCGCTGTGGTCGATCCGGTCGATGCTGCCGCGCAGTCGCTGGCCGGGGAATGGAACTCGCGCGTGACCACGCTCGACGACGTGCTGGCGGATGCCTCGATTTCGGGCGTGATCGTGGCCAGTTCCACCGATACGCACCTGGAATACAGCATCCGCGCCGTGCGCGCCGGCAAGGCTGTGTTCTGCGAGAAACCCATCGACCAGGACCTGCAGCGGGCAAGGTCGGCCGCGGGCGACCTGGCCGGATCGCGCCTGTTCCTCGCGTTCAACCGACGCTTCGATCCGAACTTCCAGGCACTCAAGGCACGGCTCGACGATGGCGGCATCGGCGTCGTCGAGAGCCTGCAGATCACCTCCAATGATCCCGCGCCGCCGCCGCCGTCCTACGTCGCCGTCTCTGGCGGGCTGTTCAAGGACATGGCGATCCACGATTTCGACATGGCGCGCTGGCTGCTCGGCGAAGAAGTGGCGGAGGTGTGGGCGGCGGGCAGTTGCCTGGTCGATCCGGAGATCGGCCGCCTTGGCGACGTCGACACCGCGCGGACCGTGCTCAAGACCGCGTCGGGCAAGCTGTGCGTGATTTCCAACACGCGCCGAAGCGGCTACGGCTACGACCAGCGCATCGAGGCCTATGCCTCCGGTGGGATGGTGCGCGCCGACAACGTGCTCGAAAGCACCGTGCAGGTGTTCGGCGAGGATGGCGCGCGGGCGGACCGGCTGCAGAATTTCTTCCTGGACCGCTACGCGGAGGCGTATCGCCGGGAGATGGACCATTTCGCGGACATGCTCGACGGCGCCGCGCCGCGGGTGGGATATGCCGACGGCGTCGCCGCGCTGGCCCTGGCCGAGGCGGCGACGCTGTCGGCGAAGACTGGCGAGGTCGTCCGGCTCTAGCGATCGGACGGCGGGGCAGTTGCCGCGCCAATGGCAGCCGCTCAGCGCACGATGCGCGTGCGCAGTGCTGCAACGAAGTCCTCATAGCGGCACAGAGACCGGTCTTCCGGCAGCCCGCAAAGCGGTTGCGGCATGTGCACGAAGTAGGGCGGATTGCCCGCGCCAAGCGCCTGCAGGCCACGCAATTGCCGCGTCCCTTGCGCCTGGTAGAACGCGCGGACGAAGCGCTGCCCTGCGTGGCTGCGCAGCAGTTCGAAGCCGATGGCGCCACCGACTGCGGCATCGTCCGGCGCGTAGCCCGGGACGTGCCAGTGCAGGTCCAGTGCGCCACCGACGTTGGCCACGTTGGTGTCATGTCCGACCAACAGCGAGACCTTCGCGCCAGTGTCGCCCGAGAACGCTGCCAGCACGTGTTCGAGGATCGGCGTGGCGCCGCGTGTGGCGATGTAAGGCGTGCGATGGAGCAGGTCGAATTCGCGCGCGTGGATGCCGGACAGCCGCTCGATGTCGGCCTCGGTCGCGCGGCCCCAGCCGACCTGGCGCGGGGGCTTGCCTTCGACGTATTCGAGTAGCAGCGTGTGCGCGGCAGTGCCACCGGCATCCAGCGGCCCGGTGAACTTGATGCGCTTGCTTGGGGCGGTTTCCGCCCATGCGGTCGGCATGTCGGACAGTCGGCAGCTGGCGGGCGTGCCCGGCGGCGCGCAGGCCGGGCCCTGGCAGCAGTCGAGGATGGCGTCCAGGCGTGCGAGCGCATCGGCGACAGGGCGCGTGGCGTTGCCGAGGCGTCCGTCGAGGCGCTGCAGCACGGCCGCCCGTGCAGCGTCGCGATCGTGAGCGACGAGCCCGAGGTCGATCGACTGGAACATCGGATCGTCGCGGTGGCCGGCGGAATGCGCGACGTCGATGTCGCACAGGTAGGCAAAGCCCTGCAGGAAGCCACGGGCCGTCTCGCGCGTGCGCTGGTCGGTGTTGGCGCGCACGGACACTGCGCCCGGTTCCGGGCAGCCCGTCGCTGGCAGCAGGCCACGTGCGAAGAACGCGCGCCGGCTCCAGCGCCCCATCAGGATCGCGCCGTCGAAGCCGCGTGCCGTGAGGTGTCCGGCAGGCACCTCCCAGTCCGGCCAGGGCTGTCGCGTGAAGCGTTCCTCGATCGGTGGCAGCTTGGTCGGCGGACGGATGCCATGGCGCATGAGCATCACCACGCGTTCGAGCCGGAGGGTATCGTCCTTGCTTTCATGCGCGTCGGTCGCCGGCAAGACCGGGTGCACGCAGCCCGCCAGGATGCCTGCGACGAGGATCGCGGTACTCCATCGCCTCAGGCGGCCGTTCGCTGGAGGACGGGATGGCGCGGGCATGCAGGCTCTCCAGGAAAAAGCGGCGGCCAGTGGCCGCCGCAGGAGGACATCCGTGGTGCTTGTGGTAATGATCAGAACTTGAACTGCACGCCCATGCGTGCGGACCAGCCGTAGATCTCCTGCTCCATCGTGCGGTCGCGACGGCCGACGTAGGCGCGCATGGCCGCGTCGTTGAGGTTGGAACCTTCCAGGAAAACCGACCAGCGCGGGCTGATCTCGTAGCCGAACTTGACGTCCCACTGCTTGAGCGAGTCCCAGTAGATGTCGCCTTCCGGGTCGTCCTCGTGCACCTCGTTGAGCATTGCCGAGCGGTAGGTGTAGGCCAGCCGTGCCGAGAAACCGTACTTCTCGTAGCTCACCTGGGCCGAGGCCACCCGGTCGGACTGGTTGAGCAGCGGCACCTTGTCGGTGCGCGCCGGCAGGCCATCGGCCTCGGAGTCGACGAAGCTCATGTTGGCGCCAACGCTGAAGCCGTCGAACGGCGAGGGCAGGAAGCTCAGTTCGTACTGGGCATTGAGTTCCACGCCGGAGACCGTCGCCTTGCGCGCATTGGTCCAGCTGCCGACCTCGGCGCCGGTGAGGGCGATGCCGCCGAACACGCCGTCCTGGTCGGTGCGGGTCACCTCGTAGATCGGGTTGCTGATGTCCTTGTAGAACACCGCCGCCGAGAGCACGCCGCGGTTGCCGACGTAGTACTCCACTGACAGATCGAAGTTGTTGGAGTACAGCGGCTCGAGGTCCGGGTTGCCCATGGTGACCTCGGGCTCGATGCTGTCGACGCCCTCGATCTGCACGAACGGCGCCAGCGACTCGTAGTTGGGCCTGCCGATGGCGCGGGTCGCCGCGGCGCGCACCACCAGGTGCTCGCCGGCGTCCCAGCGCACGTTGATGCCCGGGAACACGTCGGTGTAGCTGCGCGAGCCGAACACGTTGAACGGCTGGTCGAGGCTGGCCTCCTCGATGTCGAAGGCATGCGCGGCATACGTGCCCTTGGTGCGCTCGACGCGCACGCCCGGGATCACCGTGACGTTGCCGAACCACAACCGTGCCATGGCGTAGGCGGCGGTGATGTCCTCGCTGATTTCGTAGTCGGCAGCGAGCGAAGTGCTGAGCGTGCCTTCGCCGTCCTCCTCGAATTCGCCCTGGTGCGCCCTGAAGTAGGCGTCGGCGAGCGGACCGCTCACCAGCGGGCCCAGGCGGTAGCGGCCGCCGAACACGGTGGGGATCGAGCGGTTGGTCACGTCGGACATCATCAGGTCGCCATCGTCGTATTCCCAGGCGCGCCCGTTCTCGTCGTTGCGTTTGTCGCGCTTGGTGCCGAACTGGAGATCGGAGCCGTTTTCGCCAAACGGGATCCGGTAGTCGGCGCGGACCTGGTAGAGGTCCTCGATCGCGCGCCTGGACTCGGGTTCGTAGAAGTCGGGCTCGAAGTTGGACGGGTCGAACGCGGCGTCGTCGGCGAACGAGATGTCGTAACTGCGCGGGCCGATCACGTAGTTGCCGGAGATGTCCTCGGCCACGAAGCCCCATTCGTCGCGGTTCGGGTCGCGCTTGTCGGCGCGCGAGTAGGTGGCTTCGACCTTCAGCGTGTTGTCGTCGAACTTGAACTCGCCACCGGTGGAGGTGGTGAAGGTGCTGGTGGTTTCCTCGCGCGTGCGGATGGCGCGGATCGCCTCGGCGTCGGCGAACGTGCCGGCGGTGGCGGACGACGGCGCAATGCCGTCCTCGTCGAACTCCACGGCGAAGGCGTCACGGGTCTCCTGGTCCTGGTACTTGGAGTAGAGGAAGCGCAGGAACATCGAAGCGTTCTCGCTTGCCTTCCAGTCGAAGTTGGCGACGGCGCCGGTGCGGCGGCGGTGCGTGTTGTACTGGCGCACCTCGAGGCCTTCGGGCACCCACTGGCCGTCGACTTCGATCCAGTCGCCGGGGTTCTGCACGTTCTGCGAACCGATCTTGCGGTCGGAGTGGTTTACCGCGATGACCGCGCCGAACTGCTTTTCGGCGCCGAACACGCTACCCAGGGAGGCGTCGAACTCGTAGGGATTCTCGCCGTTGATGTCGTAGCGCCCGTAGGACGCACGTGCTGTGCCGAACGTGCGGTTGCGATCGAAGGCCGACAGCGTCTCGATGTTGACCTGGCCGGCGATCGCGTTGGCGTCCATGTCCGGGGTCAGCGTCTTGGACACGGTGACGCCACCGATCAGGCCGGAAGGGATGTCGTCCAGCTTCACCTGGCGGCCATCCGGTTCGGGCGCGGGCGCGGTCTGGCCGTTGAGTGTCACGTTCAGCAGCTCCGGCGACACCCCGCGCACGGTGAGGTAACGGCCCTCGCCCTGGTCGTTGACCGTGGTGACGCCCGGCAGGCGGCGCACCGCCTCGGCGACGTTCTGGTCGGGCAGGCGGCCCACGTCGTCGGCGCGGATCGCGTCGACCTGGCCATCGGCATTGCGCTTGTCGTCGATCGCGAGGCGGTCGGCGGCACGGCGACCGGTGACCACGACCGTGTCCAGGTCGGTGGCCTGGGCCTGTTGGGGTGCGTTGCCCGTTGCGTTCTGGGCGGATGCGATGGATGGCAGCACGGCGCACTGGCAGAGCACCAATGCCTTGAAGAGCGCATTTCGACGCAAGGTCCGCATGATTCTGTCCCTCCCGAGGACGATCCGCCGCCGTTGTCAGGGCATGTCTGCCGGCAGCTTGGGCCAGAGATTACGAACAAACATTCCAGAATTCAAGTGAAATGGAATTTTTCTTGCAAATTGTCCGTGGGGCGGGGTAGCTTGGCGCTGGACGGGGTTCCGCGACGTGCGGGCCAAACCGGGGAGAACACATGAAAAACAGGCTGATTCCGCTCGTGATCGCCATCCTGGTCGCGCTGCCTGCCGCGTCCGATGTGCGCGCCGACGATGCTGCGTCGCAGCAGGTCGCGAACGTGGAGGCACGCGTGCACACCGCCGCCGCTGCGTCCGCCGAGATCGGCAGCGCCGCCATTCTCCGCGCCGGCAACGGTCGTGCTGCGCCACGCGTCCTCGCGGCGACGGCACTGGGTGGCATCGAGACCTATTCGCTCGCGGGCAAGCGCATCGCCAGCGTGCCGGCGGGCGAGGTCGCGGCGGTGGACGTCGGCTACGGCGTGCACCTGGGCCGGGATGTCGCCGACGTGGTCGCGGCGATCGACACCACCACGCAGTCGCTGCGCCTGTTCCGCATCGACGGCGAGCGTCTGGTCGAGGCCGGCGCACGCGCCCTCCCGCTGGGCTTCGCGGCCGAAGGCCTGTGCCTGTACCGCCACCCGCTGGATGGCGCGCTGCATGCGTTCATCGTCGGCGATGGTGGCGAAGTGGAGCAGCAGATCATCCACGGCACCGCGGACGGCAAGCTCGACGCGCGCCAGGTGCGGCGCATCAGCGTGCCCTCGCCGCTCAAGCAGTGCGTGGTGGATCCGGTGGCGGGCCAGGTCTATGCCTCCGAGGAGACGGTCGGCATCTGGCGTTTCAATGCCGATCCCGAATCCGATGTGTCCGCCGCGCTGGTCGATTCGCCGCGTGGACATCTCGAGGAGGAGGTCGGCGGGCTCGCGATCCACGACGGCGGCGCGGGGTCGCGCTGGCTGCTCGCTTCGAACGCCTCGGCGGGCACACTCAACGTTTACGATCTGGAGCGCGACTTGGCCTACCTGGGCAGCGCCACCGTATCGGCCAGTGGTGCCGCCGAGCCCATTGGCGAACCGGGCCCGCTGTATGCGATCGGCGTCGCGCCTGGCTACCCGAACGGCCTGCTGCTGGTGGTCGACGAGGACGGCCCGGACGCCAAGCTGGTGTCGATCGCGGACCTGGCGCAGTCGCTGGGCCTTGCCCCGGGCGTCGCCGACGCAGCATCGCGCGCCGCGGCGAAACCGTCCGTGAAGGTGGTGCTGCCCACCGCCGAAACGCGCCCGGTGGACAGTTTTGGCGATGCCGCCGACGATCCGGCGATCTGGGCGAATCCCGCCGACCCCGCGAAGAGTCTGATCATCGCCACCGACAAGAAGGCCGGGCTGTATGTCTACGACATGCAGGGACGGGTGGCGCAGTTCCTGCCCGACGGCAAGATGAACAATGTCGACCTGCGCAACGGCTTTCGTCTTGGTGGCAACGAGGTGACGCTCGTCACCGCCACCAACCGCACCGACAAGACGATCGCCATCTACCGGCTCGACGCGGCGACCGGCACCCTGGTCGACGTCGCCGACGGCCCGCAGTCGACCGGGATGCATGATCC
>JAIUOJ010000072.1 GCA_020161335.1 Pseudomonadota bacterium
CGGCTTGCACTACGTGAAGGACGACCATGGACTCGTTGATCAGAAGACCGCGCCGTTCTCCGAGCGGCTGAAAGCCTGCGTCGAGGCGGTCGGCGAGGCGAATGCCAAGAGCGGCGGGCGCACGAGCTTCGTGCCCAACATTACCGGCCCTGCGGGCGTGATCCTCGAACGGGCGAAGGAGGCGGAGGCCGCCGGCGCGGGCGCCGTCATGATCGCCCCGGCGCTTGCCGGCTACGACGTGGCGCGCACGCTCGCCGCGGATCCGGATTTTTCCCTGCCCATCGTCGCGCACCCCGCCTTTTCCGGCGCGAATGTCGTTTCGCCGGATTGCGGCTTCTCGCACCGTGCCTTCTACGGCACATTACACCGGCTGATGGGCGCGGACGCGTGGACGCTCGAGCACGGTTACCGCTACATGCAGTGGATGCTTGGCGGCAACGCGGTGATCCTGCTGCTGTTCGTGATCAACGCGATCTTCCGTGGCGCGGGTGACGCGGCCATCGCGATGCGCGTGCTGTGGGTGGCCAACGGCATCAACATCGTGCTGGACCCGATCCTGATCTTCGGCCTCGGGCCGGTCCCGGCGATGGGCGTGGAGGGTGCGGCGATCGCCACCAACATCGGCCGCGGCGCCGGCGTGCTGATGCAGCTGTGGATCCTGTTCCGCGGCGGCAAGCACATCCGGGTGGCGGCCGCCCACCTCGCCCTGCAGGGCGAGGTGCTGTGGAACATCGTGCGCACCTCGCTGGGCGGGATCGGCCAGATGATCGTGGCCATGACCGCGTGGATCTTCCTGATGCGGATCCTGGCCGCGATCGGCAGCGAGGCCGTGGCCGGCGCGACGATCGCGCTGCGCGTGATGATGTTCGCGCTGATGCCGGCCTGGGGCATGTCCAACGCCGCGGCGACGCTGGTCGGGCAGAACCTCGGCGCGTCGCGGCCGGACCGCGCCGAGTCGGCCGTGTGGCGCACCGGCTGGTACAACATGGCCTACACGGTGCTGGTGTCGCTGGCGTTCTTCCTGTTCCACGACGGGATCGTGGGCATCTTCACGCAGGACGCCGCGGTGATCGCGGTCGGCGGCGAATGGCTGCGGATCCTGTCGTATTCGTGCTTCGTCTACGGCTGGTGGATGGTGGCGGTGCAGGCGTTCAACGGCGCCGGCGACACGGTCACGCCGACCTGGATCAACGTGGTGTTCTTCTGGCTGATCCAGATCCCGCTGTGCTGGCTCCTGGCGGTGCACCTGGACTGGCGGCACTCGGGCGTGTTCTGGGGGGTGTTCGTGTCGGAGACCTCGGTCGGCCTGTTCACGCTGTGGCTGTTCTCGCGCGGTGGCTGGAAGACCAGGGTGGTCTAGGGCCCGCCACGCGGACGCCTGCAGCGGCGTGATCGCTCCATCGCGTATCGACATGCGCGCCGTCGCGCTTCCTTGCCGGTCGCGCCCGCACGGCGGGTGCGACATGTGCCATCAGGGCCAACACGTCCTGGACGCGGGGCTCAACGCTGCAGGCACTGCCGGTAGCGGGCGTCCACGCGTTCGGCGAACCACGCGGTGGTCAGTTCGCGCGTGATCTTGGGGCTGTCCAGGCGGATGTCCGGCACCATCGCGCGCGGCAGCGGCTTGCCGGCGCGCGCGTCGGCGAGGGCGAACACGCGCGCGAACAGCGGCCCGTCGTTGAAGTCGAGGCGGTCGCCGCGTTCGAGTGCGCGCCGGATCGCGCGGTCGTCCATGCCCAGCTCGCGCGAGAGCGTGCGCGCCGCGCTTTCGGTGCGGCCGGGCCTGTCGAGCGGCGCGCCCGGGACCAGCAGGTCGCCGTCCAGTGCCAGGCGCGTGCCCGTGGCCACGGCCAGCGCGTTCTGGAACGCCGCGTTGCGGCTGGCGTACCAGCCGGCGTTGTAGTCGGCGAAGCGATGCAGCTTGCGGGTGTACGGCGTCTCGTAGCCGAGCAGGTGCTGGATGCCGAAGTACAGGCCTCCGCGGCGGGTGAACACCTCGTGCCGGATCGTCCCCGCCGCCGGCCAGGGATAATCCGCGGCATTGGCTTCGGCAAAGGGAATGCCGACCTGCATCGCACCGCCGGTCTGCACCGGATTCTTGCCCGCGAACAGGCGCTCGCCCATTGGCACGCGTCCGATCAGGTCTTCGTACAGGGCGCTGAGTTCGCGCTCGGTGCGCACGCGCGCGAGCCGCTCGCCGTAACTGCGGCCGTCGCCCGACTTGAGCTTGAGTGCCGCGTCGACCACGAACTTCGGCACGTGCACGGCCGCCGCGCGGCGGTCGATCTCGCCACGCGCCACCGCGGGCAGGTTGGCCACCGGCGGATCGGCCTGGTAGCCGGATTCCTGTTCGATCACCGCCAGCACCGCGCAGATGTTCTCCGGATTCGGCTCGAGCCGCTGCGCGGCGAATGCGGCACGGACGTCGTCCGCCCAGCCCGCGCGGTCCCGCACCTTGGCCGGGATGCGCCGCTCGATCGCACTGTGCACGTCGGCCGGCGGCGTGGCCGGGGGTGGCGGCATGCTGCTGCAGCCGGCCAGCGCCATCAGCAGCGCGCCTGCCGTCGTGCGGACCCACGGGCGTGCGCGCGGTGTCACCGGCTTGCCTGCGTGCGCCACAGCATCAGCCCGTACACGAACACCGATACCAGCACGTAGGCGGTGTCGACGATCGAGCGCCGCCGCGGGTTGTCGCGGCTGCGCGTCGCGTCGATCAGGAACTGGCGCAGCAGGAAGGTATAGAGCACGTAGTACAGGAACGGCACGACGTGCACGTACCACGGGTAGTCGTCGATGCGGCGCCCGAAGCGGGCCAGGATCCAGCCAACCTGCGCGTAGATGCCAAAGATGCCGAGCGCCGCGTTGATCAACATCCACTGGACCTGTTCGCGGCCGAAGATCGTCAGGTAGAAGGCGATGTAGACCACGATCGCGATGCCGCCGTGCAGGTACAGGAAGGCCAGGTCGGCGTGGCCCTGGCCGTAGGCGAGGAAGAACCCGGACGCGCCGAACGCCAGCATGTGGATGGCGAAGAACGGATAGATGAAGCAGCCGACATTGCGCTGCAGCGCCTGCGTGCGCGACGGTTCCGGCGCGTCCTTCCGTTCCATCCGCTTCGGTGTCGCCATCGGCCTGCGCCCGGGAGTCCGCGTGCATCATCGCCATGCCGGGCCAGCGCGCACAAGTCCGGCCCGCCGGCACGCGGGGTTGGCGCGGCCGGCCCGGTGCGCGATGCTTGGCCGTTCACGGGTCGAAGGGGCGGGGGCGATGGCGGGTCTCGGGCGCAGGTTGGGCATGGGCATCCTGGGCGGACTGCTGGCGGGCATCGCCGTGCAGGCCGCGGCGGCGGAGGCGCGGTTCGCGCAGGCGCCGACATGGCAGGACGAGTTCGAGTACACGGGCAGGCCCGATCCCGCGAAATGGGGCTACGACACCGGTGGCCACGGCTGGGGCAACCACGAGCTGCAGACCTACACGCGCAGCGAGGACAACGCCTTCGTGCGCGACGGCCTGCTGCACGTGGTCGCCAAGCGCCAGTCGCGCAAGGGCAATGCCTATACCTCGGCGCGGCTGGTGTCGAAGGGGCGGGGCGACTTCCTGTACGGGCGCATCGAAGTGCGCGCGCGGATCCCCGCCGGGGTGGGCACCTGGCCCGCGATCTGGATGCTGCCCAGCGGCAACGCCTATGGCGGCTGGCCGAAGTCGGGCGAGATCGACATCATGGAGCACGTCGGCTTCGACCAGGACGTGGTCCACGTGTCGGTGCACACCGAGGCCTACAACCACGTGTTGCGCACGCAGAAGACGGCGACGCAACGCGTACCGGGCGCCAGCACCGACTTCCACGTGTATCGCGTCGACTGGACGCCCGGGGCCATCCTCGGCTTCATCGATGGCGAGCAGATGTACGAGTTCCGCAACGAGGGCGCCGGCCCGGCCGCCTGGCCGTTCGACCAGCCGTTCCACCTGCTGCTCAACGTGGCCGTCGGTGGCGACTGGGGCGGGATGCAGGGCATTGACCCGGCGGCGTTCCCGGCGACGATGGAAGTTGACTACGTGCGGGTGTATCCGCTGCTGCAGCCCTGAGCGGCCGGCCGCGGGGCGGCACCCGCCGCCACCGCGACCGGCGGGCGTGGTCAGGCTTTCAGTTCGACCACGACCTCGAAGCCGCCGAAGATCATCCGCTTGCCGTCGAACGGCATCGGCGGGTTGTCGGGATTGGACGGGTCCATCCGCGGGTCTTCCATCATCTTCTTGACGCCCGCGTCGCGGGTGGCCTTGTCCGGCCATTCCACCCACGAGAACACCACGGCCTCGTCGGCGGTGGCCTGCACTGCGCGCCGGAAGTCGGTGACCTTGCCGTCGGGGACGTCGTCGCCCCAGCCCTCGATCACGCGCGTGGCGCCGTGTTCGAGGAACAGGTCGTCGAACCCGCGGGCGTGGTCGATGAACTTCTGGCGGTTGGCGTTGGGTACGGCGATGACGAAACCGTCGAGGTAGGGCATGGCATGGCTCCTGCAGGTGGCGGTACGACCGCCGGAAACGGGACCGGTTCCGGCGGCGCGCCGGGGTGCCGGTGAAGCGGGTTCATCCTGACGACGAACGGGTGGGGCGGGAATCGACAGGCGCCGCCTGGCCGGGGCGATGTCGGCCCATTGCAGGGACGCGCGCGCCGCCGGCCACGGGCGATGCCGCGCACGGGCAGGGCGATTCATCGCACGTTCGACTGGCAAAATCCTCTCGCCCTACACTGGCAGTCCTTCCCCCTCCAGCGCCGTGCGGCGGCCCATCGCTGCGCGCGGCATCCCCCGGTTGCCCGCCCCGCCATGTCCGTACGCCTGCCGATCCTCGCTGCCCTGTGCCTGCTGCTGGCGGCGTGCGGCGTATCCGATCCCGCCCCGGACACGGGTGCAACGGTGCAGGTGGCCAGCCCGGAAGAAGGGGGCGCGGTGAGCACCGCGCCCGTGCAGGTCGACCCGCCGCAGGCCGGGGCCGCCGAACCCGAGCCCGACCCGATCGCCGAGGAGGGCATCGACTGGTCGCCGATCACGCTCGAGCCCGGGCGGGTGTCGATCAGCTGCGACCTCGACTACATGGCCCAGGGCGACGGCGAGGCGCTGCTCGATTTCAGCCACGAGGCGCTGTCGGCCGCGCTGGAGGGCTGCGCCGCGCGCGGCGTGCTGCGCCTGCGCTACGTCGGCAAGATCAACGGCGGCTTCGCGGCGATGATGCAGCGCGTGACCGCGGTGGCCGACGAACAGGGCATCGCCAAGCGCGTGCTCGACATCGATTCCAGCGGCGGCATGGTCGAGGACGCGATCCGTGCCGGGGACCGCATCGCCGAGTCGCGCTGGACGGTGTGGGTGCGCGAGGGTGCGGTCTGCCACAGCGCCTGCGTGTTCATCCTCGGCGCCGGCGACGTGCGCGTGATCAGCGGCCGCGTCGGCATCCACCGCATCATCCGCATGAGCTCCACCGCGACCACCCGCGTCGAGCTCAACCGCGAGCTGCGCGCGGTCTACGAACGCGTGCGCGACTACCTCGAGCGCAACGGCGCGGCCACCGCCGTGGCCGACATGATGATGGCCGTGCCCAACCGCAACCTGCGGCTGCTGACGCCGGAGGAACTGAGCCTGTACGGGCTCGACGGCATCAATCCCGCGCAGGACGACCTCGACCGCCTGCGCCTGATGCGCAAGTGCGGCGAGGACTTCGTGGCCCGCCGCGACGCGTTCGTGCGCGCGTTCGACGCGCGCTGCAAGGCGCCCAATGCCGAGATCGACGCGCTCAACACCTGCGGCCTGGAACTGCGCAAGGGCTTCGGCTTCCCCGACCCGGGTTGCCCGGCGGAGAGCCCGATGTCCGAGTTCGATGCCGCGCTCGCCGCGCAGGAAGCGGCACGCGCCGTGGAGTCCGCGGAAGACGGGCAAGCGGCCGCGCCACACGCGGCCGGCGGCGACACCGGCGCGCATTGACCCGCGTCAAGCGTCGGCGACGACCTCGGACGCGGCATCGATGAAGCCGCCCGACTGGCGCTGCCACAGCTGTGCGTAAAGGCCGCCGGCGGCGACGAGGGCACCGTGCGGCCCCTGCTCGACGATCCGGCCCTGGTCCATCACCACCAGCCGGTCCATCGCTGCGATCGTCGACAGCCGGTGCGCGATGGCGATGACGGTCTTGCCTTCCATCAGCCGGTACAGGCTTTCCTGGATCACCGCCTCGACTTCCGAATCGAGCGCGGACGTCGCTTCGTCCAGCACCAGGATCGGCGCGTTCTTCAGCAGCACGCGGGCGATCGCGATGCGCTGGCGCTGGCCGCCGGAGAGCTTCACGCCGCGCTCGCCGACGTGCGCGTCGTAGCCGTGGCGGCCCTCGCCATCCACCAGTTCGAGGATGAACTCGTGCGCGCGCGCCTGCTTCGCGGCCTCGATCATCTCGGCCTCGCTGGCGTCGGGGCGACCGTACAGCAGGTTCTCGCGCACCGAGCGGTGCAGCAGCGAGGTGTCCTGGGTGACCACGCCGATCTGCGCGCGCAGCGAGTCCTGCTGCACGCTGGCGATGTCGGTGCCGTCGACCAGGATGCGCCCGCGTTCGCAGTCGTGGAAACGCAGCAGCAGGTTCACCAGCGTGGACTTGCCGGCGCCGGAGCGACCGACCACGCCGATCTTCTCGCCCGGGCGGATGTGCAGGTCGAGGCCCTCGATCACGCCGCCGGCCTTGCCGTAATGGAAGCTCACGCCCTCGAAGCGGATGTCGCCGCGCACGCGGCCCAGCGCCGGCGCGCCGGGCGCATCGTCGACCGTCGGCGGCAGCGAGATCGAGCTGATGCCGTCGTGCACGGTGCCGATGTTCTCGAACAGCGCCGACAGCTCCCACATGATCCATTGCGACATGCCGAGCATGCGCAACACCAGCGCCACCGAAACCGCGACCGCGCCGGCGCTGATCGCGCCGCCGTGCCAAAGCCATAGACCCAGCGCGACCACGGCGAACAGCAGCGCCATGTTCATCGCGTACAGCACGCTGTTGATCACCGTGGCCAGCCGCATCTGCGGGTGCACGGTGTTGAGGAAGCCATCCATCGCCTCGTGCGCGTAGGCCTGCTCGCGCCTGGAATGGGAGAACAGCTTCACGGTGGCGATGTTGGTGTAGCTGTCGACGATCCGGCCGGTCATCACCGAGCGCGCGTCGGCCTGGGCGCGCGACACCCGCTCCATGCGCGGCACGAAATGCTTCATCAGCAGCGCGTAGCCGACCAGCCAGGCCGCGAACGGCAGCATCATCCGCCAGTCCGACCAGCCCGCGACGGCGAGCGTGCCGATGAAGAACACCAGTACGTAGTTGCCGATGTCGAGCAGCTTGACCACGGTTTCGCGCACCGCGAGCGAGGTCTGCATCAGCTTGGTGGCGATGCGACCGGCGAACTCGTCCTGGAAGTAGCCCATCGACTGCCGCAGCAGGTAGCGGTGCACGTTCCAGCGGATGCGCATCGGGAAGTTGCCGAGCAGGGTCTGGTGCTGCACCAGCGAGTTCAGCAGCACCGCCAGCGGCAGGCCGACCAGCACCAGCACGCCCATCCACAGCAGGCGCGTGCCTTCCTCGGCGAGGAAGGTCGCCGGCGTGCCCGCGCCGAGGCGATCGACCAGCTCGCCGACGTAGGCATACAGCGCCAGTTCCGCGGCCGCGATCAGGGCCGTGGTCAGCCCCATCAGCAGCAGCCATTTCTCCGCACCGCGCGTGTAGTGCCGACAGAACGCGTAGAGGCCGCGCGGCGGCTGCGCCGGCGGATCGCGCGGGAAGGGATCGAGGCGGGTTTCGAACCAGCGAAGCATGGCCGTGAGGGGTGGGCGGAACCGGCGCGCATTGTCGCCGATCCGCCTGCGTCCCGCCTGCAATGCCGCGTTGCGCTCAGCGCCCCCCGCCGCCTCCGCCACCGCCGCCGCCGCCGGAGAAGCCGCCGCCTCCACCACCGGACGAACTGCCCGGCGGCGTCGACGAGGACGCGATCTGCGAGGCCAGGCTGCTGCCGACGGCCTTGGTGAAGCCGCCGATGTCGCCAATGCCGCCGGCGCCGCTGCCGTGGTACCACGCGATCGCCGACGTCGCTGCGGCCGCCGCGGCCGCGCCGACGGCGAGGGTGAACTTCTTCGTCCACGCGTCCTCGACCTCGAGCGCGACCGCATACGGCAGCAGCGCCTCGAAGCGCTTCGCGTCGAGCGCGGGCTCGGGCGCGTCGGGGCCCTGCAGGCGCTGCAGGTCGGGCTTGTCGGCGACCGAAAGATAGCGGCGCAGCCCTTCGATCTCGTCCAGCATCCGGCGGCCCTCCGGCGTCGGCGCGCGCACCAGGAAGGCGAACACGCCGAGCACCACCAGCATCAGCACGATCAGCGGCAGCACCAGCAGCAGGCCGCTGCCGGTCGCGGCGCCGAACGCGAACGCCGCGGTGCCGAACACCAGCGCGATGGCGAAGGCGATGCCGACGCTGCCGCCGTTGCGCTTGAACATGGTGCCGTTGAAGCGCTTGTCCAGCGCCTTGGTGTGCGCGGCGATCGCCTTTTGCAGAGTGCTGGCGTTGTCCTTGTCGAGTTCGAGCAGGCCGCCCTTGGCGAACAGGCTGGCGAGCAGCGTCTCCTCTTCTGCCTCCGCGCGCTCGCCGCCGGGAGTGCGTTCGAGGTTCCAGTGGTCCTTGAGCAGGCCCTTGTCGCGCTCGATGCGCAGGTTGCGCGTGACCGCGAGCGAGAGCACGTCGGCGGAGAAGCAGCGGGTGTCGTAGCCCATGCGCTCGATGAAGCGCAGGCCGGCCGGCGACAGCCCCTGGGGCGGCTCGTAGCGCGCGATCACCACGCCCGGCGTGGGGTCGCGACCGACCCGGTGCCAGCGCCGCGCGCAGTAGGCCAGCAGCAGTAACAGGCCGGCCAGCGCGACCAGGCCGGCGCGGTTGTCCTTGAACAGCCACCACAGCTTCTGCGCGCGCGTGGGTTCGGCGACCAGGCCCTTCGGGAACGACAGCACGAGGGTGAAGCCGTCGCCTGGCTGCAGCGGCGCGGTCAGGCGCCAGCGTGCGATCCCCGGCGCCACCGCCTCGGCGGCGAAGCCCTGCCCGCGCGCGCCCTGCGGACCGGTGTAGCCCTCGGCGGTCATGCGGTCCACCGGCACCGGCTGCGGCAGGCGCACTTCGGCACCGCCGCTTTCGATCGGGAACGCCCAGCCGGTCCCGATCGCGTTCCAGTACAGCTCGTCGTGGTCGGCGAAGAAGCCGAGCTGGCGCGTGGTGCGATAGTGGATCGCGTAGGTGTATTCGCGCGGCACCTCGAGGAAATCGTCGTTGCCGGTGTTCACGCGCACGCCGTTGTTGCGGCGCTCGGTGAACCACGGCTCCGGGCGGCCGTCGCGCAGCACCTCGACGACGTCGAAGTCGACCACCACCCGGTTGCCGTAGCGGTCGCGGTAGCGGGTGGGGAAGTCGCGGTAGATGCCGCGCCGGATGTCGTGGCCTTCGGCGCGCACGCGCAGGGTCTCGACCACGTCGAGGCTGCCGTCGGCGGCGAGCGTGAGCGCGCTGTCGTAGGACAGGATCCGTTCCTGCGCGTGCAGCGCCGGGGCAAGCAGGGCGAGCAGGGCGACGGCAGCCCACCGCCACGGCCGGGACGGTGCGTGATCGAAGTTCATGGCAGCTCCACGTGCACGGCGGCGCGCTGCGCCTCGCCGGCCTCGAAGAAGTCCTCGGCGCCGAAGCCGGCGATGCGCGCCACCGCCAGGTCGGGGAAGCGCTGGGTGGCGTCGTTGTAGTCGCGCACGGCGCCGTTGTAGAAGCGGCGCGCGTACTGGAGCTGTTCCTCCACCTCGACCAGGTCGCGCTGCAGCTGCATGAAGTTCTCGCTGGCCTTGAGGTCGGGATAGGCCTCCTTGAGTGCGAACAGCCGCCCCAGCGCCTGCTCCAGCGAGTGTTCCACCGCGGCCAGTTGCGAACGGCTCTGCTCCGACAGGGCCTGCGTGCGCAGGCGCGTGACCGCCTCGAGCACCGCCGCCTCGTGGCCGGCATAGGCCTTCACCGCGTTGACCAGTTGTGGCACCAGGTCGTGGCGCCGGATCAGCTGCACGTCGATGTCGGCCCACGCGGTGCGGACCTGGTTGCGCAGGCGCACCAGCCGGTTGAAGACGACCACCGTCCAGCCCGAAAGCAGGGCGAGGATGCACAGGGACAACAGGATCGCCAGGGTCATCGTTCAGGTTCCAGGCCGTTCATGTTCCACCGAGTGGCAACACCGGATCCGGACGTGGCCGGGCGGCGCGGTGTGACCGCCGGGCAAGGGTACAAGGGAAGCCCGCCGGCCGGCGTTCCCGGGGGCGGCCCGGGGGCATGGACGGGCGCACGCCGTGGCGTACACTCCACGGCCGGATTCCTGGATGGACCTCGAACGACCATGAACAAGCTTCGCCTGCTTTCCGCTCTTACCGGACTGGCCTTCAGCGCCGCGGTCCTCGCCCAGCAGCCGTCCCAGCCGCGCCCGGCGACGCAGCCCGCGCCTGCGGCGCAAGCCGCCGAACAGCTGACGCCCGAGCAGCGCGCCGCGCTCCAGCGCCAGGACGCGCAGATGACCCAGGCCGCGCAGCAGGTGATGCAGCTGGTCGACGGCAACCGCCTCGGTGAACTCTGGGACGGTGGCTCGCAGGCGATGAAGCGCCTGGTGACGCGCGACGAGTTCATCAAGCAGATCACCATCGACCGCAACCGCCTCGGCGCGGTCGCCAGCCGCACCAACCCGGTGGTCACCCGTTCCCAGTTCCGCGCCGGCGGCCAGGTGCCCGAAGGCCTCTACATCAACATCGCGACCACCACCAAGTTTGCGAACCAGCCGCAGCCGGTGCGCGAGCTGATCTCGTTCCGACTCGACGAAGACCGCCAGTGGCGCGTCTCGGGCTACAGCCTGCGCTGAGCGCGGGCACGCGGCCGTCCGCGGCCGCTCATCCGGCGTGTTCGGGCACGAGCGCGCCGGTCCCGGCGTCGTAGCGCAGCGTCCGCTCGAGGTCCCGCTGCGTCGTCGTCGGCGCACCGGCCGCGCGGTCGTCGCCGGCAGCGGGGACCGCATAGCGCAGTGACAGCACGATGCGCGCACCGCCGTCGCGCTGCGGCAGCCAGCGCTGGCCGCGCACGACGACCGCGGTGGCGCCCGGAGGGGCCGCCAGCACCTGCCCGCTCACGCGGTACAGCGTCTGCGCCGGAGCGGCCGGGGAGGGCATCCCCTCCAGCACGTACAGCGCCAGTCCCGCGGTTCCCGACCGTCCGACCGCGACCATGCGCGGCGGCGCGCCGTCGATGCGCACGATCGCCCGTTCCTCGACCTCGCCGTCGTCGAACAGCAGCGCGCGGATCGGTGCCAGCGCGCCGAAGTCGCCGGGCAGGGTTTCAAGCGAGAGCCCGGTCGTCGCGCGCGCGCCGCCCGTGCCGACCGTGCCGCCCGGGTCGTTGCGCTGTGCCGTGAGCACCTGCGCCGAGACCCGCGCGAAGCGGCCGTCGTCCTGTACCCGGTAGCGCGCGCGGTAGCCGGGCCCGGCGGCATCCCCGCGCCCGGTGTCCTCGCGCAGCGAGAATGCGTCGGCAGCGTCGATGTCGTAGTCGCGCCGGTACAGCAGGCCCATCGCCCCGACCAGCAGCTGGTCGACCAGCGTGCCGTGCGCGCGGTCGACGCTGAACAGCACGTCGTGGCGCGAGCCTTCCATCTCGGTGCCGGCGTCGATGCGCAGCAGCCATACGCTCGCACCGGCGGTGTCGCCCAGCCGCGACAGGTGCATGTCGTCGCGCGCCATCGATGCCAGCGTGCGCGTGCCGTCTTCCTCGTGGAAGGCGAAGACGGTGGCGTAGTCGCGATCGAAGGCCATCGGCGACTTCAGCGGCCTGTCGCCGAACAGCGACAACAGGCAGTCGACCACGGCTGTGCCGGCGGCGTCGCCCACGACGGGCAGCGAGAAGCCTTCCTCGAGCGGCAACTGCTGCGTCACCAGCGCGGTCGGCATGCACTGCAGCGCGTTGGTCGAGGCGGCGGCTTCGATTGACGGCGCCTCCACCGCGATGGTGCGATCCGCCGGCGCCGGGCCACCGCACGAGGCCAGCAGCGCGAGCGCGAGGGCGGCAGGCGGCCACGGACGGTGTTGCGGACGACGGTGCGTGGGCACTTCGGCTCCAGGGACGGCGTGTCGCCATGATAACGACTCGCCTTGGCGCCACGCGGCGCGATTACGGTCAGTCGCGTTCGAATCGGGCGATCTCGTCGAGCTGGCGCAGGCTGCGGCGGATGCCGTCGGCGCCATCGCCGAGGCTGCAGCGCTCGCTGCCGCGCGATGCGTCCGCTGCCTCGGCGCGCCGTCGCGCCCGCCGCATCCACCACGCCGTCGCGGCCAGCCCGGCCACGCTGATCGCGAGGCCGCTCCAGAGGAACATGGGTGCCTGCCGGGCAAGGTCGATGCGTCCCAGGCCGGCGAACGCCATCGTCACCGGCAGCCACATCAGCCACCAGCCCATGCCGCAGACGGTGCTGTTGAACAGGTAGGCGCGCAGCAGCCTTGCGTTCTGCTTCTGGATCGCCAGCACCGGTGCGCTGTAGTCGATGCTGGCCAGCAGGCCCATCGTGATCCCGGCGAGGATGATGTTCACCACGCCGAACGCGTGCACCGTGATGCCGGTGGCGAACAGCGTGGCGCCGGGCGCGCGCGACCAGCAGCCGATGCCCAGCAGGACCAGGCCAATGCCCAGCAGCACCTGCATCGCCTGCCCCCAGTACAGCGGGCGCAGGGTGCGTCGCGCGGCATCGAGCTTGCGGTCGCGCAGCAGCTCGAGCTGGATCGCGTCGTGGCGTTCCAGCTGGCGGCCGAGCGTCTGCCAGGCCTGCTTGAGTTCGTCGAGTTCCATGATCGTGTCCATGTGCCTTCGGAGGTGGGTGCGTGTCAGCGTGCGGGGGGCGCGACGTAGTCGCGGATGCGTTGCTTGAGCCGGTGGACGCGGGTGGTGACGTTGCTTTCGCCGATCCCCAGCACCTCGGCGATCTCGCGGGTGCTGCGATCCTCGAGGTACAGCACCAGCAGCGCGCGGTTGAGCGGCTCCAGGGTGGCGGTGAAGCGGTCGAGGATGCGCAGGCGCTCGCCGGCTTCGTGGTCGTCGCCGCGCTCGTCGGCGACATCGTGCAGCTGCTCGTCCAGCGACACCGCGTGTTGCCGGCGCCGCCTGTCCTCGCGCAGGAACGAAATGCCGGTGTTGAGCGCGATGCGGTACATCCAGGTGGAGAACGCGCGGGACGGGTCGTAGCCGGGCCAGGCGCGCCAGAGCTGGGCGACGATCTCCTGCGCCAGGTCGGCGCGGTCCTCGGGCCCGTGCGCATAGGTGCGCGCGATCTTCAGCACGATCCCGCGGTGGCGCTCCAGCAGCGCGTCGAAGGCCGGCAGCGGTTCGGTCATGTCGGCGGTGATGTCCATCCAGGTTCCCGGGGCGGGACGATTGTGCCCCTCGACTCCGTGATTCGGGGCGGGGGAGCATTTGTCACAGCCCACGCCGGCCCGGGCGCCGGCCATGCGCGGTATGCTCCCCGCCGGTCGCGCCGCGACCGGACGATGCCGGCCCGACGCGGGGATCGCAGGGGACGGTGAAGCGATCCGTGGGGATCGACGGGGAGTACGCCATGTCGCCAGCGAAGCCATGCACTGCGCTGCGCCCGGTCGCCGGGCTGGTCGCGCTGCTGGCGGCTGCGGCGGTCGTGCTGCAGTACGTCCTCCTGCTGCGGGCGGCGCCCGATGGTGCGGCCCTGGCCACGCTGCGCTTCCTGAGCTACTTCACGATCCTCAGCAACCTGGCGGTGGTCGTCGCCTGCGCGGTGATGGCGTCCGGGCGCCCGTCGTGGATCGCGTCCCCACGTGCCCTCGGCGCGGTCGCGCTGTACATCGCCGTGACCGGCCTGGTCTATGTGCTCGTCCTGCGCCACCTGTGGCAGCCGCAGGGCCTGCAGTGGTGGGCCGACAGCGGGCTGCACTACGCGACGCCCCTGGCGTATCTCGGATGGTGGCTGGGGCTGGTGCCGCATGCCCGGCTGCGCTGGCGCGACCTCGGCGCGTGGCTGCTGTTTCCGCTCGCCTACCTCGCCTGGACGCTGCTGCGCGGTGCCTGGCTGGGGGAGTACCCGTATCCGTTCATTGACGTGGACGCGCTCGGACTCGCCGGCGCCCTGCGCAATGCGGCGCTCGTGTGCGTCGGGTTCGTGGTGGTCGGCGCGGCGCTGGTGGCGCTGGATCGCCTGCTGGGCAGGCGCGCATCGGCGTGACAGCGGGCCTTCGGATGGCGTCCCGATGGCCGCCAGGCCGCGCCGCGCGGCTTGGCCTGACGGCCAAGCAGGCGCTGCGCCACGCAACACCCCCTGACCGCCATCGGAACGCCATGCGCCGTATGCCATCAGGGTTAGCGGACCCTAGTCGACGATGCCCTTGGCCTCGGACGTGCCCAGCACCTCGGGGTGGTCGATGCGCCGGTGCGGGCGCAGCAGCGGGTGCGCGAACACGGCCGCGAGGATGATCGCCACGCCGAGGTAGAACATCGGCGTGAGCTCGCGCTGCTCGGCCAGCAGCAGCATCGCCAGCACGATCGCGTACACCGGTTCGAGGTTGATCGCCATCTGCGCCGAGAACGCGCTCATGTGGCGCAGCGCCACCAGCGACAGGGCGAACGGGAACAGGGTGCAGGCGCCCGCGAGCAGCAGCAGCCACAGGGCATCGGCAGGCGATGGCAGGGCCAGCAGCGGGCCGGCGAACGCCGGGAACAGCAGCGGCATCAGCGGCGCGAGCAGGGTCAGCGCCAGCGTGCCCGCGCCGAGCTCGACCGCGGTGACGGTCAGCGGGTCGGCGTGTTCGACCAGGCGCTTGTTGAGCGAGCCGAACAGGGCCACGAACAGTGCCGAGAGCGCGCCGACCGCGATGCCCAGGCGCATGTCGCTCGACACGCC
>JAIUOJ010000073.1 GCA_020161335.1 Pseudomonadota bacterium
GGGCGGCATCCATGCCGGCGAGATCGACGGCAAGGACGCGGGCTTCCTCGCGCTGCGCCAGGCGCTCGACGGCGAATCGGCCGCCGGCGCGCTGCAGCGACTGGTGTGGATCTTCGTGCCGGTGTTCAACGTCGATGGCCACGAGCGTTTTGGTGCCTGGAACCGTCCCAACCAGCGCGGTCCCGAGGAGATGGGCTGGCGCACGACCGCGCAGAACTACAACCTCAACCGCGACTACGCCAAGGCCGACACCCCGGAGATGCGCGCGATGCTGGCGCTGGTCGAGGCCTGGGATCCGATCGCCTACATCGACCTGCACGCCACCAACGGCGCCCAGTTCGAGCATGACGTCTCGATCCAGGTGGAACCGCTGCACTCGGGCGACGACGCGCTGCGCGCCGCCGGCCGTTCGCTGCGCGACGGCACCATCGCCGACCTCGAGCGCGAAGGTTCGCTGCCGCTGGCCTTCTATCCCTCGTTCCGCGACTACGAAGACCCGACCTCCGGCTTCGAGGACGGTGTCTCGCCGCCGCGCTTCTCCACCGGCTACTTCCCGCTGCGCAACCGGCTGGTGATGCTGGTCGAGACGCATTCGTGGAAGACGTATCCGGTCCGCGTACGGGTCACCCGCAACACCATCGTGTCGGTGCTGGAGCAGGTCGCGCGCCAGGGCCGCGACTGGATGGCGCTGGGCCGTGCCGCCGATACGCGCAACCTCGCCGGCACGCCGGTGCCACTGTCGTACAAGGCCACCGACCGCGTGCGCACCGTCGACTTCCGCGGCTACGCCTACACGCGCACGCCGTCCGAGGTGTCGGGCGCGCCGATGACGCGCTACGACGAAACCACGCCGCAGGTGTGGAAGGTGCCGCTGCGTGACGAGGTGGTGCCCGATGTCGTGGTCGACGCCCCACGCGGCGGCTACCTGGTGCCGGCGGCGCAGGCGGCATTGGTGTCAGAACGGCTGCGTGCGCACGGGATCGTGTTCGAGACGCTGCGCCAGGCGCTGCCGCGGGTTGCCGTGCAGGCCTATCGCGCCGATGCGCCGGCGTTTTCGAAGACCTCCACCGAAGGCCACCAGCGCCTCGCCGCGGACGGCCGCTGGCAGGACGAAGCGCAGGATCTGGTGGGTGGCGCGCTGTTCGTGCCGATCGCGCAGCCGAAGGCACGGCTGGTGATGGCCCTGCTCGAACCGGGCGGCCCGGATTCGCTGCTGCAGTGGGGCCTGTTCAACAACGCCTTCGAACGCAAGGAGTACATGGAGGCCTATGTTGCCGAGGCCGTGGCGCGTGAGATGCTGGCCGCCGACCCGGCGCTGAAGGCCGCATTCGAGCGCCGCCTGCGCGAGGACAAGGCCTTCGCGGACGACCCCACCGCACGGCTGGAGTTCTTCTACCGGCGGCACGCGTCCTGGGACGAACGGCTGGGCCTGTATCCGGTGTATCGCGTCGACCGCGCACCGCGCTGAGCGTGGGCGGCATCTCCCGCGCCGGCGATTGCGCCGGATCGCGGGATCGCCGACATTGGCGCACCTTTCCGCGGAGCCAGCCCATGCGCGCCCGTCTCGCCGCCTGTCCGATGCTGTTCGCGCTGGCCGCCTGCCAACCCGCCGCCGATGTCGCCCCCGTGGCCGTGCCCGCGGACGATGTGCCGCCACCGGCCACGTCGACGCCCGCCGAACCCATCGTCACCGCCTTCCGCTGCGGCGACCTGCTGGTGGGCGCGACCTTCGACAACACCGCGGGCACCGTCACGCTCTCGGCCAACGGCGTGCGCACGGTGCTGCCCCAGGCGCTGTCTGGATCGGGCGCACGCTACGCCGACGACGCCGGCAACGAGTTCTGGAACAAGGGCCAGGCCGCCACGCTCACGCTCGATGGCGCGGCCCATGATTGCCAGCAGACCGACGAGGTCTCGCCCTGGGATGCGGCGCGTGCCCGCGGGGTCGTGCTGCGCGGCGTCGGCAACGAGCCCGGCTGGCTGGTGGAGGTCAGCGGTGGCGACGCCCCGGCCCTGCGGGCGCAGCTGGACATGGGCACACGCGTGGTCGAAGCCCGCCCGATCGAACGTACCGCCACCGGCTATCGCGGCACTGCGGCCGACGGCGCCGCGATCGTGCTGGTCGCGACCACGGAGGCCTGCAGCGACCCCATGAGCGGCCAGCGCTTCCCGGAGACCATCGAGCTGCGCGTGGGCGATGAGGCCCTCAAGGGCTGCGGCGCCCGCCTCGACCGCTGACCCCGCCCGCTGCGTCCGTCGCGCACCCCCTACCCGCGGGCGCCCGGCCGGATTACGCTTCGCACCGGCACCACCCGATCCGCTGCAATCCCCAGCCGTCGAACCCCGAGGAGACCGCCATGGCAAAGGGCATGGACAAACGCAAGGAAGACAAGAAGAAGCCGGAAAAGTCGCTGAAGGAAAAGCGCGCGGCGAAGAAGGACAAGAAGGCCGGCAAGTAAGCCGGCCTTTTTTCATGTTCACGGCATCCGTCGCCAAGGACGAGCCGCGAACGGGCGCACCGGCGGAACTTCACGAACTGCACGACAGCATCGAGCAGCCGGCGCGATCCTTCGCCCACGCCGGGCGTCGCTGCGCGAACGCCTCGCGTCCGGGCTGGTCGTCGTACGGCCGGCGCAACACCTCCAGCAGTTCGCCGATGCCGGCCTCGTCGCCCGCGGTGGCGCGTTCGATCGCCTGCTGCGCGAGGTAGTTGCGCAGCACGTAGCGCGGATTGGCCCGACCCATCCGCGCCCGTCGCGCTTCGGCCGGACGCACGTCCTCGCCCGTTCGCGTCGACCAGCGCTGCAGCCATGCCGCGAATGCCGGCGCGTGCGCCTGCGCCTTCGCCGGATCGTAGAACGCAGCCTGGAGCGCCTCCGGCAAGGCATCGAACGGCGCGCCCGGCACGGGCTCGACGTCGGCAAGCCCGCAGAAGAACAGCGTCATGTCCACCTCCGCAGCCTGCAGCAGGACGTGAAGGTCGCGCATGAGCGCGGCGTCCTCGTCGCCGCACGCCGCCAGCCCGAGCTTGCCGGCGATGGCCGCGCGATCAGCCGCGGCATAGGCGGCGGCGTAACGGTCCAGCCCGGCCTGCAGCAGTGCAGGATCGGTGAACAGCGGCGACAGCGCCTGCGCCAGCCGCATCAGGTTCCAGTGCGCCACCTTCGGCTGCCAGCCGAAGCGGTAGCGGCGCCCCTGCGCGTCGGTGGTGTTGGGCGTCCAGTCCGGGTCGTAGTCGTCGATCCAGCCGTAGGGGCCGTAGTCGATGGTCAGGCCGAGGATCGACATGTTGTCGGTGTTCAACACGCCATGCACGAAGCCCACGCGCATCCAGCCGGCGACCATGCGAGCGGTGCGCTCGCAGACCTCGGCGAACCACGCGGCATGCAGCGCCTCGTCGAACGCCCCCTGCGCGCGCAGCGTGGCCAGCGGCGTCCCGGCGCGGGCGCCCAGCAGGTGGGGGAAATCGCGCCATATGCAGAATTCGGCGAGCTGCCGCAACAGGTCGACGTCGCCGCGTGCATAGGGCAGCTCGAAATGGCCGAAGCGGATGAACGACGGCGCCACGCGGCAGACGATCGCGCCGGGCTCGGGCGCGGGGTGGCCGTCGTAGAGCAGGTCGCGGACCACGTCCTCGCCGGTTGCCACCAGCGACAGTGCGCGCGTGGTCGGGATGCCGAGGTGATGCATCGCCTCGCTGCACAGGAACTCGCGCAGCGACGAGCGCAGCACCGCGCGTCCGTCGGCCGTGCGTGAGAACGCAGTGAGTCCCGCGCCCTTCAGCTGCAGTTCGCGGCGCTCGCCATCGGCCACGATCGCCTCGCCCAGGGTGATCGCCCGGCCATCGCCCAGTTGCCCGGCCCAATGGCCGAACTGGTGCCCGCCGTAGTTGGTCGCGTACGGATCCATCCCGGGCAGCCGCGCGTTGCCGGCGAACACCGCGGCGAAGCCCGGCGCTTCCACCTGGCCGGCAGTGAAGCCGAGTTCGGAGGCCACCTCGCATGAATGCGCGAGCAGGCGCGGCGCCGGCACGGGCGTGGGGGCGGCCCGCGCCCAGGCCGCATCGACCCGGCGTGGCCGCGGGGCAGTCTCAGGATCCCCTGGCAATTCACGCAGGAAGGCGTTGTCGAAACGCAACCCGGGTGCGACGTCGGGCGTGGCGACGGCGGATGCGGCGTGGTGGTCGGACGGGACTGAAGGCGGCATGCAGGCCGAAACGTGCGGCAGGTCGCGTTATGATGGCGCATCGGCGCCAAGATGGCGGCAGGTTTCGCGCCCCCGGCGACGCCAGCGACACTCATGGAGGGTCATGTTCCGTTCCCTGATGCGCATGCTCGACGGCCGGACCGCGGATCTCGACGCGCGCGAGCGCCGCAGGTTCTTCGTCTACGCCTATCGCAGCACCGGCGCCAGTCGCACTGCGCTCACCTTCGGCATGCCGCTGCTGTTCCTGATCGGCTGGGCGCGCGATTTCGTGGTGCAGCCCGAGGGCGCGGATGCCGCGTTCACGCGGCGTGCGCTGCTGTTCGGCACGCTGATCGCGCTGGCCCTGCTGGTGCGGCTGCGGCGGCTGGGCTACTGGGCGGAGCTGGCGCTGGTGGCCTACGCCTGCGCCTTCAGCGCCGGCATCTCGATGACTACCCTTGCCGATCCGCAGCGGCTGAGCCTGATGCACGTGATCGCCGTGCTGATGGTCATCATCCTGCTGCCGTTCGCCCTGCATCGCAGCACCCTGGCGGCGCTGGTGGTGGTGTTCTTCGTACCGCTGTTCGCGGTGCTGGCCCGGCTGCAGGCCCCGCTCTCGCTGTGGTGGGCGTACCTGGCCTACGGCGTGGTCGGCATCGGCATCGGCCTGGCCTACCGCCGGTCCTCGCTGGACGCCTCGCTCGACGTGTTCCAGCTGCGCCAGCGCCTGCTGTCGCGGCTGCAGCTGGATTCGCTGACCGACGTGCTCAACCGGGACGGCTGGCAGGCCCACGGCGAGCGCCTGTTCGAGCAGTGCCGGCGCGAGGGGCGGCCGGTGTCGGTTGCCTACTTCGACCTGGACCACTTCAAGCAGATCAACGACACCCACGGCCATGCGGAAGGCGATGCGGTGCTGCGCGCGACCGCGACCCTCATCCGCCAGCACACCCGCCCGGAATGCGTGATCGCCCGTCCCGGCGGCGAGGAGTTCCTCGCCCTGCTGCCGGACGCCGACGAGGATGGCGCCTTCCAGTACGCGGGCCGGATCCGTGCGGCCGTGCGCGCAATGGACGGCCCGGTGACCACCACGATCAGCGGCGGCGTCGCCGAGGCCCGCGCCGACGACACGCTGGTGCAACTGGTGGCGCGCGCCGACGCGGCGATGCTCGAAGCCAAGCGCCGCGGACGCAACCGGATCCTGCGCCCGGGCGGGCCCGCCGCCGGCGCGGACGCGATGGCGAACGACGACCGGTAGACTAGGCGTCCCTGGAGCCGGACTCACCGGCGTGGTCCTGCCCATGAGCACCCCTTCCGAATCCGCCGGCTTCGCCGCCTTTGGCCTGCCCGCCCCGTTGCTCGATGCGTTGTCCGCGGTCGGCTACGAATCCCCGTCGCCGATCCAGGCGGCCACCATCCCGCCGCTGCTGGCGGGCCGCGACGTGCTGGGACAGGCCCAGACCGGCACCGGCAAGACCGCCGCGTTCGCCCTGCCCGCCCTCGCCCGGCTCGACCCGGCCGCGAAGAAGCCGCAGGTGCTGGTGCTGGCGCCGACGCGTGAACTGGCGATCCAGGTCGCCGAGGCCTTCCAGAAGTACGCCACCCAGCTGCCCGGCTTCCACGTGCTGCCGATCTACGGCGGCCAGGCCTATGGCGTGCAGCTGTCCGCGCTCAGGCGCGGGGTGCAGGTGATCGTCGGCACCCCCGGGCGCGTGATCGACCACCTCGAACGTGGCTCGCTGGACCTGTCCGAGCTGCGCACCCTGGTGCTGGACGAAGCCGACGAAATGCTGCGCATGGGCTTCATCGACGACGTCGAGGCGGTGCTGAAGAAAACGCCGGAGACGCGCCAGGTGGCGCTGTTCTCGGCGACGATGCCGGCGCAGATCAAGCGCATCGCCCAGACCTATCTGAAGGACCCGGTCGAGATCGCGATCAAGTCGCAGACCACGACCGCGGCCAACATCCGCCAGCGCGTGTGGATGGTCAGCGGCACCAACAAGCTCGATGCGCTGACCCGGATCCTCGAAGCCGAACCCTTCGACGCGATGATCATCTTCGCGCGCACCAAGCTCGGCACCGCGGAGCTGGCCGAGAAGCTCGCCGCGCGCGGCTTCGCCGCTGCCGCGATCAACGGCGACCTCGACCAGAAGCAGCGCGAGAAGACCATCCAGTCGCTCAAGGACGGCCGCATCGACATCCTGGTCGCCACCGACGTCGCCGCGCGCGGACTGGACGTGGAGCGGATCAGCCACGTGCTGAACTACGACATCCCCTACGACACCGAAAGCTACGTGCACCGCATCGGCCGCACCGGGCGCGCCGGCCGCAGCGGCGAGGCGATCCTGTTCGCCGCCCCGCGTGAGCGCGGCATGCTCGGCGCGATCGAGCGCGCGACGCGGCAGAAGATCGAACCCATGCAGCTGCCCAGCGTGGAAACGGTGAACGAACGCCGCGTGGCCAAGTTCCTCGACCGCGTGACCGAGGCGCTGGCCAGCCCCGACCTCGCCCTGTTCCGCGACCTGGTCGAACGCTACGAACGCGAACACGACGTGCCGGCGGCCGAGATCGCGGCGGCGCTGGCCAAGGTGGTGCAGGGCGATTCGCCGCTGCTGCTGGCCGCGGCCGAACGCCCGCAGTGGGACCGCAACGCGCCGCGCGAGCGTGCGGAGAAGCGCGATCCGGTTGTACGCCCCGCCCACGCCGCGCCCAGGCCCAGGGCCGACGCGCCCGAGCCGCCCCGCGATGCCAGGCCCGCACGCGCGCGCAAGGCCGACCCCGGCGCGGGGATCGCGAACGCCGGCGAAGCGATGTTCGAGGACGACACGCCCGCCGCGCCGGCGCCGGCCCCGCCGCGGCGGGAGCGTGCGGCGCCCGAGCAAGGCTTCGCGATGGAAACCTTCCGCATCGACGTCGGCCACGTCCACGGCGTGCAGCCGGGCAACATCGTCGGCGCGATCGCCAACGAGGCCGACCTGGACAGCAAGTACATCGGCCGCATCGACATCCGCGACGACCACAGCCTGATCGACCTGCCCGAAGGCATGCCGCGCGAGATCCTCGAACACCTCAAGAAGGTGTGGGTGTCGGGCCAGCAGCTGCGGATGCGGCGCGCCGGCGAGGATGGCGCGCCTTCGCGTGGCAAGCGCCCCTTCGCCGGCAAGCCGGGACCGAAGCCCGGCGGCAAGCCGGCACATGCGCGCAAACCCGCGGGCAAGCCGCCGCGCCGCTGACAACGCAACACCGGGGCCAGGTCCGACGGTTCCGGCCTGTTTGCGGCGGGACCCGGCGCGCCCGGGGCAAAAGTCGAACCCGACCCCGGTTTGTTCCTAGAATCGGGGCATGCCCCGCATCCTCGTCTTCCAGCACGTTGCCGCCGAACCGCTCGGCACGCTCGATCCGCTGATCCGCCGGCGGGGGCATCGCATCCGCTTCGTCAATTTCGAACGCGACCCCGAGGCGCTGCCGAACGTCGACCGCTACCAGGGCCTGGTGGTGCTGGGCGGCCCGATGAACGTGGGGGACCAGCACGCGCGCCCGCACCTGCGCACCGAATTGCTGGCGATCGAACGCATGCTCGCGCAGGGCAAGCCGGTGCTCGGCATCTGCCTCGGCGCGCAGTTGCTGGCGCATGCGCTGGGTGCGCCGGTGAAACGCCACCACACGCCCGAGATCGGCTGGTACCGGCTGCGCGCGACCGAGGCCGGGCGCAGCGACCCGGTGCTGTCGCCGCTGGGCGCGGAGGCGCCGGTCTTCCAGTGGCACGGACAACATTTCGAGATCCCGCAGGGCGCGATCCATCTCGCGCGCAGCGACACCTGCGAGCAGCAGGCATTCCGCTGGGGCGATCGCGCCTACGGCTTCCAGTTCCACCTGGAGATGGACGAACCCCTGATCGAACGCTGGCTGGCGACGCCGGGCTATCGCGCCGAGCTGGAGCGTCGCGAGGGCCCGCACGACGAAGCCGCGATCCGCGCGCACACGCGCGAGCACATCGCCGCGATGCAGGCGCAGGCCGACGGCGTGTTCAACAACTTCCTCGACCTGGTCGGCCGGCCGCAGCGTCGCGTCGTGCTGCCGTCGCGGGAGTTCGGCTGACGGCGCCGCGTGGCGCCATCACTCCGTCGGCGGCGCGCCTTCGGCCGGCGCTTTGGCATCGGCCTCCGGCCCGCCAGGCGGCTGCGGCGATTCGTCCAGCGGCACCGGATCCGCGGGCGTGAACTGGTCCACCACGCCGTCGACGACACCGTCCACCACGCGCTGCTTCGCCTGCCGGGTGAGCTCCGCTGGATCGGCCAGCTCCTCGATCCGGCGCCCGCCGAAATCCGGGCCCAGCACATAGAACAGTTCCGACACGGTCGGCCAGCCCAGGTGCGGCGCGAGGAACCAGTACGCGCCCACCAGCGCCACCACGAACATCAGCGCCTTCAGCAGCGCGCCGACCAGCTTGAACGCGAGGTACGCGCCCAGCACCAGCAGCACCAGTCCGAGCCAGCTCATGCCGCCTGCCCCATCGCGCCGTCGCCGTCGACCAGCGGCCGCAGCGAGGGATCCAGCGCCACGCGGTCGTCGAACACGAAGCAGCGGCCATCGTAACCCGACCCGCCGACCGCCTCGAAGTAGCCGAGGATGCCGCCGTCGAGCTGCAGCACGTGGTCCATGCCGCTGTCGCGCATCCACAGCGCCGCCTTCTCGCAGCGGATGCCGCCGGTGCAGAAGCTCACCACCGTTGCATCGGCCAGCGCCGCGCGATGCGGCTCCAGCGCCGCCGGCAGGTCGGTGAAGTTGTCGATCGGCAACGTCAGCGCGCCCGCGAAGCTGCCGTAGGCGGTTTCCTCGCGGTTGCGCGTGTCCAGCAGCACCAGCCGGCGGCCGGCGTCGTCCGTGCCCTGCCCGATCCAGCGCGCGAGGTCGGCCGGCGACACCGCCGGCGCGCGCGGGCGCGACAGCGGCACCGCGTCCTCGCGCCGGAAGCTGATGATCTCGGGCTTGCACCTCACCTTGAGCCGCGCAAACGGCACCGACGCGCTGTGGCTGCGCTTCACCCGCAGGCCGGCGAGGCGCGGGTCCGCCCCCAGGTGCGCGAGGAATCCGTCGATCGCATCACCGGCGCCGGCGAGGAACAGGTTGATGCCCTCGGGCGCGACCAGCACCGTGCCGCGCAGCGCGCCGGCGCCGGCCCACGCACGGACGTCGTCCGCCAGCCTCTGCGGATCGGCGATAGGCACGAAGTGGTAGGCGGCGATGTTGACGATCATCGCCGCATTGTACGGGCCGGCCCGCGCCGCGGGCCGAACCTACTCGTAATGGTCGCGCACCAGGCGGTCCAGCAGCCGCACGCCGTATCCGGAGGCGCCTTCGGGCACGGTCGGGCTGCCGCTGTCGTTCCAGTCCTTGCCCGCGATGTCCAGGTGCGCCCAGGGCAACGTGCGGTCGACCCATTCGCCGATGAAGTAGGCACCGGCGCCGGCGCCCGGGGAGCCGCCGCCGTTGCGCAGGTCCGCGATCGGCGACTTCAGACGCTTGCCGTACTCGTCCAGCAGCGGCATCCGCCACAGCCGCTCGCCGCTGGCCTCGCCCGATGCCAGCAGCTGCGCCGCCAGCGCGTCGTCGCGCGCGAACAGGCCGGCGAAATCGCTGCCCAGCGCGCCCACGATCGAACCGGTCAGCGTGGCCACGTCGATGACCAACCGCGGCTTGTCCTGGCGCTGCACGTACCACAGCGCGTCGGTCAGCACCATGCGGCCCTCGGCATCGGTGCTCATGATCTCGAAGGTCTTGCCCGACGCGGTGCGGATCACGTCGCCGGGGCGCGCCGCGCTGCCCGACGGCATGTTCTCGGCCAGCGCCGCCACCGCCACCGCATTCACCGGCGCGCGGCGTCCGGCCATGCCCAGCACGGCGGCCACGGTCGACGCCGCGCCGCTCATGTCACCCTTCATCTGCCACATGTTGGCGCCGGGCTTGATCGAAATGCCGCCACTGTCGAAGGTGATGCCCTTGCCGACGAAGGCCAGCGGCGCATCGCCGGCATGGCCGCCGTCGTAGCGCACCAGCAACAGCCGCGGCGGGCGCACGCTGCCCTGCCCGACCGCGAGGATCCCGCCCATGCCCAGCCGCTGCATCGCCGGCACGTCCAATACCTCGATGCGCACCGGCAGGCCACGCGCCTGCTCGCGCACGCGCGCCACGAATTCCTCCGGCCACAACGCGTTCGCCGGCTCGGTGGACAGGTCGCGCGCGAAGGCGACGGCCTCGGCCACCGGCTTCCACTGCGCGGCATAGGCCGCCGCGGCGGCCGCGCCGGCCGGCGTGCGGATCACCAGTTCGCCCTTGCCGGGCTGGGGGTCGGCGTCGTCCTCCGTGCCGCGCGAACGGTACTTGTCGAAGCGGTACTGGCCCAGCGCCGCGCCGAACGCGAGATGCGACGCGGCATCGGCCTCGTTGCCGTCCCACAGCAGCTCGAAGCGCGCGGCGCGACTCTTCGCCGCGGCCTGCGCGACGCGGCCGCCGACATCCTGCAGGTCGCGCGCGGACAGCGCGTCCTTGCCGATGCCCAGCACCAGCAGCCGCTCGTAGCCGCCGAAGCCACGCAGGTCGAGCGAACCGTCCTTGCGGCCCTTGAAGCCTTCGGCCCCGGCTGCGCGACGCAGCGCGCCACCGGTGCGGGCATCGATCGCGGCGAACGCGCCCGTGGCCGGCAGCCCGTCGGCCACGGCGATCGCCAGCACGCCCTGCTCGGGTACTTCGTGCGCCGCGAACGACAGCGTGCGCTGCGCGGACGCCGGCATCGGCCAGTACAGCGCGAGCAGCGCCGCGATCAGGACAAGGACAGGTCTGGACATCGCACTTCCCCGTGGGCTCGGACATGGTGTGGACGCGTCCGGCATGGTCCCGGACAGGCATCGCGGGCCGCGACACGGCGGCAAACGAGGTCTGGACCTTAGCCTGCATGCCCGCGCGCAGGGCATGCCGAAAGTCATGGTCGATGCGGCGCATCGCCGCGCGCCATGCGCGTGCCGAGCCACATCAGGCCCGCGCCGGCCAGCATGGCGATGGCGATGTTGCGCAGTTCCAGCGGATTGGCGTTGGCGACCAGCCACGCGATCACCAGCAGCGCGACGGCCACCACCCACCCGCCCGCCGGGACACGGAAGGCCGCCGGCGCGATGTCGCGGCCGTCGCGACGACGCAGTACCGGCAGGGCGATGCAGGTCGAGGCATAGGCCAGCAGGCGCGTGATCGTGCTCAACGCCACCGCGGTCAGGAACGAACCGGACAGCGTCAGCGCCAGCATGCACGCGGCGGTGACCAGGATCGCCCAGTGCGGCGTGTGGAAGCGCGCATGCGTGCGTGCGAACAGCCGCGGAAGCTGCGCGTGTTCGGCCATGCCGTAGAGCAGGCGCGGCGCCGAAAGCACGATGCCGTTCAAGGTCCCGGTGATGGAGATCACCGCGCCGACCACGATCACCGCCGCGCCGGCACTGCCGGCAAAGCGGCCTGCGGCATCCGCGAGCGGCGTGGTCGAGGACGCCAGTCCCGGCAGCGTGCCGATGCTCACCACCTGGATCAACAGGTACAGCGGCACGATCACCAGCATCGACGCCAGGATCGCGAACGGCAGCGTGCGTCGCGGATCGCGCACCTCGCCGGCGGGCACGGTGGCCGTCTCGAACCCGGTGAACGCGAACACCAGCAGCAGCATCGTCGCCGAGAACTCGGCGACCGTGGGCACGGGCGGCATCACGTAGGCGGACCTGTCGACGAAGAACAGGCCGACCGCCACGAACAGGACCAGCGGCACCAGCTTGCCGATCGTGAACACGTTGGCCACGATGGCGGCGGTGCGCACGCCGCGGAGGTTGACGGCCGCGATCACGCTGGTCACCAGGGTCGCAACCGCCACGCGACCGCCGATGGACGCCAGCGACGGCCAGAAATGCGCCAGGTACTCGATCAGCAGGTTGCACAGGGCCGCATACGCGGTCACCCGCGTCAGCCAGAGCAGCCAGCCCACCTGGAAACCGACCACGGGGCCGAACGCGGTGCGCGCATACAGGTAGGGACCGCCGCTGTCCTCGAACCGGCTGCCGACTTCGGCGAAGCACAGCACCACCAGCATCACCAGCACCGCGCAGCCGACGTACGCCAGCAGCGCCCACGGGCCGAGCAGGTCGTGCACGCGCGAGGGCAGCCCGAAGATGCCGGCCCCGACGACCGCGTTGATCATCAGCGCCACCATGCTGGCGCGGCCGATGCCCCGGACCAGCCCGCCTTGCGGCGCGGTCGACATCGCTCAGGCGCGCAGCAGGAAGTACGGCACGGCCAGCAACGCCAGCAGCAGCACGATGGCGACGATGCGCAAGGCGACCTGCAGCGGCTGGCGACGCGCGAGGTCGGCGAAGGTGTCGGCCGTGCCTTCTTCCTGCGCGCGCGCATGCTCGGCGCGTACGCGCGCCTGCCGCGCCGACTGGTATCCGGCCATCAGCTGTTTCGCGCGCGGCAGGTCATCATCCTGCCTGATCCAGATGCCGCCGGCGGTGATCCCGAACGGGCCCGGCGGCGTCTCGTAGTACTCGATGCGGTGCTGGTCGAGGATGCCGCGCACGTCGTCGGCTTCGTCGTCGGGCACGTTGCGCAGGTTGAGCAGCAGCTTGGCCATCGCCCGATCATAGCGCGCCCCGGCGCGCGGGACGCCGGCGCGAGGCATTCAGCGCTTGGTGGTCACCGCCCGCCGCAGGTTGGCGCGCGCCTGCGCATCGAGCCGTTCGTGGAAGAACCCGCTGAGGAAGATGCGCGGGCGGGCCAGCAGCGCCTTGAGGAAGCGCCGGCGGTTGATGCGGAACAGCCAGTCCGGGACGTGGCCGCGGTACTCGGCGGCGATGGCACGGTCGTAGGCGTCGAACACCGCCGGCTCCGCGCCGAGGATGGCCATGTCGCAGTCGAGGAAATGGCAGGTGTCGTCGGCGACCGCGGTCTTGCCGAAGTCGGCCGGCGAAAAGCTGCCGTGGCGCGCAGTGAGTTCGATCAGCGCGGCCACGCGCCCGGCGTCGACCCCGGCGTCGGGCAGCCAGCGGGCGATGTCCGCGACCGCGAACGCCGCCGAACGCGCCTCGTTGTCCTTGCGCCCGGGCTCGTAGATCGCGTCGTGGTACAGCACCGCCAGCCGCACTTCGTCGGGCTGCACCCAGCCGGGGCCCGCGGCCACGGCGTCGTAGTGGCGCAGCACCTCGCGCACGTGGCCGAAGTCGTGGTACGCGCGCGGCGGCACCGCGTAGGCGGCCTCGATCCCGGCCAGTTGCGGCGCCGGCAGCGCGATCATCGCGCGCGCCTCAGTGCGCGTGCCAGGGGCGGACCACCAGCGCCGCGCCGATGATCACCAGCAGCGCGCCCAGCACGCGCACCAGGTCGGCCGGGCGCTGCGCGCCGAGCACGCCGAAATGATCGAGCAGCAGCGAAGCCACCACCTGGCCCAGCACCACCAGGCAGATCATCGCCCCCGCGCCGAGCTTCGGCACCAGCAGGGTGGCGGCGAACACGAACGCGGCACCGATCACGCCCCCCATCCAGATCCAGGCCGGCAGCGACGCCACCGGCGCGCCCGGCGCCAGCGGCGTGCGCGTGGCCAGCAGCAGCACGCCCAGCACGCAGGTCCCGACCAGGAACGACACGAACGAGGCATACAGCGGCCCCTGCGTCTGCGTCCCGAGCCGCGCGTTGATCAGCGCCTGCAGCGGCAGCAGCGCGCCGATCGCCACCGCGATGACGATGCCCAGCGAAGCCCATCGATTCATGTCTCGTCCCTGTGGTGCCCGGCGCCCAGTCTAGGGCCTGCGGGTCAGTCGTGAGCGGGCTCGCGGCGCACGGCCAGCAGCGCCAGCAGGCTGAGCAGCGCGGCCGCGCTGAGGTACCAGCCCACCGTGTGCAGGCCGTGGGCCTTCGCCAACCAGGTGGCGATGTACGGCGCCAGCGAGGCGCCGAAGATGCCCGACAGGTTGAACGCCAGCGACGCGCCGGTGTAGCGCACCTCGGCCGGGAACTGCTCGGCCAGGATCGTGCCCACCGGCCCGTAGGTCAGCCCCATCAGGCCCAGCCCGAGCACCAGGAACAGCAGGGTGCCGCCACTGCTGCCGGCCACGAACAGGGGCGCGAAGCACAGCCCGAACACCATGATCGCCAGCGTCGCCAGGATCATCGCGCGCCGCCGGCCGAAGCGATCTGCGTACAGCGCCGACACCGGGATCATCAGCCCGAAGAACAGCACGCCCAGCATCTGCAGCCAGAGGAACCGCTCGCGGGTGTAGCCCAGTTCGGCGGTGCCCCAGCTCAGCGAGAACACGGTCATCAGGTAGAACAGCACGAAGGTCGCCAGCGTCAGCAGCGTGCCTACGAGCAGTGCACGCGGATGCTTCACCAGCACCTCGCGCATGGGCAGGCGCACGCGTTCCTCGCGGTCGAGCACGCGCTGGAAGGCCGGCGTCTCGTCGATCCGCAGCCGCACCCACAGGCCGACCAGCACCAGCGCCGCGCTGGCCAGGAACGGCACGCGCCAGCCCCATGCGAAGAAGGTCGCGTCGCTCATGTAGTGCGTGAGCAGCAGGAAGATGCCGGTGGACAAGAAGAAGCCGATCGGCGCGCCCAGCTGCGGGAACATGCCGTACCAGGCGCGCTTGCCGGGCGGCGCG
>JAIUOJ010000074.1 GCA_020161335.1 Pseudomonadota bacterium
CGGTGCCGCGCCGCAGCTACCGTACCCGCGGCATCGAGCCGGCCGCCGGCATGCGCGCCGACTACCTCACCGACACGGCGCACGGGTTCCGCTTCCAGGTATTCGACCGCGAAGGCCTGCCCTGCCCGCGCTGCGGCGCCCCCATCGTCCGCGAGATGCTGGCCGGGCGCCGCCTGTACGCCTGCCGCGCATGCCAGGCCTGAACATCCGCCGGGTTAAGCTGCCGCCATGAAACGCTGCCCGCACTTCATCGACGGCGCCGCGCGCGAGCCGGCCGGCGGCCGCTGGCTGGACGTGTTCGATCCGGCCTCCGGCAGGCCCTTTGCGACGGTCGCCGCCGGCGATGCGCGCGACGTCGAGGCTGCCGTCGCGGCCGCGACGTCGGCGTTCCCGGCTTGGTCGTCGCTGCCCAACGAGGCCCGCGCGCGATGGCTGGATCGGCTGGCCGACGCGCTCGAGGCGCGCGTCGACCTGTTCGCCGAAGTGGAGTCGCGCGATGGCGGCAAACCCATCCGGCTGGCGCGCGACGTCGAGATCCCGCGCGCGATCGCCAACCTGCGCTTCTTCGCGCACGCGGCCACGCAGTTCGCGAGCGAATCGCACCATGGCCAGGCCGGGCTCAACTACACGTTGCGCGCGCCGCTGGGCGTGGTCGCCACGATCTCGCCCTGGAACCTGCCGCTGTACCTGTTCACCTGGAAGATCGCGCCGGCCCTGGCCGCAGGCAATACCGTCGTTGCGAAACCGTCGGAAGTCACGCCGCTGACCGCGACCCTGCTGGCCGAACTCGCCGCTGAGATCGGCTTCCCGGCGGGCGTGCTCAACGTGGTGCACGGCCTGGGCCCCGACGTCGGCGAGCCGCTGGTGTCGGACCCGCGGATCAAGGCGATCTCCTTCACCGGCAGCACCGCGGTCGGCAAGCGCATCGCCGGCATCGCGGCGCCGCTGCTCAGGAAGGTGTCGCTGGAACTCGGCGGCAAGAACCCGACGCTCGTCTTCGCCGACAGCGACTGGGAGGACCAGCTCGACACGCTGGTGCGTTCCGCCTTCCAGAACAGCGGCCAGATCTGCCTGTGCGGTTCGCGCCTCCTGGTCGAACGCAGCATCTACACCGCATTCTGCGACGCCTTCGTCGCGCGCGTGCAGGCGCTGCGCATCGGCGATCCGGTCGATCCCGACACGCAGTTCGGCCCGCTGGTCTCGCAGGCGCACTTCGACAAGGTGATGGCGGCCCTGGCCGCGGCCCGTGACGAAGGTGCGCGCGTGCTCTGCGGCGGCACGGCGCTCGACCGCCCGGGCTGGTTCGTCGCGCCGACCGTGCTCGACCGCCTCGGTCCCGACGCAGTCACCAACCGCGAGGAAATCTTCGGCCCGGTCGCCACCGTGCAACCGTTCGATTCCGAAAGCGAGGCGCTGGCGCTCGCCAACGCCACCGACTACGGCCTGTCGGCGTCGATCTGGACACGCGACCTCGACCGCGCACATCGGCTGGCGGCCGGCATACGCGCCGGTATCGTCTGGATCAACACCTGGCTGATGCGCGACCTGCGCACGCCGTTCGGCGGGGTCGGCCAGTCCGGGCTGGGCCGCGAAGGCGGCCTGGAGGCCATGCGTTTCTTCACCGAACCCAGGAACGTCGGCATCGCTTTGCGATAATGCCCCCCACGCCACCACCGGAACCGCGATGAGCCGACTCGACGAACTGCTGCAGAAGAACGAGGCCTGGGCCTCGCGCATCGAGGCCGAGGACCCGGCCTTCTTCAAGCGCCTCGCCGAGATCCAGACGCCCAAGTTCCTGTGGATCGGCTGCTCGGACTCGCGCGTGCCGGCCAACCAGATCATCGACCTCGCGCCGGGCGAGGTCTTCGTCCATCGCAACATCGCGAACGTCGTGGTCCACACCGACCTCAACTGCCTGTCGGTGATCCAGTTCGCGGTCGACGTGCTGAAGGTCGAGCACATCCTGGTCGTCGGCCATTACGGCTGCGGCGGCGTGCTGGCCGCCTTGAAGGGCATGCGCGTGGGCCTGGCCGACAACTGGATCCGGCACGTCAAGGACGTGTCGAACAAGCACGACGACGTGCTGGTCCAGATCGAGGACGAGCACCTGCGCCACGACCGGCTGTGCGAGCTCAACGTGCTCGAGCAGGTCACCAACGTGTGCGAGACCACCATCGTCCGCGACGCCTGGTCACGCGGCCAGAACGTGCACGTCTACGGCTGGGTGTACACGCTGCGCGACGGCCGCGTGCACGACCTGGGCCTGGACATCGACAGCGAGCAGGCGCTGGCCGAGCAATACGCGCCTGCCCTCGCCCGCATCCGCGTCGACCGGGAAGACCGCTGATGTCGGGCGCCGGCATCCATGCCGCATCGGCGCCGAAAGCCGTCGGCAGCTACCCGCATGCGCGCCGCGTCGCGGGCCTCCTGTTCCTGTCAGGCATCGGCCCGCGCAATCCCGCGACCAATGCCATCCCGGGCAACGAAACGGATGTCGATGGCCGCCTGCGCAGCTACGACATCCAGGCGCAGACCCATGCCGTGTTCGCCAACGTGCGCGCCGTGCTCGAAGCCAGCGGCGCGCGCTGGGAGGACCTGGTGGACGTGACCGTCTACCTCACCGACATGGCCGGTGACTTCGCCGGTTACAACGCGATCTGGGCGGAGTACTTCCCCGACCCGGCCACCGCCCCGTGCCGCACCACCCTGGGCATCACCGCATTGCCAACGCCAATTGCCATCGAGTTGAAGTGCATCGCCTCGATCAGGCCCGCTTTTCCGCCTCCGGATCCACCGCCCCCTCTCCCGCTCGCGGGAGAGGGCTAGGGTGAGGGCAAGCAGCACCATGCGCGCCATCCGCACCCTTACCCCGGCCCTCCCCCGCAAGCGGGAGAGGGAGAGGAGCCAAACATGATCCCCGCCCCGCTCAACTTCCAGCAGTGGATCGACGAGCACCGCCACCTGCTCAAGCCGCCCGTCGGCAACAAGTGCCTCTACGACGGCGACTTCATCGTGATGATCGTCGGCGGCCCCAACGCGCGCACCGACTACCACTGGGAAGAAGGCCCGGAGTGGTTCTACCAGCTGGAGGGCGAGATGACCCTGCGCATCCAGGAGGATGGAAAGGTCCGCGACATCCCGATCCGTGCCGGCGAGACCTTCCTGCTGCCGCCCAAAGTGCCGCATTCGCCGCAGCGCGGGCCCGACTCCATCGGCCTGGTGATCGAACGCAAGCGCCTGCCGCACGAGGACGACGGCCTGCTCTGGTTCTGCGAGAACTGCAACGCCAAGGTCTACGAGGAATACTTCCACCTCAACGACATCGAACAGGATTTCTTCAAGGTGTTCGAGACCTTCTATCGCAACGACGACCTGCGCACCTGCAAGGCCTGCGGCCACCTCAATCCACGCCCCAGCCGCTACGAAATGCAGGCCGACTCGCAGGCCGACATCACCTGAAGCGTGCAGGTCCGAATCCTGCCCCCGCGACGCGCCTCGACTTGACCATGCCCAATCCGGGCATTATCGTGCCCAATATGGGCAAAACCCTCCCCGCGTCCAGGATCAGCGAAGCCGCGGCACGCTACGCCAGCGCCAGCCTGTCCGACGCCCTGTTCACGGCCACCCAGCGCCGCGTGCTGGCCTGCCTGTTCGCCGAACCCGGCCGCAGCTACTCCGTCAGCGAACTCATCCAGACCACCGGTGCCGGCAGCGGCGCCGTGCAGCGCGAGATCGCACGGCTGGCCGGAAGCGGCCTGCTCAGGGTTGAACAGGCCGGAAAACAAAAGCGCTATCGCGCCAATCCGGATTCTCCGATCCACGATGAGCTCACCGCGATCGTCCGCAAGACCTTCGGCCTGGCCGCGCCGCTGCAGGACGCGCTCAGCCCGCTGGCGGGCCAGATCCTCGCCGCGTTCGTCTACGGTTCGGTCGCGAAGGGCAGCGACACCGCCACCAGTGACATCGACCTGCTGCTGGTCTCCGACGGCCTCGCCTATCCCGACGTCATGGCCGCGCTGCACCCGCTGATCGAACGGATGGGCCGCGACATCAAGCCCACGCTCTACACCCGCGCCGAACTGCGTAGCCGCATCGCCAGTAGCAACAGCTTCGTCTCGCGCGTGCTGAAGCAGCCGCGCATCTGGCTGATCGGAAGCGACGATGACCTCGCCGCTTGAAAACCTCGCCGGCCCCGGCAAGCCGCTCATCGCGGAACCGCCGGACGAGAACGAGATCGCCGGCCTGCTGCGCTCGGGCAAGGCACGGCTTGCCGATGCCCACAACGCCACGCTGTCGCTCGAAAGCCGCTTCGACCTCGCCTACAACGCAGCACACGCGCTTTGCCTTGCCGCCCTGCGCAGGCACGGGTGCCGCGCCCGCCACCGCTACATCGTGTTCCAGGCGCTGCCGCATACCCTGGGGCTTGGCCCCGAAGTCTGGCGCGTACTCGCCAGGGCCCACGACCTGCGCAACCTGGCCGAATACGAAGGCCATGTGGATGTGGAGGAGCGACTGGTGCTGGACGTGGTCGCCGCGTGCGGGATCGTCTCGGACAAGCTGACGCAGTAACCTGCCCCCATGCTCAAGATCGACATCCACGCCCACTACCTGCCGCGCGACTGGCCGGACCTGGCGCGCAAGTACGGCGATGCGCGCTTCCCGGTGATCCACCACACCGACGACGGCCGCCACCGCATCTACAAGGACGGCAAGTTCTTCCGCGAGATCTGGTCCAAGACCTGGGACGCGCAGGAACGCATCGACGACTACGCGCGCTTCGGCGTGCAGGTGCAGGTGATCAGCACCGTGCCGGTGATGTTCAGCTACTGGGCCAAGCCACAGCACGCGCTGGAGCTGCACCAAGCGCTCAACGACCACATGGCGCAGACCTGCCGCGAGTTCCCGCGCCACTACGCCGGCATCGGCACGGTGCCGCTGCAGTCGCCGCGGCTGGCGGTGCAGGAACTCGAACGCTGCATCGACCAGTTGGGCCTGCAGGGCGTGCAGATCGGTTCCCACGTGCACCTGCCGGATGGCCAGCACTGGAACCTCGACGCGCCTGAACTGTTCCCGTTCTTCGAGGCCGCCGCCGACCTGGGTGCGGCGATCCTCGTGCATCCCTGGGACATGATGGGTACCGACACCATGCCCAAGTACTGGCTGCCGTGGCTGGTGGGCATGCCGGCGGAACAGTCGCGCGCAGCGTGCTCGCTGGTCTTCGGCGGCGTGCTGGAGCGCCTGCCGAAGCTGAAGATCTGCATGGCCCACGGCGGCGGCAGCTTCCCCTACACCATCGGCCGCATCGAGCACGGCTTCAACATGCGGCCGGATCTGGTCGCCACCGACAATCCGCACAATCCGCGCGACTACCTCAAGCGGATGTATTTCGACTCGTGGGTGGCCGATCCGAAGGCGCTGGAATACCTGCTCGACACCTGCGGCGTGGACCGCGTGATGCTGGGCACCGACTATCCGTTCCCGCTGGGCGAACAGGTGCCGGGCGCAGGCATCGAGGAAATCGCGCTGGACGAGCCTTCGCGCGCCCGGCTTTACCACGGCACCGCGCTGGAATGGCTGGGACTGCCTGCATCGAGGTTCACGTGAGAAGCTTCCACGCCTCCTTGCCATCCTCCCGGCGCAGGCCAGGATCCAGGCTGCGCTTGCACCCGAAGCGGCAACGCTTTCTGGACAGGGGTCCCGGCGTCCGCCGGGACGACGAGATTCTGGAGACACGATGACGGATCTTTTCTCCGAGGCCTTCGCCCGGACACGTGACGCCGAAGATCCCCTGCGCGCGTTCCGCGACGAATTCATGCTCCCGCGCCACGGCGGCAGCGAGCAAGCCTACTTCTGCGGCAACTCGCTGGGCCTGCAGCCGAAGGGCGCGCGGGCGCATGTCGAGCAAGTGCTCGACAAGTGGGCGACGGAAGCCGTCGAGGGCCACTTCACCGGCCAGGCGCAGTGGATGCCTTATCACGAACTGGTACGCGACCCGCTGGCGGCCGTGGTCGGGGCGCAGCCATCGGAAGTGGTGGCGATGAACTCGCTGACCGCCAACCTGCACCTGCTGATGGTGAGCTTCTACCAGCCGACCATCGAGCGCACCGCGATCCTGATCGAGGCCGGTGCGTTCCCGTCCGACCGCTACGCGGTGGAATCGCAGCTCAAGTACCGCGGCCTGCCGCCGGAGCACACCTTGATCGAGGTGCAGCCGGACAACGAAGACGGCACGTTCTCGATGTCCGCCATCGAGCGCGCGATCCGCGAGCACGGCAAGCGGCTGGCGCTGGTGCTGTGGCCGGGCGTGCAGTACCGCACCGGACAGGCCTTCGACCTGAAGGACATCGCGCGCATCACGCACGACGTCGGCGCCATCGCCGGCTTCGACCTTGCGCATGCCGTCGGCAACCTGCCACTGCAGCTGCACGACAGCGGCGCCGATTTCGCCGTGTGGTGCCATTACAAGTACCTGAACTCGGGACCCGGTGCCGTGGCCGGCGCCTTCGTGCACGAGCGCCATGCGCACACCCAACGACCACGCTTCGCTGGCTGGTGGGGACACGAACAGTCCACCCGCTTCCGCATGGGCCCGGACTTCGTGCCCACGCCGGGCGCGGACGGCTGGCAGCTGAGCAACCCGCCGATCCTCGGGCTGGCGCCGCTGCGCGCATCGCTGGACCTGTTCGCGCGCGCGGGCATGGATGCGCTGCGCGCGAAGTCGGAACAACTGACCGGCTACCTCGAATCGCTGATCCACATGCGCCTGTCGGACAGGCTGCAGATCGTCACCCCGGCCGATCCCGCGCAGCGCGGCTGCCAGCTGTCGCTGCGCGTCGCCGGTGGACGAGAGCGTGGCCGTGCCCTGTTCGAACACCTCGGCGCGCAAGGCATCGTCGGCGACTGGCGCGAACCGGACGTGATCCGCATCTCGCCCGCCCCGCTCTACAACACCCATGCCGACGTGCTGCGCTTCGCGCGCGCCGTCGAGCGCTGGCAGGACGCCGTCGCATGAACCAGGACAAACACATCACCATCATCGGCGCCGGCCTCGCCGGCGCACTGCTGGCCACCCTGCTCGCGCAGCGCGGCTGGACGGTGGACGTGTTCGAGCGCCGCGGCGATCCGCGGCTGCACGGCTATGCCGGCGGGCGTTCCATCAACCTCGCGCTTGCCGAACGCGGCCTGCATGCACTCAGGCAGGCCGGAGCCGACGCAGGCGTGATGCAGCAGGCGGTGATGATGCGCGGCCGCATGGTGCATCCCCTCGGCGGCGAACCGGAACTGCAGCGCTACGGCCGCGACGACAGCGAGGTGATCTGGTCGATCAATCGTGGCGAATTGAACATCGTGCTGATCGAGGCTGCCGAGGCCGCTGGCGCGACGCTGCACTTCGATCGCCGGCTCGACAGCGTCGACTTCGATCGCCGCACCCTGGTCGTCAAGGGCGACGCGCACGAGGACACCCATCCGTTCACGGCGCTGGTCGGCGCCGACGGGGCCGGCTCCACCCTGCGCGCGCAGATGGCGCTGTACACCGATCTTGGCGAACGCATCGAGTGGCTCGACCACGGCTACAAGGAACTGGAGATCCCGCCCGGTCCGGGTGGCCGTTTCCGGATCGAGGCCAATGCCCTGCACATCTGGCCGCGCGGACACTACATGTGCATTGCCCTGCCCAACGACGAGCGCACGTTCACCGTCACCCTGTTCATGCCGCACGCCGGCCCGCATCCCAGCTTCGAGACGGTGCCCGACGGCGACGCCGCGCGCGTCTTCTTCGAACAGGAGTTCGCCGATGCCGTCCCGCTCATCCCGCGACTGGAGGATGACTACGACGGCAACCCGGTGGGCAGCCTCGCGACGCTGTACCTCGAACGCTGGCGGCTGGACGGCCGTGCGGTGCTGGTGGGCGATGCCGCCCATGCGATGGTGCCGTTCCACGGCCAGGGCATGAACTGCGCCTTCGAGGACTGCGTGGCGCTGGCCGACGCGCTGGAAGCGCATGGCGGCTTCGAGGCCGCCTTTGCCGCCTTCGAGCGCGAGCGCGCGCCCAATGCCGCGGCGATCCAGCACATGGCGCTGGAGAACTACATCGAGATGCGCGACCGCGTCGACGATGGCGACTACCGCCTGCAGCGGGCGCTGGAATTGCTGCTGCAGGAACGCCACCCCGGGCGCTTCGTCCCGCATTACGCAATGGTCAGCTTCATGCGCATTCCCTATGCGGAGGCGCTGGCGCGCAGCGAGATCCAGCGCGGCATCCTGCAACGCGCCACGCATGGTATCGATGCGCTCGATGCGGTCGACTGGCCAGCGATCGATGCCGACATCCTCGCGCACCTCGCGCCGCTGCACGACACGCCCGCGTGAACCCGACGGCCTACCCGAACGATCGCGCCGCGAGCGCGCTCCGCCGCGTATGCAGCGATGCTGTCGCCGCGGCCGACGCCAGCGAATCGCCGGGAGGACCCCGCCTTGGCTGACAGCTTCCTCTTCCATGATCGCGCCGCGAGCGCGTTCCGCCGCGTATGCAGCGATGCCGTCGCCACGGCCGGCACCAGCGAATCGCCGGGAGGACTTGGCCTTGGCTGACAGCTTCCTCTTCTATGATCTGGAAACCTTCGGCGCCGACCCGCGCCGCACCCGCATCGCCCAGTTCGCCGCCATCCGCACCAACGCCGCGCTGGAGGAGATCGACGAGCCCATCGACTTCCTGGTGCGTCCCGCCGACGACCTGCTGCCCTCGCCAGACGCCACCCTCGTCACCGGCCTCACGCCGCAGCGCGCGCTTGCCGAAGGCGTGGACGAGGCCGAGGCGTTCTCGCGCATCTTCGAGGAGATGTCGCGGCCCCAGACCTGCACCCTCGGCTACAACTCGCTGCGCTTCGACGACGAGTTCGTGCGCTTTGGCCTGTATCGCAACTTCTTCGATGCCTACGAGCGCGAATGGCGCGGCGGCAATTCGCGCTGGGACCTGCTCGACGCGCTGCGCCTGATGCACGCGCTGCGCCCGGACGGCATCACCTGGCCCCAGCGCGAGGACGGGAGGGGCACGTCGTTCAAGCTCGAGCACCTGGCCGCGGCCAATGGCGTGCGCACCGGCGACGCACACGAGGCGCTGTCGGACGTGCGCGCGCTGATCGGACTGGCACGCCGGTTCCGCGAGTCCCAGCCGAGACTCTGGGACTACGCCCTGCAGCTGCGCGACAAGCGCTTCGCGGCAAGCCTGCTCGACACCACCGCGATGAAGCCGCTGCTGCACGTGTCGCAGCGCTACCCGGCTTCGCGCCTGTGCGCCGCGCCGGTGCTGCCGGTGGCGCGGCACCCGCGCATCGACGGGCGCGTGATCGTCTTCGACCTCGACAGCGAACCGGATGCCCTGCTCGACCTCGACGCCGAGGCAATCGCGTCGCGGCTGTACGTGCGCGCCGACCAGCTGCCGGAAGGCGAAACCCGGATCGCGCTGAAGGAAGTGCACCTCAATCGCTGCCCGGCGCTGGTGCGCTGGGACCACCTGCGCGATGACGACCTGCGGCGGCTGTCGATCGAGCCCTCGAAGGTGGAGTACCGCGCCTCGCGCCTGCGCGCGGCCGGGCCGGCGCTGGCGGCGAAGCTGCAGCAGGTGTACGCAAGGGAGCGGGAGTTCGCCTCGAACGATGCCGACGGCGCGCTTTACGACGGCTTCATCCCCGATGCCGACAAGCGCCTGTTCGCCGACGTCCGCACCACGCCGCCGGCGCTGCTCGGGAACCGCCCGCTCGATTTCCGCGACCCGCGCCTGGTCGAACTGCTGTTCCGCTACCGCGCGCGCAATTGGCCGGGCACGCTCGACGATGCCGCGCAGGCGCGCTGGAACGCGTATCGCGCGGAGCGTTTCGCCGACGGCAGCGGGCTGGGCGAACTCGGATTCACCTCGTATTGCGCCCGGATCGCGACACTGCGTGCTGAACACGCCGCGGACCCCGCGAAACTGCGCCTGCTGGACGCGCTCGACGACTGGGGACGCCAACTGCAGGAATCGCTGGCATGAGCGCCTATTTCACCGACAAGACCCTGAAGTTCCTGCGCGGCCTCGCCCGCCACAACGATCGCGCCTGGTTCCATGCGCACAAGCCCGAATACGAAGCGCACGTGCGCGGACCGTTCCAGCGCCTGCTGGGCGACCTGCAGGCACCGCTGGCCACGATCAGCCCGCATTTCCGCTCCGAACCGAAGACGGTGGGCGGATCGCTGTTCCGCATCCACCGCGACACGCGCTTCGCCTCGGACAAGGCGCCGTACAAGTCCTGGCAGGGTGCACGCCTGTTCCACGAACGCAGCCGCCAGGTGCCCGCGCCATCGTTCTACCTGCACCTGCAGCCGGGCCACTGTTTCATCGCCGGCGGCATCTGGCACCCGGAGCCGCCGACACAGCGCCAGATCCGGCAGTTCATCTTCGACAACCCGGGCGGCTGGAAGGCGGCGACCCGCGGCGCTGCATTCCGTCGCCGTTTCGACCTGGAGCAGGAGGAGATGCTGGTGCGTCCGCCGCGCGGCTTCCCCGCGGACTTCGAGTTCATCGACGACCTGCGCCATCGCAACTTCGTGGCGTCGCGGGTGATCGAGGACGGCGTGATGCTCGGCCCGCGGCTGCTGTCGACGCTGGAGAAGGACCTGCAGGTGCTGGCACCGTTCATGGACTACCTGTGCGCCGCGCTCGACCTGGAGTTCTGAAGCGATGAAGAAGTGGATCGCACTGGTGCTCGTCGGGCTGATCGCCGTGCTCGGCTATGCCGCCGCCGGGCCGTATCTGGCGATCCATGCCATCGGCAAGGCCGTGCGCGAGGAGAACGCGTCGGCCCTGGCCAGGCACGTCGATTTCCCGCCGTTGCGTGCGAGCCTCAAGGCCCAGCTCAGCGACCGCATGGTGCGCGCGGCCGGCATCGAACCCGGCACCGGCCTGCTCGGCACGCTGGGCGCCAGCATCGCCGGCACCCTCGCCGGGAGCAGCGTCGACCTGATGGTCACGCCGATGGGCCTGGGCGCGATGATGGAGGGCCGCAAGGTCTGGAATCGCGCCAGCGGCCTGCCGCCACCCTCTGCCTCGGACGACACCTGGGAGCGGCACGATCCGCTGCGCGACGCCGAGCGCCGCTACGAATCCACCTCCCGCTTCACCGCCACGGTCCGCACCGACGCGGGCGACCCGGTGGTGTTCGTGCTGACCCGCAGCGGCCTGCGCTGGAAGCTGTCGGACATCCGACTGCCGCCCTGACCGGGACGCCCGGGGCCGGACTGCTATATTGGCGACACGCGAGGGAACGCGGCTGCCGCGGCCCTGTCGCGCCCCCTCCGGCAGACCCGACACGCCATGGCCCGACACCTGTTCGACCCCACCGCGGTCCTCGGCATCGTCTTCTGGGCGGTCGTGGTGTTCGCATTCGCATCGCTGGCCACCTGGCTGATCCGGCGCACGACGCGTCGCATCGAACGCGGCCTGTCGGACGTGACCATGCTGCGCTTCGTCAGCGGATTCCTGCAGTGCCTGGCGTACCTGGTCGGTTTCGTGCTGTACGCGCACCTGGTCCCGCAACTGCGCGCGCTCGGCACCGCGCTGCTTGCCGGCGCCAGCGTGATGTCAGTGGTCGTGGGCCTGGCGGCGCAGGACACGCTGGGCAACCTCATCGCCGGCTTCTCGCTGGTGCTGTCGCGCACGGTGCAGGTGGGCGACGGCATCCGCCTGTACTGCCCGGTGGGCACGATCGACGCGCGCGTGCGCGACATCTCGCTGGCGTTCACCACGCTGGTGGACGCGGATGGCCACGAGGTCGTCGTCCCCAACAGCGTGATGATGAGCAGCGCGATCGTGCGCCTCTCGCCCGTGGCCGCCCCGCCGCCGGCGCAGGATGCCCACGCGGAACATTGACGCCCACGTCGACGCGAATCGCGGCGCGCGTGGCCTGCCGCCGCCCATCCTGCCTCAGGCGTTGGAGACGCCATGCGGCACGTGCCCGGCCAGCACGTGCTGGCGCGCGCTGTCGATGTTGTGCAGCGAATCGTCGAAGAAGATGTCGGCGCCAAACGCTTCCAGGAACGGGCCCTTGGCGCGGCCGCCCAGGAACAGCGCCTCGTCCAGGCGCACGCCCCATTCGCGCAGCGTGCGGATCACGCGTTCGTGCGCGGGCGCCGAGCGTGCCGTGACCAGTGCGGTGCGGATCGGCGCGGCCTCGCCCGCCGGATAGGCCGCCTGCAGGTCGTGCAGGGCCGAGAGGAAGGCGCGGAACGGCCCGCCCGACAACGGCTCGCGCGCGCGCTCGATCTCGTGGCGATGGAAGGCCGCGATGCCGCCCTCGCGCGACACGCGCTCGCCCTCGTCGTCGAAGATCACCGCATCGCCGTCGAAGGCAATGCGGATCTGCTCGCTGGCCAGGCTGCCGGGTCGCGCGCGGTCGGGCAGGATCGTCGCCGCGGCAACGCCGTTGGCCAGCGCCTGCCGCACCGACTCCGGATTGGCCGACAGGAACAGCTGCGCACCGAACGGGCGGATGTAGGGCCAGGTGGGTTCGCCCGAGGTGAAGGTGGCGCGCGAGATCGCCAGGCCGTGGCGCTGGATCGAATTGAAGATGCGCAGCCCGGTGTCGGCCGAGTTGCGCGACAGCAGGATCACCTCGACCCGCGGCGCGTCCGGTGGCGCGTCGACATTCAGCGCCAGCAGCTTGCGCACCAGCGGGAACGCCATGCCGGGTTCGAGCACGTCGTCTTCGCGGCTGCGCTGGTGCTCGGCGTAGGGCTCGATGCCCTCGTTCTCGAACAGCGCATGGCTGTCCTCGAGGTCGAACAGCGCGCGCGAGGAGATCGCGATGGTGAGGACGGCGGTCGGTTCGATGCGTGCCATGCGGGGATTATCCACCAGGCCGGTCTCGGTGCCTGCGACCGGGCTTGCAAGTCCTCGCCCGGCCGCTGCAAGCTGGCGGCCGGGCCCGCCGCAGGACGATGCCGTGACCTCCCCCGCCAAGCGCCATTCCAGCGGCATGTTCGTGGGCGACGCGCTCACGCTGCAGCAGCAGGTCGCCAACCTGCGGATCCTGGGCGACGGCAACCTCGTGCGGAACATGCGGATCGGCAGCGCGCTCATCGCCCTGGCGGGACTGGCATGGTTCTGGTTCTCCGACCATGACACCGAGAAGGTGCTCGCACTGTTCTTCGGCGGTTGCGGCGCGCTGGTCTGCCTGGCGATCTCATGGGGCGGACCCGGCTTCCGCCACGCGGCCGCCGCGACCCACAAGGGTCGCCGCGAGCCCGCCACCATCGTGCTGCATCCCGGATTGGACGACGATGCGCGCGAGGGCACGATGCAGGGCGTTCTGCATCCGCAATCGGCGCATGCGCATGCATGGCGCATGGATTTCGCGAAGACCTTCGGCTGGCACCCGCCGGAAGGGCTGTTGCAGGTCGAAGCGGTCTACCTCAGCGACATCGCCTGGCCGGTGCTGCTGGTGCATCCGGACGGGTTGCTGGTTCCACGCGGCAAGCCTCGCCGCGTGGACTGAACGGCCTCAGGCCTCGAACTGCTCGCTGAGGATGCGTTCCTCGAGGTTGTGCTCGGGATCGAACAGCAGGGTCACCGTGCGATTCGCGGATTCGCGGATGGTCACTTCGACCACGTCGCGCACCTCGTGCGAATCGGCGGTCGCACTGACCGGGCGCTTGTAGGGATCGAGCACGCGGAAGCGCACTTCGGTGTCGGCCCGCAGCAGCGCACCGCGCCAGCGGCGCGGCCGGAACGCGGCGATCGGGGTCAGCGCGACCACCGCCGATCCCAGCGGCAGGATCGGCCCGTGCGCGGAATAGTTGTAGGCGGTGCTGCCGGCCGCGGTCGCGACCATCACCCCGTCGGCGATCAGCTCCTCCAGCCGCAGCTTGCCGTTGAGCTCGATCGCCAGGTGCGCCGCCTGCCGCGTCTGTCGCAGCAACGACACTTCGTTGTACGCCAGCGACCCCACCGTGGCCCCGGACTCGGTCTGCGCCACCATTTCCAGCGGACGCAGCACCGCGGGCTCCGCACGCGCCAGCCGCTGCAGCAGGTCGTCGTTGCGGTGCTGGTTCATCAGGAAGCCGACGGTGCCGAGCTTCATGCCGAACACCGGCTTGCCCAGGCTGCCGTGACGATGCAGCGTCTGCAGCATGAAGCCGTCGCCGCCGAGCGCGCAGAGCACGTCCGACGCTTCCGGTTCATGCTGGCCGTGGCGCGCGACCAGCGCCCTGAGCGCGACCTGGGCGTCGTCGGTCTGGCTGGCGAGGAAGGCGATGCGTTGCGGCTGGCCCATCGTGCGGTATCCCGTCGGCGTGGCCGAAGCTTAGCGCAGGGGATGCCGGCGTGCGGCATCCCCATGGCCCGCCTGCGGGTTCAACCGCGCTGCGCGAGCTGCGACAGGCGCTGCACAGCGACCGACACCGTGGGATAGTCCAGCGCCTTCTGCGCCGCCAGTTCGGCCAGCATCGCCAGGGTAAAGCGCATCGACGGGTCGTCGCGCTCCAGCCAGTGGCGCACCTTCTCGTCCGGCGTGTTGCCGGGCATGTCCAGCACCTGGCCCACGATCACTCGCTGCTGCGCGGCGAGTTCCTCGCGCAGCACGCCGCGCGCGACGGCATGCCAGCGACCCTCGACCGCCAGCGCGTCGATCTGCTGGGCCAGCCACGGCACGCGCAGCGCTTCGCCGACGCGGAAGTGGAGCTTGGCCACCTCGACCGGCCGCAGCTTGCGCTCGGTCGCCAGCTCGATGATGTCGCAGCACGGCTCCAGGTACGGCAGCGCCGCCAGTTGTCCGGCAAGGTCCGCCGGCACGCCCTTCGCCAGCCAGTC
>JAIUOJ010000075.1 GCA_020161335.1 Pseudomonadota bacterium
GGTAGGCGATGCCCAGCACCAGCAGCCAGACGATGCCCAGCAGCATGCCGCCGACGATGTCGCTCAGCCAGTGCGCGCCCAGGTACAGCCGCGCGAAACCGACCACCGCGACCACCGCGCCGGAGACCAGGTAGGGCCACACCCGCGAGCGGCCGGGCAGTTCGCGCGCGATCAATACCGCGAAGAAGCCGAACACGATGGTGCACAGGGTGATCCCCACCGCGGGGAAACCGAAACCGCCGCCGGCGGTGGGCGGGCGCGGCATGTCGATGACCGCGCCCAGCAGCCAGGTCAGGACGAGGCCGAACGCGAGCGCGGCCAGCCAGTGCACCACGGCCATCCAGCGCCGGCGCCAGCCCAGCCAGAGCAGGGTCAGCGCGACCGCCGGCCCGAGCACCTGCACGTCGCCGATCGAGGCCAGGCCCGCCATCAGCCGGTCGGCCAGCGGATTGCGCAGCTCGTACATCGTCTGGAACACCGCCAGGTCCAGGCGCAGCGGCTCGTCGCGCATCAGCACCGTGGCCAGCAGCGCGAAGCAGGCCCAGGCGATGGCCAGCAGGCACACCGCGAGCACCGCCAGCGATGCCGATTCGGGTCGCTTCGGATCGATCAGCGCCGCCGCGTAGCGGCCCAGCCGCGGATGCTCGCGGGTCCAGCGCAGCGCGCGTTCGAGCAGGGTGTTGGCGTGGCGGTCGAACCAGCGGTAGGTGTAGACCACCACCGCCCAGGCCAGGGCCAGCACCAGCACCAGCCCGCCCAGCACCAGGGCCAGGCGCCCGGCAACCGCGGCCACCGCCTCGTAGGAAGCGCCGAAGATCCAGCCCGGGGCGAGGAACAGCGCGCCCCACGACAGGCACGCCGCCGCGCTGGCCGGCAGGTAGCGCCGCAGCGGCATCCGCGCGATCCCGGCGATGGCCGGCACGAACGGGCGCACCGGCCCGACGTAGCGCGCGATGAAGATGCTCTTCACCGCGTTGCGCCGGAACAGCACTTCGCCGCGGTCGAGCAGTTGCGGGTACTTGCTGAAGGGCCAGGCGCTGCGCAGGCCCGGCCCCCAGCGATGCCCGACCCAATAGCTCACGCCGTCGCCGGCCAGCGCGCCGAGCGCCGCGCACGCGACGGCGTACGGCCCGGAGATCTCGCCCAGCCCGATCATCACCCCGATCGCGAACAGCAGCGGCAGCGCCGGCACCACCGCGCCGAGGAGGATCACCGCGTCGGCGAAGGCGATCAGGAAGATCACCAGGCCGGCGGCGACCGGGTGCTGGCCCACCCACGCGACCAGCCCGCTGAAGAAGGATTCGAGCATCCGGCGATTATGACAGGGGGGCCATGACCGCCGCGGTACGGGCCGCCGCCTCGGCAGCGCCCCGTACAATGCTGCGATGCCGAGCGACGCGCCCCGGGAACTGCATGCGCTGAAGGCCGACAGCTTCGGCCGCATCTCGCTCATGCAGGGGCCGGACGGGCCCTTCGTGCGCCGCGACCTGGGCCACGTGCCGGCGTGGCTGCGGCTGCCGGCCTGGTGGCTGGCGCGGCGCGAGGCGCGCGCGCTGGCGTGCATCGCCGGCATGGCCGACGTGCCGCAGCTGCTGGCCTGGGACGGCCGCCGGCTCGACCGGAGCTACATGGCCGGCGACGCGATGTACCAGCGCCCGCCGCGCGGCGACGTGGCGTACTTCCATGCCGCGCGCCGCCTGCTGCAGCAACTGCACCGGCGCGGCATCGCCCACAACGACCTCGCCAAGGAAGCCAACTGGCTCGTGCTGGACGATGGCCGCCCGGCGATCATCGACTTCCAGCTGGCGACGCGTGGCGGTCCGCGCTCGCGTTGGATGCGCCTGCTGTTCCGCGAGGACCTGCGCCACCTGCTCAAGCACAAACGCATGTACTGCCGCGAGGCGCTGACGCCGGTGGAGCAGCGCGTGCTCAAGCGCCAGTCGTGGGTGCGCGACCTGTGGTTCCGCACCGGCAAGCCGGTATACCGCTTCATCACCCGCCGCATGCTGAAGTGGGAAGACAACGAAGGCCAGGGGCCGAAGCCGTGAATGGCCATCGATGCGCAGTACACCGCAGGAATCCCGTCATCCCGAGCGCAGCGAGGGATCTTTCATTCCACCAGAACAGCAGATCCCTCGTTGCGCTCGGGATGACCAGGCAGTCGATCTGACGGTGGGAACGCTGGCGGTGGGCGCGTGCAAGCGTCCCCGCAACAGGGCGGCTTCGATGCCGTCATCCCGGCGCAAGCCCGGACCCGCCTGGATCATGGCGACGACCTGGATCCCGGCTTGCGCCGGTCGACGGCCCGGGACGGCCGGGATGCATCGCGGATGACGATGCGCAACGGACATTGCATCATGCGCCCCACCACAGGAGTTGACATGACCCTCTCCGGCAAGACCCTCTTCATCACCGGCGCGTCGCGCGGCATCGGCCTGGCGATCGCGCTGCGCGCGGCGCGCGACGGCGCCAACGTCGTGATCGCGGCCAAGTCCGACGTGCCCAACCCGAAGCTGCCCGGCACCATCCACAGCGCGGCGCAGGCGGTCGAGGCGGCCGGCGGGCGCGCGCTGGCGGTCCGCTGCGACATCCGCGAGGAGGACGAGGTCAAGGCCGCCGTGGCGAAGACGGTCGAGGCCTTCGGCGGCCTCGACATCCTGGTCAACAACGCCAGCGCGATCTGGCTGCGCGGCGCGCTGGAGACGCCGATGAAACGCTTCGACCTGATGCAGCAGGTCAACGCGCGCGGCACGTTCCTGTGCGCGCAGGTGGCGTTGCCGCACCTGTTGCAGGCGTCGAACCCGCACATCCTCAGCCTGTGCCCGCCGCCGTCGCTGGAGCCGAAGTGGTGGGCGCCGCACACCGGCTACACCCTGGCCAAGATGGGCATGAGCTTCGTGACGCTCGGCCTGGCCGCGGAGTTCCGCGAGCGCGGCATCGCGATCAACGGACTGTGGCCGCGCACGCTGATTGCCACCGACGCGCTGAACATGATTCCGGGCGTGTCCGGCGGCAACGGCCGCTCGCCCGCGATCATGGCCGATGCCGCGCACGCGGTGCTGGTGCACCCGGCGGCGGGCTTCACCGGGCGGTTCCTGATCGACGACGAGGTCCTGCGCGAGGCGGGCGTCACCGACCTGTCCGGCTACGCCGTCGATCCCGCGCAGCCGCTGCTGCCCGACCTGTTCCTCGACTGACCCGGGAGCGCGCGCATGACGATCGCACCCGCCGATGCGGCGCGGCAATCGCTGGCGGCGATCCGCGTCGGGCTTGCCGCGCTGCTGTTCATCCACGGCGCCGCGCGCGTCGCCTTCGACGGCGTGGGGCCGTTCGGCGGCTTCCTCGACGCGCGTGGCTTCCCCTTCGGCCTCGGCCTGGCGTGGGCCGTCACCGCCTTCGAACTGGTCGCGATGCCGCTGCTGGCCTGGGGCCGCTGGGTGGCGCCGATCGCGCTGGTGGCCTCGGCCCTCTATGCCTGCGGGATCTGGCTGGTGCATGCGCCCGCCGGCTGGTTCGTGGTCGGGCTGGGACGCAACGGCATGGAATACAGCGTGCTCATCATCCTGTGCCTGCTGGCGCTCGCCTGGGCGCATCGCGACGGCGCGAACCGGAGGCCAATGCCATGAAATACCTGCACGCGATGCTGCGCGTCCACGATCTCGACGCCACCACCCGCTTCTTCACCGAAGGCCTCGGCCTGCGCGAGACGCGGCGCATGGAGAACCCCGGCGGGCGGTTCACGCTGGTCTATTTCGGCGCGCCGGCCAATCCCGAGGCCGAGATCGAACTGACCTACAACTGGCCGCCCGAGGACGGATCGCCGGCGGAGGACTACGGCAGCGCGCGCAACTTCGGCCACCTCGCGTTCGCGGTCGACGACATCTACGCCACCTGCGCGCACCTGCAGTCGCTGGGCATCACCATCCATCGGCCGCCGCGCGATGGACGCATGGCCTTCGTGCGCACGCCCGACGCGATCTCGATCGAGCTGCTGCAGAAGGGCGCGGCGCTGCCGCCCGCCGAGCCGTGGGCGTCGATGCCGAACATCGGCGCGTGGTGAGCCCTCGCCTGGACACGTCGCGCGCGGCGCCCTGAGCGTGCGCGCGCGGGCGTGGACGCGCACAATGGCGCCCCCGCATCCGGACGACGCGCACCATGTCCAACATCGCCCACCTGCTGGCCCTCGGCCGCGACGTCTACCTGCCGGTCTATCGCCAGCGCCAGGTGATCCTCGAACGCGGGCAGGGCGCGCGCCTGTGGGACAGCGAGGGGCGCGAGTACGTCGATTTCTCCGCGGGCATCGCCGTGTGCGGCCTCGGCCACTGTGATCCCGACCTGGTCGCGGCGCTGGCCGAGCAGGCCGGCCGGCTGTGGCACACCAGCAACGTGTTCTACAGCGAGCCGCCGCTGCGGCTGGCGGAGGAACTGGCCGCGGCCTCGCGGTTCGCTGCGCGCGTGTTCCTGTGCAACTCCGGTGCCGAGGCCAACGAGGCCGCGATCAAGCTGGTGCGCAAGTGGGCCACGGCGCAGGGTCGCGCGCCCGACCGGCGCGTCATCGTCACCTGCCGCGGCAGCTTCCACGGACGCACGCTGGCCGCGGTCACCGCGACCGCGCAACCGAAGTACCAGGCCGGCTACGAGCCGCTGCCGGGTGGCTTCCGCTACGTGGACTTCAACGATGCCACCGCGCTGGAGATCGCGATGGCGGCCGGCGATGTCGCCGCGGTGATGCTCGAACCGGTGCAGGGCGAGGGCGGGGTGATGCCGGCCGCGCCCGGCTTCCTGCGCGCCGTGCGCGCGCTGTGCGACCACCACGGCGCGCTGCTGGTGCTCGACGAGATCCAGAGCGGCATGGGCCGCACCGGCACGCTGTTCGCGCACTGGCAGGATGACGTGGTGCCGGACATCGTCACCCTGGCCAAGGCCCTCGGCGGCGGGTTCCCGGCGGGCGCGCTGCTGGCCGGCGCGAAGGTGGCCGAGGCGATGCAGTTCGGCGACCACGGCACCACCTTCGGCGGCAATCCGCTGGCGGCCGCGGTGGCGCGCGTGGCCCTGCGCAAGCTGTCGTCGCAGGCGATCGAAGCCAACGTCACCCGCCAGGCCGCTGCGCTGCGTGCGGGGCTGGCGGCGCTGGACGGCCGCGAAGCCGTGTTCTCCGGCGTGCGCGGCCGCGGCCTGATGCTGGGCGCCGTGCTGAAGCCCGAATACGCAGGGCGCGCCGGCGAAATCCTCGACCACGCCGCCACGCACGGCCTGCTGCTGTTGCAGGCGGGACCGGACGTGCTGCGCTTCGTGCCGCCGCTCAACATCGGCGACGAGGACGTCGCCGAGGGGTTGAGTCGCCTGTCGGCGGCGCTGCGCGCGTTTGCCGGGTAGGCATCACCTTCCGCGTGCAGTCCCTGCCAAGGCGGCGATGGCCGCTTCCACGGGGCGCGGTTGAGGCTCACCAGAAGCGGACGTCCGCGCTGAGCAGGTACGACCGCGCCGGGCCGACGAACGCGCGTGTCATCGACCAGTTGCCGGAGGTGGCATACGTCTCGTCGGTGACGTTGTCGATGTTGAGCCGCACGGTGAGCTTGTCGTTGACCGCGTACGACGCCATCAGGTTGCCGATGGTGTAGCCGGGCAGCTCGCCCCAGCGGCCGTTGGGGATGATGCGGTCGGCGTCGTCAGGCCGGCCGGCCCACGCATCGCCCACGTGCTGCACGCCGCCGCCGAGGGTCAGGCCGTTGCCGAAGGTGTAGGTGGTCCACAGGTTGGCCGAACGCTTGGGCGTGAACGCGAGTTCGTCGCCATTGCTGCCCGCACCCGACGCGATGATCGCCGCGCAGTCCGCGACGGTCGCGCCGGCACGGTAGTCGGTGGGATTGGCGGTGCAGCGGGCGGCATCGAGGTCGTCGCTGTGCTCGCGTTCGCTGTCGAGGAACACGGCACCGGCGAAGACCGTCCAGGCATCGGTGATGTGGCCGGTCGCGCTCAGTTCGATGCCGCGCACGGTCTGCTTGCCATAGCCGCGCAGCACGGTCGGGCTGCTGGCCACGCCGGGCTCCTTGCCGCTGATGGCGACGCTGCGGCGCTGCGTGGAGAACAACGCGGCGGCGGTGCTGAGGCGCTCGTCGAAGAAGTCCCACTTCACGCCGATTTCGTGGCTGACCGCGCGCTGCGCCTTGGCGGCATCGTTGTTCTGGCCGATGATCCCCGGGAACGCGTTGTCGCCGGTCCGCGAGATGTCGGGATTGGACAGCCACGCGCCCGGCGGCAGCGTCGCGAGGTTGACCGAGGCATACAGGCTGCCGTTCTCGACTGGCTTGAACACCACGCCCAGCTTGCCGCCCAGCGTGGTCTCGCTGACTTCGTAGCCATCGGGGCCGGTCGGCGCGCCGGCGGCGGTCTTGCTGGCGATGTCCACGTCGTAGCGTTCGGCACGCAGGCCGCCGGTGAGCTGCCAGCGCTCGTTGAACTTGAGCGTGTCGTACACGTAGAGCGCGATGGTGTCGATGGTCACGCCGTTGCTCTGCTGCGCGGCCGGCATGCCGGCGGTGGCGCGGCGGTAGTCGGGCGCGAGCACGTGGGTCGTCGGCGGCACGGAGGTGCCGAAGCGCAATGCATCGGACTCTTCGCGGGAGAGTTCGAGGCCCGCGGCGAGGGTGTGCTCGATCGCGCCGGTGGCGAAGGCCACGCTCAGGTTGGTGAGGTTGGAGAAGGTGGTGTTCTCGCGCTCGTAGGCCTGGGTGTCGCCGACCACGACCTGGGTGGCGGGCGTGTAGCCGAATGGCACCGTGTACAGCGCCTTGCGGTCGGTCTTGGTCCAGCGCGTCTGGTTGCTCAGGGTCAGGCCGTTGGCGAAGTCGTGCTCGATGCGCGCGGTGACCGAACTGCTGGTGTTGTCGTCGAAGTCCGAGTGCAGGCCGTAGAACGTGTCGGATTCGGCGGAAGCCGCAACCGGGTCGTAGTTCACGGTGCCCTTGATGGCGGCGCCGGGCACGCCCCAGTCCGGACGGCCGCTCTGGCTCAGGTAGTGCGCCGCCAGCACCACGCGCGTATCGGTGCCCAGGCCGAAGGCCAGCGACGGCGCGATGCCGACGGCGTCGCTCTCCACGTGCTCGCGACCGGCGACGCCGCCTTCCTTGAGCAGCAGGTTCAGGCGCAGCGCGCTGGTCTCGCCAAGCGGGTTGTTGAGGTCGAGGCTGGTGCGCAGGCGGCTGTCGGCATCGGTGCCGTCGGTGCCGACGCTGGCGGTGCCGCGGAAGAAGTAGCCCAGTTGCGGGGTCTTGGTGACCAGGTTGACGTAGCCACCCAGGCCGCCGCGGCCATTGTCGGCGGCCGGGCCCTTGGCCACTTCGACGCTGTCGAGGTTGAACACGTCGCGCGGGTAATTGCCCGAATCGCGCACGCCGTCGACGAAGATGCTGCCGCTGGTGTCGAAGCCGCGCAGGCTGAAGTTGTTGTTGTTCGTGCCGAAGCCATTCTCGCCGGCGTCGAAGCTGATGCCGGGCACGTTGCGCAGCACGTCGGTCAGGGTCTGCGCGCCCTGGGCGTTGAACACCTCGGACGGGATCACGCTGATCGTCTGCGGCGTGTCCAGCAGCGGTGCCGTGAACTTGGGCGACGAGGCGCGGTCGGGCGCCTCGCCGACGACTTCGATCGGATCGAAGGTCTTGTCGGTCGGCAGCGCGTCGAGGGCGATTTCGGCGTGCGCGGGCAGGGTGGTCGCGGCGGCCAGCAAGGCCAGGGCCAGGGGGTGGCGGGAGAGCGGGCGACGGAGCACTTGGGGCATCGGAGGGGTACCGTGGAAGTCGGGGAGGGCTGGCGGGTGCCGCCCGGCGTGCGGGCGGACCGGGGCCGCCGACCCTGCTGGCGATGGCGTGCAGGTGACGGGCCTGGGGCAATTCGCCCCAGCGGCGGGGCTGGAGGCGAGCGCCGGATCATACAATAATGATTCTCATTAGTTCCATATTTCTCGCCCGCGAACAGCGGCTACCGCATGACGCCGGGGCCGTTTAGGCTCGCCGGCGCTGCCTACCGGAGTGGATTGCCCATGCTGATCGCCATTCCCGACCTGCTCGGCCCGGACCAGGTCCGCCGCTACCGCGACGCGCTGTCCGCGGCGGCCTGGGTGGACGGTCGCGCCACCGCCGGCCACGCCGCCCTGAAGGCCAAGCACAACCAGCAGCTGGCCCCGGACGACCCGCTGGCGCGCGAGCTGGGCGAGGTGATCGTGCAGGCGCTGCTCGCCCACCCGGCCTTCATGTCCGCGGTACTGCCCCTGCGCGTGCTGCCGCCGCGCTTCAACCGCTACGTCGGAGGCGGCAGCTACGGCTTCCACGTCGACAACGCGGTGATGAACGTGCCCGGTGCGGTACTGCGCATCCGCACCGACGTCTCCTCGACGCTGTTCTTCAGCGACCCGGACGAATACGACGGCGGCGAACTGGTGATCCAGGACACCTACGGCGAGCAGCGCGTGAAGCTGCCCGCCGGCCACCTGGTGGTCTACCCGGGCACCAGCCTGCACCAGGTGACCCCGGTGACCCGCGGCGCGCGGCTGGCGTCGTTCTTCTGGACCCAGAGCCTGGTGCGTGACGACGCGCAGCGGCGCCTGCTGTACCAGATGGACCAGGCCATCCAGTCGCTCACCGCGAAGGGGGGCGGCGAGGACGAGGTGGCCGCGCTGATCGGCGTGTACCACAACCTGCTGCGGCAGTGGTCGGAGACCTGAGCGTGCGCGATGCCGACGCGCCGCGCCCGCCGCCGCTGGCGCGGATCCCGCCCCAGGTCGCGTGCGTGGACGACTACCTGCCGCTGGCGCGCGAGCGCATCGACCCTGCCGCCTGGGCCTACCTCGACGGCGCCGCCGCCGACGGCCACACCGCGCGCGACAATGCCGCCGCCTTCGCGCGCATCCGCCTGCGCAACCGCGTGCTTGCCGATCTTTCAGGCGGCCATGCGCGCGTGACGCTGTTCGGCGACACCTACGATTTCCCGGTCCTGCTGGCGCCGGTCGCGCACCAGAAGCTCGCGCATCCCGATGGCGAACTGGCCACCGCGCTCGGCGCTTCGGCGATGCGCGCGGGCATGGTGGCCAGCACCGAATCGAATGCAACGATCGAGGAGATCGCGCGCGTTTCCCGGTCGCCGCTGTGGTTCCAGCTGTACCTGCAGCGCGACCGCGGCTTCACGCTCGAGCTCGTGCGGCGTGCCGAGGCCGCGGGCTGCCGCGCGCTGGTGCTGACCGTGGACGCACCGGTGAATGGCGTGCGCAACGGCGAACAGCGCGCCGGCTTCGTGCTGCCGCCGGGGATCGAGGCGGCCAACCTGCGCGGCCTGGCGCCGTTCGCGCCGGCGGTGGTGGCGCCGGGGCAAAGCCTGTTCGACAGCCCGCAGGTCGCCGCGGCGCCGGGCTGGCGCGACGTCGAATGGTTGCGCGCGCACGCCATGCTGCCGCTGCTGCTCAAGGGCATCACCCGTGCCGACGACGCGCAGCGCGCGCTGGACGCGGGGGCCGACGGCATTGTCGTGTCCAACCACGGCGGCCGCGTGCTGGATACCCAGGTCGCCACCATCGACGCCTTGCCGGCCGTCGCGGAGGCCGTGCAGGGCCGGGTGCCGCTGCTGCTCGACGGTGGCATCCGCCGCGGCAGCGATGCATTCAAGGCCATCGCGCTGGGGGCCGATGCGGTGCTGGTCGGGCGGCCCTGCCTGCATGCGCTGGCTGCGGCCGGGGCGTCGGGCGTGGCGCACGTGCTGCACCTGTTGCGGGTCGAACTGGAAATGACGATGGCCCTGTGCGGCTGTCGCACGCTGGCCGACATCGACCGGTCGTCGCTGGTGTTGCCAGGCGCTCAGCCCAGCCCGTAGCGCTTGAACACGCGGCGCAGCGAGCGCGCGTCGACCACGGTGTCGGCGTGCAGGCCGGCCCGGCGCGCACCCTGCACGTTGGCGAAGCTGTCGTCGACGAACAGCGTGCTTGATGCCGCCCAGCCCAGCCGCTCGAGCGCGTGCACGAAGATCACCGGATCGGGCTTGCGCATGCGCAGTGCGCCGCTGCACAGCACGCGCCCCTCGAACCGCGGGAACACCGGCGCAATGATGCGCGGGATGGCTTGTGCCATCAGCACGCCGTTGTTGGTCAGGATGCCGAGGGTCAGCCCGGCATCGAGCGCGGAAACCCGTGCCAGCACGGCGTCGTCGGCGAGGCTCCCGGCCATCCGCGCGGCGATCCAGCGTGCCTCGTCCACGGGTTTGCCGATCCCGTCGCCGAGTCGTGCGAGGTAGTCGCCCGTGTCGATCGCGCCGCCGTCGTACCAGGCTTCGAGTCCCGAGGTGAACAGCACCTCGCGCACCCGCTCATGCGCGCAGGCGGCGAATGCGGCCAGGTGGGCGATGCGCTTCTCGTGGTGGTAGCGCGCCAGGACCTGGTCGAAGTCGAACAGCACCTGGCGGATGCGCGGCCTCATCCCGCCGCGGCCACCTTGAACGCTTCGCGCGCCGCGGCCAGCGTTTCAGAGACCACCGCCGCGTCGTGCGCGCTGGACACGAAGCCGGCCTCGAACGCCGACGGTGCCAGGAACACGCCGCGCTCGAGCATCGCGTGGAAGAAGCGGTTGAACGCGGCGGTGTCACAGGCCACCGCCTGCGCGTAGGTGTCGACGTTCGGTGCATCGGTGAAGAACAGGCCGAACATCGCGCCGACCCGGGTGGTGGTGAACGCCACGCCGGCCTCGCGCGCCGCGGCTTCCAGCCCGTCGCACAGCGCGTGCGTGGTCGCTTCGAGCGCGTCGTGGAAGCCGGGCGCCGAGACCAGGTCGAGCATCGCCAGCCCCGCCGCCATCGCCACCGGGTTGCCGCTCAGCGTGCCGGCCTGGTAGACCGGGCCGGCGGGCGCGATCTGCTGCATCAGTTCGCGCCGTCCGCCGTAGGCGCCCACCGGCATGCCGCCGCCGATGATCTTGCCGAAGGTGCTGATGTCGGGCGTGACGCCATAGCGCGCCTGCGCGCCACCGAGCGCCACGCGGAAGCCGGTCATCACCTCGTCGAAGATCAGCAGCGCGCCATGCTGCGTGCACAGCGAGCGCAGGTGCTGCAGGTAGCCTTCGCGCGGCGGCAGGCAGTTGGCGTTGCCGACGACAGGCTCGATGATCAGGCCGGCGATCTCCTCGCCGGCGGCCGCGAACAGCGCGCTGGCCGCGTCGAAGTCGTTGTAGGGCAGGGTCAGCGTGAGGTCGGCCAGCGCCTTGGGCACGCCCGGCGAGTTCGGCACGCCGAAGGTCAGCGCGCCGCTGCCGGCCTTCACCAGGAACGAGTCGCCGTGGCCGTGGTAGCAGCCTTCGAACTTGACGATCTTCTGGCGCCCGGTGGCGCCACGCGCGAGCCGGATCGCCGACAGCGTGGCTTCGGTGCCGGAGTTGACCATCCGCACCATCTCGCACGAGGGCACCAGCGCGGCGAGGCGTTCGGCCATCGTTACCTCCGCCGGGCACGGCGCGCCGTAGGACAAGCCGTTGCCGATCGCGGCCTGCACCGCTTCGCGCACGTGCGGATGGTTGTGGCCGACGATCATCGGCCCCCAGGAGCCGACGTAGTCGATGTAGCGGTTGCCATCGACGTCGAACAGGTACGCGCCATCCGCGCGCTGCACGAAGAACGGCTCGCCGCCGACCGACTTGAACGCGCGCACCGGCGAATTGACGCCGCCGGGCAGCAATTGGCGGGCGCGTTCGAACAGGGCGTGGGACTGGTCGTGGTTCATGGGGTCATGGCTCGGAAAGGGGAGGGGCGTGGCGGTGCGCAGGTGGCGCTCACGCGCGGTCGATCGCGGTGCGAGGTGCATCGAACAGGCTTGCGTAGGCCCTGGCCGCGGCCACCGGATCGGGCGCTTCGAACACGCCGCCGATCACCGCCAGCAGGTCGGCGCCGGCGGCCAGCAGCGGCACCGCATTGTCGGGGGTGATGCCGCCGATCGCCACCCGCGGCACGCCGAGCGTGGCGGCGTCGCGCAACAGGTCGGGCGTGGCGCGGCGCGTGGTGGCTTTCGAGGTCGTCGCGAAGAACGCGCCGAAGGCGACGTAGCTGGCGCCCGCCGCGACCGCGCGTTCGGCCAGCGCCAGCGAGTCGTAGCACGAGGCGCCGATCAGCGCATGCGCGCCGAGCGCGCTGCGTGCTTCGCGCAGGTCGCCGTCCTCCTCGCCCAGGTGCGCGCCGTCGGCCCCGCACTCGGCGGCCAGCCGCCAGTCGTCGTTGACCAGCAGCGGCACGCCCGCCAATCGGCAAGCCGGCAACAGCGCCGCAAGCTGCGCCCGTTTCGTCGCCATGTCGGCGCGCTTGTTGCGGTACTGCAGCCAGGCGGCGAACGGCAGCAGCGGAACGGTCCGTGACAGCAGCCGCGCGGCGTCGGGTTCGTCCGGCGTGACCAGATACAGGCCCGAAGCCGTGGTTCCACGCGACCGCGCGGGATGGGACAATGCCGGGGATTCCTGCTCATGCATGCGCGCATTATCCGATGAACGACACCCCCTATCGCAGCTGGATGTGCGTCGTCTGCGGCTTCATCTACGACGAAGGCGCCGGCCTGCCCGACGACGGCATCGCCGCGGGTACCCGCTGGGAGGACGTGCCGGACACCTGGACCTGCCCGGACTGCGGCGTCACCAAGGACGATTTCGAGATGCTGGCGCTGTAGCGCCTGCCGGCCACGGGCGCCGTCGCGCGGCCTCGCCTAGTGCAGGCGCGCGCTGCCGCGCCCGGCCTCGACCAGCCGCTGGCGCACCCGTACCGCGTCGTCGGCGTGGGGATGGCGCTGCAGGTAGTGCAGCAGGTCCTCGCGCGCGCCGCCGTAGTGGCCGAGCGCCAGGTAACCCAGTCCGCGATCGCGCAACGCTTCGGCATTGTCCGGCGCCAGCTTGAGCACCCGGTCGGCGCTGCGCGTCGCGCGCTCCCAGTCGCCGCGTTCCTCGTACACGCCATGCAGGTTGCGCAGCACGCGCACCAGGATCGTGCGATGCGAGGCCGGATGCAGGATGCGCGACAACGCGTCGTCGTCGGGTGCGTCGCCGCCCATGTGCGCACGCGCGCGCTGGCGCAGCTCGTCGACGTCCAGCGGGCGGCCGCGGTTGAACGGGTCCATCACCAGCATGCCGTCATCGACCGGCAACCGCACCAGGAAGTGCCCGGGAAAGGAGATCCCGTCGAGCGGCAGGCCGACCCGGCGCGCCACCTCCATCTGCACCAGGGCCAGCGAGATCGGATTGCCGAGGCGCCGGTCCAGCACCTCGTTGAGGTAGCTGTTGCGCGGGTCGTAGTACTCGTCGTGGTTGCCGGCGTAGCCGATCTCCTCGAACAGCAGGCGGTTGATTGCGCGCATCGTCTGCGTACGGTGCGCACCGCCATCGATCGAATCCTGCACGCGCGCCGCGTGCTCGCGCACCTGGGCCTCGTACTGCGCGGGATCAAGGCCGGGGTACTCGTCGCGCGCGATCAGCAGCGCGACGCCCAGCAGCGGCAACGCCTCGTCATCGAGCGCGGCGAGCGCGTTCCAGTCCGGCAGCGCAGGGGAGTCGTCCATGGCCCCAGACTGCGCCGCGCGCGGGCGGTCCGCAAGCCTTGTGCGTACCCGTGCTCAGGGCGCATCCTGCAGGGCCGGGGACAGGCGCAACGGCATGCCGTCCTCCAGTCCCAGCCGCGCCGCCTCGCCGGCGTTGAGTTCCAGCACGTAGCGCGCCGGCGCCTTGCTCGGATACGGCGGGCAACGGTCGCCCGCGGAGCAAGGCGGCACGTCGCGCTGCTGCGACACCAGCTTCAGTGCGTCGTCGAAGTAGAGGATGTCGAGCGCGATGCGCGTGTTCTTCATCCAGTACGCCTGCGGCGCCTCGCGTTCGTGGATGAAGAGCATGCCGTGGCCGTCGGCGAGTTCGTCGCGGAACATCAGCCCGCGCGCGCGTTCGGCGTCGTCGTCGGCGATCTCCACGGCATAGCGCTTGCCGGCCAGTTCCACCCAGTCGTCGCCGGCGCTGGCGCAACCGGTGCCCAGCGCCAGCAGGAAAGCGGCGCACGCCGCGCGGAACAGGGACATCGATCGATCCTCGTGGAAACCTGCTGCGGACCATCGTGCACCCATCGGCGGTCGTCAAGGCGTGCGCCGGCGCGTCAGGGGCTATGCAAGCGCCGCCCGAACCTGCAGAATGCGCGCCCCGCATCGGCCGGGCCCGGCGGACCCCCGCCAGGCCACCCCCGGAGCCCGAAAAATCTTCCCCGGAAGGTATTGACGGACCCGGAAAACAGGCTAGAATGTGCGGCTCACTTCGACGAAACGCCTTCGGGCCGGAACTTGAAGGGAAGCTGACTCGGACCCCTTCACGGGGTGTTGACGAAAGCAAAAACCGCGCTATCATGTGCGGCTCCCCTGAGGCGAAAGCCGACGGGTTTGGAAGCGAGGCGCTGAGGCCTGTTTCCCTGATCTTTGACAGTGTGCGCAGGTGACTTGTGCGGGCGTCTGGCCGGTGGATGACTGTCCATCTTGCAGACGTTCGTAACAGAGCAACAAGTCAATTCAAATGCAGAAATGCAATCGAGTGATTCGAGCTCGGGACGACGACTGCACTCAAGCTATTTGGACGCAAGTCCAGAAAAATTTAAGTGAAGAGTTTGATCCTGGCTCAGAGTGAACGCTGGCGGCAGGCCTAACACATGCAAGTCGAACGGCAGCACAGGGGAGCTTGCTCCCTGGGTGGCGAGTGGCGGACGGGTGAGGAATACGTCGGAATCTGCCT
>JAIUOJ010000076.1 GCA_020161335.1 Pseudomonadota bacterium
CACGTACTCCGGCAAGCGCCTGTTCGGCTACAGCTCGATGGTCTACGCCACGGTCTGCATCACCGTGCTGTCGTACCTGGTGTGGCTGCACCACTTCTTCACCATGGGTTCGGGCGCCAGCGTCAACTCGTTCTTCGGCATCACCACGATGATCATCTCGATCCCCACGGGCGCGAAGATCTTCAACTGGCTGTTCACCATGTACCGCGGCCGCATCCGTTTCGAGGTGCCGATGCTTTGGACGATGGGCTTCATGGTCACGTTCGTGGTCGGCGGCATGACCGGCGTGCTGCTGGCGGTGCCGCCGGCGGACTTCGTGCTGCACAACTCGCTGTTCCTGATCGCCCATTTCCACAACGTGATCATCGGCGGCGTGGTGTTCGGCGTGTTCGCAGCGATCACCTACTGGTTCCCCAAGGCGTTCGGATTCAAGCTGGATGACTTCTGGGGCAAGGTCTCGTTCTGGTTCTGGCTGACCGGTTACTGGTTCGCGTTCACGCCGCTGTACGTGCTCGGCCTGATGGGCGTGACCCGGCGCATGAGCCACTTCGACGATCCTTCGCTGCAGATCTGGTTCCAGGTCGCGCTGTTCGGCGCGGTGCTGGTGGCGATCGGCATCGCCGCGTTCCTGGTCTGCCTGGTGGTCAGTTTCCGCCGGCGCGAGCAGCTGCGCGACGCCAGCGGCGACCCCTGGGGCGGACGCACGCTGGAATGGTCGACCTCCTCGCCGCCGCCGGACTACAACTTCGCCTTCACCCCCGTGGTGCACGACACGGATGCCTGGTCGGACATGAAGCGGCGCGGCTTCAGGCGATCGGAGCGCGGCTTCCTGCCGATCCACATGCCGCGCAACACCGGCGCCGGCGTGGTGCTGTCGGCGCTGAGCACGCTGTGCGGCTTCGCCCTGATCTGGCACATCTGGTGGCTGGCGGCGGCGTCGCTGCTGGCGGTGGTGGCGTACGCGATCTGGCACAGCTTCGACCGCGACCGCGACTACCACATTCCCGCCGAGGACGTCGCCGCCACCGAAGCGGCGCGCAGCAGGCAACTGGATCATGCCCGCGTGGAGCACGTCCATGTCTGAGTCGATCGCCCTGAACCATGCCGATGGCAGCCCGGTGTTCCTTGACACCGAAGGCAAGCACCATCCCGAGAACGGCACCCTGCTCGGGTTCTGGATCTACCTGCTGAGCGACCTGATGGTGTTCGGCAGCCTGTTCGCCACCTTCGGCGTGCTGGCGCACGCCTACGCCGCCGGCCCCTCGGGCGGCGACCTGTTCGACCTGCGCCTGATCGCGGCCAACACCGCGATCCTGCTGCTGTCGTCGATCACGTATGGGTTTGCGATGCTGGCGATGCTCAAGCGCAACGTCCGCGCCACCATCGGCTGGCTGCTGGTGACCGGCATGCTGGGCCTGGCCTTCCTCGCGATCGAGGTCTACGAGTTCCACCACCTCTTCCACCTCGGCGCCGGGCCGCAGCGCAGCGCGTTCCTGTCCGCGTTCTTCGCCCTGGTCGGTACCCACGGCCTGCACGTGCTGTTCGGCGTGGTCTGGCTGGTGGTGCTGTGCGTGCAGGTGGGCAAGTGGGGACTGAACCGCACCACCACGCGCCGCATCGCCTGCCTGTCGATGTTCTGGCACTTCCTCGACGTCGTCTGGATCGGCGTCTTCACCTTCGTCTACCTGATGGGCGTGCTCTGATGAGCGACCACACCTCCCACGACCAAGACTTCCTCGAGGACGGCATCCCGCACGTCAGCGCGAAGGAATACCTGGCCGGCTTCGCGCTGTCGGTGGTGCTCACCGCCATTCCCTTCTGGCTGGTGATGGCCAAGGTGCTGCCGACGCCGGCCATCACCACCCTGGCGATCCTCGCCTTCGCGATGGCCCAGGTGGTGGTGCACATGGTCTGCTTCCTGCACATGAACCCGAAGTCGGAAGGCGGCTGGAACCTGCTCGCGCTGATCTTCACCGCGGTGCTGCTGGTGATCGTGCTGATCGGCACGCTGTGGGTGATGCACCACATGAACAGCAACATGATGCCCGCGACGCACGACATGCAGCGCATGCAGGATATGCAGTAGCCCCCGTGGACCTCCGTGAAGCGCCCCTGGATCGTCATCCCGGCGGAAGCCGGAAGCGCTCTTCAACAGGCGGGACGTCTGCCCACCCAGTTCTTCAACGGGTGGCTGGAAACGCTGGCTCCCGGCTTTCGCCGGGATGACGATTCTTCACGATTGACGAAAGTTCACGGTATCAAGGCACCGATGCGCGCCGAACCTGCTCAGCCGCCACACAGTCGCCTCGCGCGAAACGCGTTCCTCGCGCTGCTCGCCGGGCTGTTCGCCGGCTTCACCGCGCTGGGCTGCTGGCAGGTGCAGCGCCTGCACTGGAAACACGACCTCATCGCGCGCGTGGACAGCCGCATCCATGCCGCGGCCGTCGTCGCGCCGGTGCGCGCGGACTGGCCGCGGGTCGATGCGGCGAATGCCGAGTACCGCCGGGTGTTCGTGCAGGGCACCTTCCTGCGCGATCGCGACACGCGCGTGGACGCGCTGACCGCGCTGGGCCCGGGCGACTGGATCCTCTCGCCGCTGCGCACTGCCGACGGCGACGTGGTGCTGGTGAACCGCGGCTTCGTGCCCGCCGGCGCACGCGGACAGGCGGCGCCGGCACCGGCGGGCTTGGTGCGGGTCGAAGGCCTGCTGCGCCTGGACGAGCCCGGCGGCCGCATCCTGCGCGCCAACGTGCCGGCGCAGGACCGCTGGTTCTCGCGCGACACCGCCGCGATCGCGGCGGCGCGCGGCCTCGGCCCGGTGGCGCCGTGGTTCCTCGATGCCGATGCCGGCCCCCGTGCGGGCACGGCGGAATGGCCGCGCGGCGGGATGACCGTGGTACGGTTCCGCGACCACCACCTGCAGTACGCGCTGACCTGGTTCGCGCTGGCGCTGATGGTGGCCTTCGCCGCAGGGCGGGTGCTCCGCGAGGGACGCCTGCCGCGGCGCGAACGCCCGCAGCAGGCCGCACCGGATGTCGCAGACCGCCCTTTCGCCGACGGCAACCCCACCCGCACCCGCTGACGCGGGCGCCGACAGCGCCGGCGTCAACAGCATGCGCCAGCTGGTGCAGCTGCGCTGGATCGCGGTCGTCGGGCAACTGCTGACCATCGCCCTCGTCCACTTCGGCCTCGGCATCGCCCTGCCGCTGGCGCCGATGGCGGCGGTGCTGGCCGCGCTCGCGGCGTTCAACCTGCTGGCGATGCTGCGCTGGCGTGGCCGCGAGCAGGTCACCAATGGCGCGCTGCTGACCGGGCTGCTGGCCGACGTCGCCGCGCTCACCGCGCAGCTCTACCTCAGCGGCGGCATCGCCAATCCCTTCGTGTTCCTGTACCTGCTGCAGGTCGCGCTGGCCGCGGTGCTGCTGCGCGCGGAGTCCAGCTGGCTGATCGTCGCGCTGACCAGCGCCTGCGTGGTCGGGCTGGCGCTGTTCCCCGGCCCGGTGCGGCTGCCGGCCGATCCCGGGCGCGGCCTTGCCGATCCGTACGTGCAGGGCCTGCTGTTGTGCTTCGTGCTGATCGCGACCTTGCTGGTGGTGTTCATCATCCGCATCGGGCGCATCATTCGCGCCCGCGACGCGCGCGTGGCGGCGCTGCGCCAGCGCGCGGCCGAGGAGGAGCACATCGTGCGCATGGGCCTGCTGGCGTCCGGCGCGGCTCACGAGCTGGGCACGCCGCTGTCGACGCTGGCGGTGATCCTCGGCGACTGGCAGCACCTGCCGCACTTCACCTCCGACCCCGAGCTGCTGCAGGACGTGGGCGAGATGCAGGCGCAGGTGCTGCGCTGCAAGGCGATCGTCTCGGGGATCCTCGCCTCGGCCGGCGAGACACGCGGCGAGGCGCCGCGCGGCACCACCCTGCGCGTCTTCCTCGACGACCTGGTCGACGAATGGGAACGCAGTCGCCAGGTCCGCGGCTTCCGCTATGACAATCAAGTGGCCGAGGACTTCGCCATCGTCTCCGATGCCGGCCTGCAGCAGATGCTGTGGAACGTGCTGGACAACGCGCTGGAAGCCTCGCGCAGCCAGGTGGTGCTGCAGGCCTCGCGCGAGGACGACACGCTGGTGCTGCAGGTGCGCGACGACGGCCCCGGCTTCGACCCGGGCATGCTGGAGCGCCTCGGCAAGCCCTACCAGTCCAGCAAGGACGCGCCGGGCCGCGGGCTGGGCCTGTTCCTCGCCCTGAACGTCGCGCGCACGCTTGGCGGTACCATCCACGCTGGCAACGCGCCTGGCGGCGGCGCCACGGTGACGATCACGCTGCCGTTGCCGGCACTGGCCCTAGGATGAGCATGACGACTGAACCCCGCAGGCTGCTGATCGTCGAGGACGACGCCGCGTTCGCGCGCACGCTCACCCGTTCGTTCGAGCGCCGCGGCTATGCCGTGCGCCACGCCGCCGGGATCGACGCGTTGGCACCGCTGCTGGCGTCGTTCGCGCCGTCGCACGCGGTGGTCGACCTCAAGCTGGCCGGCGGCGCCTCCGGGCTGGCCTGCGTCAAGGCCCTGCACGCGCACGACCCGGACATGCTGATCGTGGTGCTGACCGGCTACGCCAGCATCGCCACTGCGGTGGAGGCGATCAAGCTCGGCGCCCACCACTACCTGGCCAAGCCCTCGAACACCGACGACATCGAGGCCGCGTTCGCGCGCACCGAGGGCGACGCCGGGGTACGCCTGACCCAGCGCCAGACCTCTATCAAGACCCTGGAGTGGGAACACATCCACGAGGCGCTGGCCGCGGCCGATTTCAACATCTCCGAAGCCGCGCGCCAGCTCGGCATGCACCGCCGCACCCTGGCGCGCAAGCTGGAAAAGCAGCGGGTGAAGTAGGCCGACGGCGCTTCCCTGCTCCCTACGGAAGAGGGTGGCCGGTTCGGATGAGGGTTCGACGGCAGGTCGCAACACCGAACACCCTGGCGATGCCGGCGGCCGGCCGCACTCCCGCAGGAAAAGGGCATGACGCCGCCCATCGTCAACGCCTGCTCGGCATCCTGTCATCCCGACCGCAGGGAGAAACCCGCGATCACGACACGATGCCTGTCCGAAGCGGATCCCTCCCTGCGGTCGGGATGACAGGCGGCAACCGGCGCCAACCCGCGAGTGGCTAGCCCTCTTCCGGCTCGCGGTACACCGAATCGAACGCATCGCCGCGCTCGCGGCGCATGTTCTCGGCCCAGTGCAGCACCTCGGCCACGGCATCGAAGAATTCGTTGCCGATGTAGTCGTCGATCTGCACGTGCTCGTTGAGCCCGCGCGCCAACGGCACGTTCTGCAGGATCGGGATGCCCTCTTCCTCGGCGGTCTTCTTGATCATCTCCGCGAAGTGGCCCTCGCCCTTGGCCACCACCACCGGCAGGTCGGTCTCGCCGGGTTCGTACTGCAGGGCGACCGCGATGTGGGTGGGGTTGGTCACGACGACGTTCGACTTGCGCACGGAGTTGAGCATGTTCTGCTGCGCCCACTCCTGGTGCAACTGCCGGCGGCGCTGCTTCACGTAGGGATCGCCCTCGTTCTCCTTCACCTCCTGGCGGATGTCGCGGCGGCTCATGCGCAGCTTCTTGGTGTAGGAGAACTTCTGGTACCACACGTCCAGCGCCGAGACGAAGAAGAACACCGCGATCGTCCACACCGCGATCCACTTCACGCCGTGCCAGAACGCGGCGCCCATCGCTTCCGGCGGCGCGAACGGCAGCTTCAGCAGCCAGACCATCATCCCGCGCAGCACGATGTAGCCGATGCCGATCAGCGCGACGCACTTGAGGATCGATTTCACCAGCTCGACCAGGTTGTCCATCGAGAACATCTTCTTGATGCCCTCGACCGGGTTCATCTTGTCGAGCTTGGGCGACATGCGCTTGAAGGTGCCGATCGGCCCCACCTGCAGGAACTCGATCACCAGGCCCAGGCCCAGCGCCAGCAGCATCAGCGGCAGGCACAGCCACAGCAGGGTCTCGAACGCGAGCTGGCCCAGCTGCGGCAGCACTTCGTGGAACGGCTGGCCCACCGCCTGCAGGCTCTGTTCGAACAGCGCGGCGAGGCGGCCGGCCATGAAGGTGGCCAGCATGCCGGCCCCGGCGATCCAGCCCAGCAGCAGCACCGTGCCGGTGAGCTCCTTGCTCTTGGCGACATTGCCTTCCTTGCGCGCGTCGCGGATCTTCTTCGGGGTCGGCTTTTCGGTCTTGTCGGCGCCCTGGTCCTTGTCGGCCATCGCGGGATCCCGTGCTGGAACACTGGCCCGCCGGAGGCTAGCACGGGCCCCGGCGCGCGCCCGTCAAGGCGGGCCTGCCGCCGGCCTAGGGCCTGTTAGCGCGGCGTGGCCCATGCCAATCGCGTTAACAGGCCCTAGGGTTGCCCCGAGGTGCCAGCGGGCGACACCGGCGCTAGAGTGTCCCCATCGCCGCCACTGCGCCCGTCGCCCGCGCCCCGCCACGCCCTCATGAGCACCATCGGTTCCCACCTGCCGTCGTTTCCCCCGCCCGGACTGGATCCGGCCGGCGGGCGGGTGGCGCTCGATGACCTGCGCCAACCCGGGCTGGCGCCGGCCGACGGTGGGCTGGAGCTGCCCGAGGCCGCGCCGGCATCGCTGGTCGACCCGGGCGAGGCAACGCTGAACCTGTCGGCGTGGGGCGCCGACGAGGCCGGCCGCAGCCTGCCGCGGGCATCGTCGCAGGAAGGCCGGCTCGCCCAGCTCGATCGCGCCGACGCGGTCGACGCCGGCGTCGACAACATCCTCGCCGCGCTCTGACCGACGCACCGCGTCCGAAGCCCGCGCGCCGGGCCAGCGACCGGCCGATAATGCCGGTCGTCGCCCCGCCTGATGCCCGATGACCGCCACGGCCCCGCCCTCGCCCGAACAGCTGCGCAACGCCGCCGGCCGGCTGGTGTCCGCGCTCGCCGCGCATGACGACCCGGAGTACCGCCTGGCCGTGCTCAAGCGCCTGTCGCGACGGCTCGGCGAAGACCAGTACCCGATGTTCCTGCGCCTGCTGGGCGTCGTCGCCGAAAGCGACGACGAGGACGCCAAGCGCCTGCTCGCCGAGACCGTGGCCACCGCGTTGCGGCGCATGGACCTGCCCGGCGGCGCGTTGAGTTCGTGGGGCGCCACTCAGCTGCCCGACAACGTCACCGGCATGAGCGCGGGCGCGCTGTCGGGCGGCTTCTTCGGCAGCTCGCCGCGGCGCCTGCTCGGCCCGGTGGAATACCTCACCGTCTGGCACCTGCAGCGCACGCAGCGCACCTCGCTGGGTGCGGACACCTTCCGCCGCGCGCTCGCGCAGCTGGTCGGCCTGCTCAACCACAGCGCCGATGCGCGCGCGCTGTATCCGCAGAAGCTGGCCGCCGACGCCCAGAACGAACTCGAGGGCGCGTACACGCGCGCCACCCGCGAACGGCTGGCCGCGATCGCCGACGCCTGGCGCGCAGGACAGCCGCCGGACGCCGTCGCCCAGGCCGCGATCGATGCCGGCCACGTCGACATGCCCGCCGGCTGGGTCGTGCGCGACCTCTAGGGCCTATTCACGCGATTGGCAGCGTCCGCCTGCAATCCGTCGATGCGCCGCAAGCGACGGGAGGACAGGCCGACGCATCGCGGTCTCGACCCGGCCCGGTTGCTGCCATCCGCCACACCGGCCAAGATGCAGGCGCACGCCGGGGAAGGTCTCGCAATGCGGATCCGCACGTTCAGCGCAGTCGTCCTGCTTGCCGCCACGGCCACGCTGGCAGCGGTCGGCTGCACGCGCAACGACGGCGCCCCCGAAGCGCCGGCCGCCACGCCCGCCGAAACCGTGCGCCTGCTCACCCGGCACCTGGTCGATGACGACCTCGACGCCTTCGCGCGCGCGGCCGTACCGCCCCCGGTCCACGCGCAGCTGGAAACCGCGTGGCGCGAAGGCCGCACGCGCTGGCCCCTGGACCAGCTGCCCTTCGCCGAACACCTGCCCAGGGCGATGGCGGCGCTGTCGGCGCCGGACGCCGAACGCACGCTGATGCAGGGCTTCGAACGCCAGCTGGCCAACGCCAACCTCGGCCCCGCCGCCGAGTTCCTCACCGTGTTCACCGTGCAGTACATCACCCAACAGGGCGACTTCAGCGTGTCCGAACGCGAGCACTATCCGCGCCTGGTGCAGGCACTCGGGCAGTGGGCGCGGACCGCGCCGATCGGCGACCGAAACCGCGCGCGCGCGGCGATCGCGACGATGACGGCCGCCGCGCGCGAGGCCGACCTGTCCAGCGACGCGGCCTTCGCCGAGGCCGGCATGCAGGACGGACTGCAGCGCATGTCGAAGGTGCTGGCCGCGGGCAAGACCGTGCTCGCCTCGTACGGCCTCGACCTGTACGCCGACCTGCGCGGCATGGACGTGCAGCTGCAGTCGCAGACCGGCGACATCGCCCGCGTGCGCATGCGCTACACCCTCGCCGGCACGCCGATCGACGCCGTGGTCCAGCTCGAACGCCGCGAAGGCCGCTGGTACGTCAGCGATTTCCTGCGCCACGCCGAGGATGCGGTGGCGAATGCGGGCGACGCGGGCGGGGTCGCGCCGCCCTGAGCAAAAACCAGAACCGGGGTCAGCGTCGACTTTTTCCTGTCATCCCGGGCGCAGCGAGGGATCTGACGTTGACAACACGCGTGACAGATCCCTCGCTGCGCTCGGGATGACAGCAAGCAGGACGACACGACGGACACGCTGCCGGGCGCAAGCCTCGTGGACCCGCCGGCCTCACACCAGCAGGCTGATCCCCACCAGCACCATGAACACTGCGAACACGCGCTTGAGCGCCGCGCCGCTGATCGCGTGCGCCAGGCGCGTGCCGAGCGGCGCCGCCAGCACCGATGCCAGCGCGATGCCGATCGCCGCGGGCAGGTAGATGTAGCCGATCGCGTGTGCCGGCAGCACGCCCGCGGGTGCATTCACCGCGTAACCGGCGGCGCTGGCGATCGCGATGAAGATCCCGCACGCCGACGACGTGCCCACCGCGCGCACCGGCACCACCCCGCGCCACACCAGCAGCGGCACCGTCAGGCTGCCGCCGCCGATGCCGACCACCGCCGACACCGCGCCAATGCCGCCACCGGCCGCCGTCATCGGCCACCCCACCGGCACCACGTCGCCGGTGCCGGCATTGCGCGGCCCGCCGAACGCCATCTGCGCCGCGACGAGGAAGCAGTACGCGGCCACGATCCAGCGCAGCAGGTCGCCGGCCAGTGCCACCGCCACCAGGCTGCCCAGCCAGCCCCCGACCAGCAGGCCCGGCACCATCCACGCCACGGTCTTCCACAGCACGCTGCCGCGGCGATGGTGTGCGCGCGCCGACGACGCCGCGGTCAGGATGATGCTCGCCAGCGAACTGGCCAGCGCCGTGTGCATCGCCGCCTCGGGCGGAATGCCGTACGACGGCAGCAGCCACACCAGCGCGCCGATCAGCACCAGGCCGCCGCCGATGCCAAGCAGGCCGGCCATGACGCCGGCCGCAAGCCCCAGCAGGGGAAACACCCAGAAGCCCTCGATCACGCGCGCACCCCGCACACGTGCGTCCACCGGGAGTCTGAATCGGGATTCATGGGTCCTTCGCTATAGTCCGCGCATGTCGATGCCACGCCTGCCTATCGTACTTGCCGCCGGCCTGCTTGCAGCGGGCGCGTCGTTCGCGCCGCACGCCTTCGCGCAGTCGCAGGACGCCGCCCTGCGCGCGGCGATCGAAGCCGCCGAACGCGGCCTGCCCGCGCCTGCCGCCACCGGCCAGCCCGCCGAACGCTGGGCGGAGATGGCCGCGCTGCGCCGGAACATCGACACCCTGCCCGCCGCGCAGGCGCAGGCCTTCCTCGAACGCTACAAGGGCGAGGCCGTCGCGGAGGTGTTCCGCGACGCCTGGCTGCGCGCGCTGCTCAAGCGCCAGGACTGGACCGGCTTCCGCGCCGCGTGGTCGCCGTCGATCAAGGCCACCGCCCTGCGCTGTGCCGAACTCGACGCGCGCCAGCGCACCGGTGCCGCCGACGCGCAATGGCAGGTCGAAGCGCAGGCGATCTGGCGCAGCGGCACGTCGCTGCCCGGCGAGTGCGACCCGGTGTTCACCGCGCTCGCCGCACGCGGCGGCCTGGGCAACGAACTGCGCTGGGAACGCCTCGAGCTGGCCGCCGCCGAATGGGAACCTGCGGTGATGCGCGCCGCCGCGCGCGGCCTGCCCGCCGACCAGCTGGCGCTGGCCAACGACTACGCCGCCTTCGTGCAGGCGCCGCACGAGCGCGCGCTGGCGTGGCCGAAGACCGTACGCAGCCGCCTGGTTGCCTCGCAGGGGCTGGCGAAGTTCGCCAAGGCCGATCCGCTGGCCGCGGAAGCGCGCCTGCCCGCGTTCGCCGGCGCGCTCGGCTTCACCGAGGAGGATCGCGGCCGCGTGCTGTACCAGGCGGCGCTGTGGACGGTGGCCTCGTACCTGCCCGATTCCGCACGCCTGCTCAACCTCGTGCCCGACAGCGCCTACGACGAACGCCTGCACGAATGGCGCGCGCGCGAAGCGCTGTCGCGCTCGGACTGGAAGGCCGCGCTCGCCGCGATCCAGAAGATGGGCAGCGCCCAGCGCAACGATTCGCGCTGGCAATGGTTCGAGGCGCGCATGCGCGAACTCACCGGCGACAGCGCCGGCGCGCAGCCGCTGTATGCCCAGGCCGCGGCCAGGCCCGACTTCCACGGTTTCCTCGCCGCCGACAGGCTCAAGCAGCCCTACGCGCTGTGCCCGTGGATGCCCGACTGGACGCCCGCGCAGAAGACCGCCGTGGCCGCCGATCCGGCGATCCAGCGCGCGATGGCGCTGTATCGCATCGACCGCACCGGCTGGGCGCAGCGCGAATGGGACGATGCGCTGTCGCGCTTCGACGATGCACGCCGGCGCATCGCGGTGGAGATCGCGCAGGACAACGGCTGGTTCGACCGCGGCGTGTTCGGCCTGGGCAAGGCGCCGGGCGAGACGCGGCTGTACACGCTGCGCTTCCCGATCCACCACACCGCCATCATCCAGCGCGAGGCGAAGAAGAACGCGCTCGACCCGGCCTGGGTAGCCGCAGAAATCCGCGCCGAAAGCGTGTACAACCCGCGCGCGCGCTCGCAGGCGAATGCGCGCGGCCTGATGCAGGTGCTGCCGGACACCGGCGCCGCGGTCGCGCGCCGGCAGGGCCTCGCGTGGGGCGGCGGCGACAGCCTGTACGACCCGGAGACCAACATCATCCTCGGCACCGCGTACCTGCGCGAGAAGGAGGACATGTACGGCCTGCCGTACGTGGCGATCGCCGCGTACAACGCCGGCCCCACGCCGACCTCGCGCTGGCTGTCGCAGCGCCCGGCGATGGATCCCGACGTGTGGATCGAGACCATCAGCTACAAGGAAACGCGCGAGTACGTGGCGCGCATCCTCGCCTTCAGCGTGATCTACGACTGGCGCATGTACGGCCTGGCCACCCCGGTCACCGACCGCATGCGCGGCACCCTCGGCTCGCCGCGCAAGAAGTTCGTCTGCCCCGCCAATGCCTCCTGAGCGGCGCCACCCGCCGCGCAGGCCTTAAGCTAGGCACTAATTCGACCGGGGAGTGGCCATGGGATTCCTGGATGCCTTGCTGGGCAACGCCACCGACGCGCCTGCCGACAAGGTTGCCGCGGAACTCGCGCCGCTGCTGGTGGCGGACGAGCGGGTCGAACGCGCCTTCATCCTGTTCCGCGACCTGGTCGTGTTCACCAGCCGCCGGCTGATCCTGGTCAACAAGCAGGGCCTGACCGGCAGCAAGGTCGAGCACCTGTGCATTCCCTATCGCAGCATCACGTGCTTTTCGGTGGAGAACGCCGGCAGCTTCGACATGGATTCGGAGCTCAAGCTCTGGATCTCGGGACAACCGCTGCCGATCACCAAGTCGTTCGGGCGCAAGGTCGATGCCAAGGCGTTGCTCGGGCTGCTGAGCGCACGCGTGCTGGCCTGATGCCGATGCGCACCTACCTCGTCGGCGGCGCGGTGCGCGACCGGCTGCTGGGCCTGCCGCCGGGCGACCGCGACTGGGTGGTGGTCGGCGAAACGCCCGAATCGATGCGGGCCGCCGGCTTCCGTCCGGTGGGCCGGGATTTCCCGGTGTTCCTGCATCCCGACACGGGCGAGGAGTACGCGCTGGCGCGCACCGAGCGCAAGATCGCGCCCGGCTATCGCGGGTTCGTGGTGCACGCCGATCCCTCGGTGACGCTGGAACAGGACCTCGAACGCCGCGACTTCACCATCAATGCCATCGCCGAATCGGCGGATGGCTGCGTGATCGACCCCTTCGGCGGCGCACGCGACCTCGAGGCCCGCGTGCTGCGCCATGTGGGCCCCGCCTTCGTCGAGGACCCGCTGCGCGTGCTGCGCGCGGCGCGCTTCATGGCGCGCTTCGCGACGCTGGGCTTCCAGGTTGCCCCCGACACGATCGCGCTGATGCGCGGGATCGCCGCCAGCGGCGAACTGGATGCGCTGGTACCCGAGCGCGTCTGGCAGGAACTGGGCAAGGCGCTGGCCAGCCCGCGGCCCGCCGCGTTCCTGCGCACGCTGCACGACGCCGGCGCGCTGCGCGCGGTGCTGCCCGAACTGGATGCGCTGTACGGCGTGCCGCAGCGCGCCGAGTTCCACCCCGAAGTCGATACCGGACGCCACCAGGAACTCGTCAGCGACATGGCCGCGCGGCTGGCGCCCGGCGACACCGTCGTCGGCTTCGCAGCGCTCACGCATGACCTCGGCAAGGCACTCACGCCGGCCGAAGCGCTGCCGCGCCATGTCGGCCACGAGCAGGCCGGCCTCGCGCCACTGCGCGCACTGGCCGAACGCCTCAAGGTGCCGCTGGAGCATCGCGACCTCGCCATCATCGCCTGCCGCGAACACCTCAACATCCACCGCATCGCCGAACTGCGCGACGCCACCCTGCACGACCTGCTGCTGCGCTGCGATGCATTCCGCAAACCCGAGCGCATCGCGCGCCTGGCCCTGGTCTGCGAAGCCGACAAGCGCGGCCGGCTCGGATTCGAGGACGCGGCGTACCCGCAAGCCGACGAACTTCGCCGCGCCCATGCCGCCGCACTCGCCGTCAACGCCCGCGACCTCGCCGCCGACGGCCTCACCGGCCCCGAGATCGGCGAGCAACTGCGCCGGGCGCGAATCGCCGCGATCGCAGAAGCGCGCATCGAGTTTCGGTGACGGCTTTCGACCTTGGATTCAACCGATCACCGCCCTCACACCTTCGGATGCCAGCCCATCCGGTCCATGCCGCGCACGATCAGCCACCACAGGGCGACGAAGGCCATGGCGAAGGCCAGCGAGGGCAGGTAGGGGCCGAAGCGCGGCGTCATCCAGTCGGCGAAGCCGCGCTGGTAGATCGCGCCCCACCAGCCGAGGCCGGCGAACAGGCACACCATCACGCCCGAGCCGGCATACGCGGCGATCGCGTTCACGCCGAAGCTGCGCCCCAGCGGCGGCCAGCCACGCCGATCGACCAGGGCGTGCGCGGCGGCGAGTGCCAGCATCGCCCAGCCACCACTCCACAGTACGTACGACGGCGTCCACAGCGCCTTGTTGATCGGCAGCAGCCACGACCAGGCGCCGGCCGCGAGCAGGCAGGCCGCGGCCGCGATCAGCAGGACCTGCGTGCGGCCCGCACGCAACCACGCGCCGGCGCGCACGCCGAGCAGGACGGTGGCGATGGCCGGCAGGGTGCTCAGCAGGCCTTCGGGGTCATGCCCGAGGCCGGTGCCGGCGTCGTAGTCGTACAGCAGCGGGCCGAGCAGGGCCGTGTCGACGCGATCGACGATGTTGAGATAGCGCTCGGTGCTGCCACCCCACGCCAGCAGCGCCCAGTCGCCCAGCAGCAGCGCCGCGATGCACAGCCATTGCATGCGCGAGCGCAGGTGCATCGCCAGCGGCGCGGCGACGAGGAAGCACAGGCCGATGCGCTGCAGCACGCCCCACGGCCGGTAGTGCGCCTGTTCGTAGGCCCACCAGGCCAGCAGGTGCAGCAGCAGGCCGAGGGCGATGATGCGCAGCGCGCGCGTCGCGATCGCGCGATGCAGGACGCGCGCATTGGTGCCGCGCTCGAAACGCGGCACGAGGCCCAGCGCGATCGACACGCCGACCACGAACAGGAAGAACGGGAAGATCAGGTCGGTCGGGGTGCAGCCATGCCACGGCGCGTGCAGCAGCGGCGCGTACACGTGGCCCCAGTCGCCTGGGTTGTTGACCAGCAGCATCGCGGCAACCGTCAGCCCGCGCATGGCGTCGACCGAGGCGAAGCGATCCGCCGACGCGCTCATGCGGCGTGCCGCGCCATGTCTCCGCCGATCCACGTCGCGCGCACGGCGAGCGCATCGTCGAGCAGGGCGAAGTCCGCGGCGTAGCCC
>JAIUOJ010000077.1 GCA_020161335.1 Pseudomonadota bacterium
GGCTACGTGCTGGAAGACCCCCTCGTCGACAGCTGGCTGCAGGCCACCGGCAACCGGCTGGGCGCGGTCAGCGACAATCCCGAGCAGCGCTACACGTTCTTCATGATGAAGGACCGCAGCATCAACGCCTTCGCCACGCTCGGCGGCTACATCGGCATGAACGCCGGCCTGGTGATGACCGCCGAGACCGAGGACGAAGTGGCGGCGGTGCTCGGCCACGAGATCGCGCACGTCACCCAGGCGCACGTGCTGCGCAGCGTCGAGCGGGCGCAGCGCGACAGCATCCCGATCCTGCTGGCCATGCTGGGCGCGATCGCGATCGCGCAGTCCGCCGGCGGCAACTCTTCCGACGACGCCGCGATGGCCGCGGTGGCCAGCGCCCAGGGCCTGATGGCGCAGCGGCAGATCAACTACACGCGCTCCAACGAATCCGAGGCCGACCGCATCGGCATCCGCACCCTGTCGCGAGGCGGCTACGACCCGGACGCGATGGCCAGCATGTTCGAACGCATGCAGGCGGCCTCGCGCACCAACCAGGGCGGCGAGCGCGAGCGCACGCCCGATTACCTGCGCAGCCACCCCGTCACCACCACCCGCATCAGCGAGGCCAAGGACCGCGCGCGGCAGCTGGCGGCCACCACGGTCACCGGCACCACGTCGACGCCTGACGGCGTACGCGTCGAACGCGTGCCGATCGATGGCGTGTCGGTGCCGGATTCGCTGCGCATCGGCGACAACCCGCTGCTGCCTTCTTCGCTGACCCTCGCTGGCGCCGGCGGCCTGGGCGCTGTCGACAGCCGCGAATTCGGCTGGGCGCGCGAGCGCCTGCGCGTGCTCAGCGCCAATACCGCCGAGGCCGCGGTGCGCGAGTACGACACCATCGCCCGCGCCGGCAAGCTCGACGACCCGCAGCGCTACGGCCTGGCGCTGGCGCAGCTGCGCACGGGACGCGGCGCGCAGGCCGCGGAAGGCTTCTCAGCCCTGCTCGACAAGTATCCCGGCGACCTTTGGCTGTCGCTGGGCCTGGGCGAGGCCGAGGCGCACGCCGGCCGCGCCGCGGCCGCCGACGCGCGTTTCGAGGCCCTGCTGGCGCGCATGCCGCGCAACCCGGCCGTGGCCCTGACCTACGCCGAGGTCCTGGTGACGCGCAACACCCCGGAGGCCGGCCGCCGGGCGCAGGCGGTGCTGCGCCCGCTGCTGGCCGACAATGCCGGCGACCCGGCCTTCCAGCGCACCTTCGCGCGCGCCGCCGAGATCGCCGGCGACCCGGTCCGCGCCGGCGAGGCCTGGGCCGAGGCGGCCTTCCTCAGCGGCCGCGAGGAGCAGGCACTGGTCCAGCTCAACACCCTCAAGAAGCGCGACGACCTGGACTACTACGCCCGGGCCCGGATCGACGCGCGCATTGCCGCCATCACGCCGGTGGTGCTGGAGCTGCGCCGCCAGGGCGTGCGCGACCCGGACCTGCGCCGCCGTTGAGCCGGCGGGCCCGGGCTGGGCCGCGCCCCCGGGCGCGTCACGTTTCCGTCATAAAACTGTCGTCTAATGCCGCGGACGGCCACCCGGGCCGGCCTGGCAGGACCCCAAGGTGCAGAAGCGCATCCTGATCGTCGACGACGAACCCGCGATCCGCGACATGGTCGCCTTCGCCCTGCGCAAGGGCGACTTCGAGCCGGCCCACGCCGGCGACGCCCGCGAGGCGCAGACCGCGATCGCCGACCGGGTGCCGGACCTGATCCTGCTCGACTGGATGCTGCCGGGCACCAGCGGCCTGGAACTGGCGCGGCGCTGGCGCAAGGAGGCGCTGACGCGCGAGGTACCGATCATCATGCTGACCGCGCGCGGCGAGGAGAACGACCGCGTCGGCGGGCTCGAGGCCGGGGTCGACGACTACGTGGTCAAGCCGTTCTCGGCGCGCGAGCTGCTGGCGCGGATCCGCGCGGTGATGCGCCGCTCGCGCGAGGACGACGAGGACGGCAGCGTCGGCGTCGGCGCGCTGCGGATCGACGGCGCGGCGCACCGGGTGTTCGCCGCCGACCAGCCGATCAGCATCGGCCCCACCGAGTACCGCCTGCTGCATTTCTTCATGACCCACCCCGAACGCGTCTACAGCCGAACGCAGTTGCTCGACCATGTCTGGGGCGGCAGCGTGTACGTCGAGGAGCGCACGGTGGACGTGCACATCCGCCGGCTGCGCAAGACGCTGGAGCCCACCGGGCTCGACGGCATGGTGCAGACGGTGCGGGGCTCCGGCTACCGCTTCTCGGCGGCGGTCTGAGTGGAGGGCCGGGAATGGAGATCGGGCAACCGGGAATCGTGAAGGGCGCGCGCCGCGCCGCACTTGCCATTCCCGCGTGCCCGTTCCCGATGCCCGGCTGCTGACCCATGCCGCCCCGTGCCCGCTCCGCATGGACCCGCACCCTCGGCCAGCTCGCGCTGGTGCTGGCGCTGGCGCTGGCGATCGGACTGCTGGCAGGCCGGGTCTGGCCGGCGCTGGCGATCGCCGCGCTGGGCATCGTGGCCTGGCACTACTGGCGGTTGCGCCGGGTGCTCGATCGACTGACCTCGCGCCAGCGCCCGCGCGCAACCGACGGCCGCGGGGTCTGGAACGCGCTCGAACAGCAGTTGCGCCAGAGCCAGGAGGACATGCGCGCGCGCAAGCGCCGGCTGGTGGCGATGCTGCGCGCCTATCGCGCGGTCGCCGCGGCGCTGCCGGACGCGGTGGTCGTGATCGAGCGCAACAGCCAGCGCGTGCAATGGTTCAACCCCGCGGCCACGCACCTGCTCGGGTTGCGCCATCCGCGCGACGTCGGCCTGCCGCTGGGCGAGCGCCTGCAGGCGATGCAGGTCTCGCACTGGCTTGCCGCAGGCCGCAACGCCGAGCCGCTGCTGGACGCGCCGTCACCGGTCTCGCCGGACATCCGCCTCAGCCTGCGCCTGATCCCGTATTCGCATGAATACTGGCTGCTGGTCGCGCGCGACGTCACCAAGATGATGCGGCTGGAGCAGGTGCGCCGCGACTTCGTCGCCAACGTCTCGCACGAACTGCGCACGCCGCTGACGGTGGTCCACGGCTACCTCGACATGCTCGACCCGGCCGAGCAGCCCGACTGGGCACCGATGCTCCGGGAAATGCAGCTGCAGTCGCAGCGCATGACCCAGTTGGTCGAGGACCTGCTGACCCTCTCGCGCCTGGAAGCGCAGGACGGCGTGGCGATCGACGAGGCGATCTCGATGGGCTCGATGCTCGCCACCCTGCGCCGCGAGGCCGAGGCGCTCAGCCAGGGCCGGCACGCGATCAGCGTGGAGGATGTCGCCGGCGTCGACCTGCGCGGCTCGGTCAAGGAACTGCACAGCGCGTTCTCCAACCTCGTCAGCAACGCCGTGCGCTACACCCCCGCCGGTGGCCACATCGACGTCCGCTTCGAGCGCGAAGGCGATGGCGCGGTGCTGTCGGTGCGCGACAGCGGCTACGGCATCCCCGCCGCGCACCTGCCGCGCATCACCGAGCGCTTCTACCGCGTGTCGACCAGCCGCTCGCGCGAAACCGGCGGCACCGGTCTCGGCCTGGCGATCGTCAAGCACGTGCTGAACCTGCACCAGGCCCGGCTGGAGATCGCCAGCGAAGTCGGTCGCGGCAGCACCTTTTCCTGCCATTTCGGCGTCGATCGCGTGCTGTCGCGCGATCCCGCCCCCATCGGAGCCACCGCGTGAGCAAGCCCAGGACATCCGGATCGAAGCCCCGCGGCCGGGGCAAGGCCGCCGCGGACGCCGAGGCGTTCCCGGTCGACGCCGGCGACGGCGATCCGCTGCGCGATCCGTCGCTGTACTTCAACCGCGAGCTGTCGCAGCTGGATTTCAACTTCCGCGTGCTGGCGCAGGCCCAGGACGAGGCGGTGCCGCTGCTGGAACGGCTGCGCTACCTGTGCATCTCCTGCACCAACCTCGACGAGTTCTTCGAGATCCGCGCCGCGACCGTGCGCCATGCCCAGGACTTCGGTCCGATCGTCACCCCCGATGGCCTCGCCCCGGCCACCGTGCTCAGGCGCATCCACGACCGCGCCGCGGAACTGGTGAAGGCGCAGTACGACTGCTGGAACGACGTCCTGCGCCCGGCGTTGTCCGACGCCGGGGTGCGCGTGCTCGGTCGCGCGCAATGGACGGCGCGGCAGAGCCGCTGGCTGCGCGCCTATTTCCGCGACGAGATCATGCCGGTGCTGTCGCCGCTGGGACTCGACCCCGCGCACCCGTTCCCGAAGATCCTCAACAAGTCGCTCAACATCGTCGTCGTGCTCAAGGGCAAGGACGCGTTCGGGCGGATCGGCAACCTCGCCATCGTGCGCGCGCCGCGCTCACTGCCGCGCATCATCCAGCTGCCGGAGGCGATCTCCGGTGGCGAGTACGACTTCGTGTTCCTGTCCTCGGTACTGTCTGAGTTCGTCGACGAGCTGTTCCCGGGCATGGAGGTCAAGGGCGCGTACCAGTTCCGGGTGACGCGCAACTCCGAGCTGATCGTCGACGAGGACGAGGTGGAGAACCTGGCGCTGGCGCTGCGCGACGAGCTGGTCGGGCGCGGCTACCTGCGCGCGATGCGGCTGGAGATCGCCGCCAACTGCCCCAAGCCCATCGTGCGCACCCTGCTGCAGAACTTCGAGCTGCCCGAGAACGCCGTCTACCGCATCGACGGCCCGGTCAACCTCAACCGCGTGATCCAGGTCTACGACCTGGTGCAACGCCCGGACCTGAAGTTCCCGCCGTTCCAGCCGCGCGCGCTCAAGCATGCCGACGCGATCTTCGAGCTCGTCGCCGAGGGCGACGTGCTGATGCACCATCCCTTCGACGCGTTCTCCCCGGTGCTGGAGCTGATCAAGCAGGCGGCGGAGGACCCCAACGTCCTGGCGATCAAGCAGACGCTGTACCGCACCGGCAAGGATTCGCCGATCGTCGAGCACCTGGTGCAGGCCGCGCGCAACGGCAAGGACGTCACCGTGGTGGTGGAACTGCGCGCGCGCTTCGACGAAGAGGCCAACCTCGGCCTCGCCGACCGCCTGCAGGAGGCCGGCGTGCAGGTGGTGTACGGCGTGGTCGGCTACAAGACCCACGCCAAGATGCTGCTGGTGGTGCGTCGCGAAGGGCGCAAGCTGCGCCGTTACGTGCACCTGGGCACCGGCAACTACCATTCCGGCACGGCGCGCGTGTACACCGACATCGGCCTGATCACCGCCGACCCGGACATCGGCAACGACGTGCACCTGATCTTCCAGCAGCTGTCCGGCCTCGCGCCCGCGATCTCGCTGAAGCGGCTGCTGCAGTCGCCCTTCACCCTGCATGCCGGGATCATCGAGCGCATCGAACGCGAGACACGGCACGCGCTCGCCGGACGCCCCGCGCGCATCGTCGCCAAGATGAACGCGCTCAACGAGCCGCAGGTGATGCGCGCTCTGTACGCCGCCTCGCAGGCCGGGGTGCAGATCGAACTGATCGTGCGCGGCGCCTGTTCGCTGCGCCCCGGCGTGCCGGGGGTGTCGGAGAACATCCGCGTGCGCTCGATCATCGGCCGCTTCCTCGAGCACCACCGCGTGTACTGGTTCGCCAACGACGGCGACCCGGACCTGTTCTGCTCCAGCGCCGACTGGCTCGAGCGCAACCTCCTGCGGCGCGTCGAGACCTGCTTCCCGATCCTCGACCCGGAGCTGGCGGCGCGCGTGCGCGAGGAAGCGCTCGACAACTACCTCGCCGACAACACCAGCGCCTGGGAATTGCACGAGGACGGCGTTTACCGCAAGCTATCGCCCGACGGCGACGCCATGCCGCACTCTGCGCAAAACTTCCTCCTCGCCAAACTCTGCGGATGATGGATGCCCTCGCCCGTGCCGGATCGCTGGCGCCGCCGCTGCGCGACGGCGACATGCTTGCGGCGATCGACATCGGTTCCAACAGCTTCCACATGGTGGTCGCCAGCTACACGCTGGGCCAGCTGCGGATCGTCGACCGCCTGCGCGAGACCGTGCGCATGGCCGAAGGCCTGGACGGCAAGGGCGGGCTGTCGCTCGAGGTGCGCCAGCGCGCGCTGCAGTGCCTGGCCCGCTTCGGGCAGCGCATCCGCGACATCCCGCCGCAGCGCGTGCGCGCACTGGCGACCAACACCGTGCGCGTGCTGGCCGCGCCCCAGGCGTTCCTGGTCCCGGCCGAGACCGCGCTGGGGCACGGCATCGAGGTGATCTCCGGCCGCGAGGAGGCGCGCCTGATCTACCTCGGCGTCGCCCACGCGCAGCCCCCCAAGCCCGGCCAGCGTCGGCTCGTGATCGACATCGGCGGCGGCTCCACCGAATGCATCATCGGCCGCGGCTTCGGCGCGATCGAGCGTGAGAGCCTGCAGGTCGGCTGCATCGCCACCACGCGGCGCTTCTTCGGCAACGGCAAGCTGTCGAAGAAGAAGTGGCGCGAAGCCCTGATCGAGGTCAGCGCCGAGTTCCAGCAGTTCGCCAATGCCTACCGCGCGCTGGGCTGGAACGAGGCCATCGGCGCCTCGGGCACCAACAAGGCGATCGGCGACATCTGCGCGGCGATGAAGCTGACCAAGGGCGCGGTGACCGCCGAGGCGCTGCCGGTGCTGCGCGACCGCCTGCTGCAGGCGGAGAACATCGCCGACATCGAGCTTCCCGGCCTGTCCGACGAGCGCCGGCCGATCATCGCCGGCGGCGTGCTGGTGCTGGAGGCCGCATTCGGCGTGCTCGGCCTGCAGCGCATGGCGGTGAGCAAGGCGGCCATGCGCGAAGGGGTGCTCTACGACATGCTCGGCCGCGGCAGCGAACACGACCCGCGCGAAGCCTCGATCATCGGCTTCACCCATCGCTACGGCATCGACACCGCCCAGGCCGCGCGCGTCGAGGCCACGGCGATGCGCCTGTTCGAGCAGGTGGCACCGGCATGGAAGCTCGACCCCGACGACCTGCTGATGCTGGCCTGGGCCGCGCGCCTGCACGAGCTCGGCCTGGCCATCGCGCACAGCCAGTACCACGTGCATGGCGCGTACGTGATCGAGAACTCGGACATCGCCGGCTTCTCGCGCCAGGAACAGCAGTTCCTCGCGGCGCTGGTGCGTTCGCACCGGCGCAAGATCCCCAAGTCGGCCTTCGACGCCCTGCCCGACCGCCTGCTCGCCGCGGCCCGGCGCAGCGCGGCCCTGCTGCGCATCGCCGCCCTGCTGCATCGCTCGCGCGAGGCCGACGAGATCCCCGAGTTCGACGTCGAGGCCAGCGAGCGCGGGCTCGTGCTGCGCCTGCCGCGCCGCTGGCTCGACAGCCGCCCGCTGCTGCGTGCCGACCTCGAGGGCGAGCCGCCGGACATCGCCGCGCTCGGCGTCATGCTCGAGATCCAGTCCGCCTGAGCCGTGCCAACGCGCCGCGGGGCGTGGTCATCCCGGCGTCATCGTGCTGCCACGCGCGTTTCATGCGCGTCCGCCAGCATGCGCGAAACGTGGAGCCGCGCATGCGCTACGCCATCGTCACCGAAACCTACCCGCCCGAGGTCAACGGCGTCGCGCTGACCGTGCAGGCGCTGGAACGCGGCCTGCGCGAACGGGGGCACGAGGTCGCGCTGGTGCGGCCACGACAGGTCGCCGCGCCCGCGCCTGGGCCCGGCGAAACCCTGGTCCGCGGCCTGTCGCTGCCGCGCTATCCCGGCCTGCGCGCGGGCCTGCCCGCGACCCGCCAACTGCTCGCCGCGTGGACGGCATCGCGCCCGGACGCGCTGTACGTCGCCACGGAGGGCCCGCTCGGCTGGTCGGCGCTGCGCGCCGCGCGCCGCCTCGGCATTCCCGTCGCCACCGGCTTCCACACGCGCTTCGACGAGTACATGCGCGACTACGGCCTGCCCTGGCTGGAGCCTCGCGCTGCGCTGGATGCGCCACTTCCACAACCGCGGCGTGGCCACGCTCGTGCCGACACGCGAACTGCGCGACACGCTGGCCAGCAGCGGCTTTCGCCATCCGCGCCTGCTGCCGCGCGCCGTGGACACGGTGTTGTTCGACCCCGCGCGCCGCGATGGAACGTGGCGCGCGGGGCTTGGGGCGGGCGAAAGCGCGCCGCTGGTGATCCATGTCGGGCGCATCGCCGCCGAGAAGAACCTGGCCCTGGCGGTGCGCGCATTCCGCGCACTGCAGGCGCAGTGCCCGGGCGCACGCTATGCGTGGGTGGGCGATGGCCCGCTGCTGCCGGCGCTGCGCCGCGAGCACCCGGACTTCACGTTCATGGGCGTGCAGCGCGGCGAGGCGCTGGCGCGGCTGTTCGCGAGCGCCGACCTGTTCCTGTTCCCGAGCCGCACCGAGACCTTCGGCAACGTCACCCTCGAGGCGATGGCCAGTGGCGTGCCGGTGGTTGCGTTCGACTACGGCGCGGCGCGCGAACACCTGCACGATGGCGCGCACGGCGCCGCGATTCCGTTCGACGACGACGCGGGCTTCGTCGCCGCCGCGGTGCGCATCGGCAGCGATGCCGCACTCGCGCGGCGCATGGGCGATGCCGCGCGCACGTCGGTGCTGCACCTGTCGCCGGCGCAGGTCGCGGCCGACTTCGACGCCCTGCTCGCGGACATCGCCCGCCGGGGCCACGGCCATGTCGACCGCGCCGCGGCCTGAGCGCTGGATGCTCAGCGATGCCGGCTGGTGCGTGCGCGCCAACCGCGCCGGCGGGCGCCCCGGCGTGCGCCGCTACTTCGCGGCGGTGAGCCGGCTCGGCGACGGGGTGTTCTGGTACGCGCTGATGACGCTGCTGGTGCTGGCCGACGGCGTCGACGGCCTGGCGGCGAGCGCGCACATGGCCCTCACCGGTGCGGTCGCGCTGGTGCTGTACAAGGCGCTCAAGCGCTGGACGAAGCGGCCCCGGCCCTTCGCGGCCGATGCACGCATCCGTGCCTGGATCGCGCCGCTGGACGAGTTCAGCTTCCCCTCCGGCCACACCCTGCACGCGGTGTCGTTCACCATGGTCGCGCTCTGGCACTACCCGTTGCTGGCGTGGCTGCTGCTGCCGTTCAGCGCCAGCGTCGCGGTGTCGCGCGTGGTGCTGGGCCTGCACTACCCCAGCGACGTGCTGGCCGCGACCGCGATCGGCGTCGCGCTGGCCTCGCTGTCGCTGTGGCTCGCGCTGCCGCTGCTGGGCTAGGGCCTGTCAACACTGATGGCATGCGGCGCATGGCGTTCCAATAGATGCCAGGCGCCACCGCGCGGACGCACGCCGCGGCGTCATCGCTGCGTTGCGGATCGACAGACGCGCCGTCGCGCGTCCTTGCCGCGCACGCCCGCTTGGCGGGTGCGACATGTGCCATGAGGGTTCACAGGCCCCGTGGCCTCAGTCGAGCCGTTCCACCCGCGCAGTCGCCAGCAGCGGCGCCGACTGCCCGCGCCAATCGCGATCGTTCGCCACCTGCGCCGCATCGCGTGAGGCCTCCAGCGCGGCCGGATCGAGCCCGGCGATCGCCCAGTCCTCGTCGCCGCGGGTGCACGCGAGCACGCCGTCGGCGGGAAAGCCCACGTCCATCGGCGCGAACAGCGCGGCCTCGCCCGTGTTCACGTCGAGCGCCGGGCTCCACGCGGCCTCGCCGGCGGTCACCGCCTGCGCCACGAAGCAGCGGTTCTCCAGCGCGCGCGCCAGGCAGCCCACGCGCACGCGCGTGGCGCCAGCCTCGGTATCGGTGCAGCTGGGCACCAGCAGCAACCGTGCGCCGGCCTCGTACTGCGCGCGCACCGGCAGCGGGAACTCGCTGTCGTAGCAGACCGCCACGCCGAAGCGCAGGCCATCGAACTCGAACACCTTGAGCGCGTCGCCGGCCTCGATGATGCCCGCGCGCTGTTCGAAGCCGGTGAGCTGCAGCTTGTCCTGCCAGGCGTGGCCGCCGTCGGGCGTGAACAGGTCGCAGCGGTTGCGATGGCGCCCGCCGCCGACGTCGAACAGGAACGTGCCGGCCGCCACCAGCATGCCGGTGTCGCGCGCGATGCCGGAGAACAGTGCCAGCCAGGCCTCGCGATGAATCTGGATCGCCGCCAGCGATCGCGCCAGGTCGGATGCGATGGGCGGCTCGAAGGTCGCACCCAGCTCCAGCGACAGGTACTCCGGCAGCACGGCAATGCGCGCGCCCTGCGCGGCCACGGCTTGCAACAGCGCGCGCTGCCGCGACGCGAACGCCGCGAAGCTCGCCGGGCGGCCGATGCGGTACTTCGCCGCCGCCACCTTCATGGCGCGGACTCCAGCGCGCGCGTCCAGAACGTCAGCGCATGGCTGCATGTACCCACGTCGTGTTCCTCCCAGTCCAGGTGCATGGTCAGCCCGGGTTGACGCCTGTAGCCGCGCTTGAGCCAGAAATCCTCGTGGCCACGATGCCCCTCGGGCCGGCGCGGATCCTCGGCATCGCGGTCGACCGCCGCGAACGCCGTCATCCGGAAGCCGTCGAGCGCGCGCGCATGCGCCTCGCGCGCATCGAAGAACGCGTGGCCGATGCCGCGCCCGCGATGTTCCGCCAGCAGCACCGATTCGCCGAAGTAGAAGACGCCGTCCACGGCGAGCCCATGCGCCACGAACGGCGCACGGAACGCCGGGGCGTCGTCCGCCAGCGGGATCCCGGTCGAGGCGCCGACCACGCGTCCGCCATCGAACGCCAGCACGAACACGCTGCGTGGCGACGCGGCATAGGCCGAGAGGTAGTCGCGCTCGTAGTCCATGTCGCCCGCATACAGGTACGGCCAGCCCGCGAACACGGCGATGCGCAGCGCCGCGACATCGTCCAGATGCCGCAACGCCTCGCGTCCGCGCAGTATTCCGATGTCGATGCCGGCCATCCGGTCCCGCCTGGTTGTCCGGCCCCGCGCCGGAATCGCGTCTCTTCCAGTCAGGGCTCCGCGTCAACGCGCCCCTCCCGGCGCATGATACGACCCGCCCTGCCTGTCTACAGCAACGGGGGTACGCGAATGGGTTCGGTCTCCAAGGACATCCACTACTGGACGCGCCGCGCGGCGATCGCCGGCATCAAGGGCCTGCATGCCATGGCCCCGCCGATCCGCAGCTATTCGCGGGTCGAATTCCACATGGATACCGTGTTCTGGCTGTGCGCCGGCCACGGCTTCCCGCTGCGCAATCCCAGGATCCTCGATCCGTTCTCCGGGTCCGGCATCCACATGTCGCACAGCTACGTCGGGCGCGCGCGCGAGGCGCACCTGTGCGACATCGACGAGGACTACGCGCGCCTGGCCGGGAAGCTGGCGTCGAACGTCACCTCGATCCACGGCGACAGCTCCCGCATGCTCAACGACGGCGACGCGCGGCTGGGCAAGTACGACATGATCGTGCTGGACAACAACCTGGGCGGCATCTACTACGACTACTGCGAGCACTTCGACGCGATGCCCGCGGTGTTCCGCCACTTCGACCGCAGCGCGCCCTACGCGGTGCTGGCCTTGAACTTCATCACCGACCCCGAGCTGATGAACGCCGACCCACGCTTCGAGACGCCCACCTTCGAGGAGCAGATGCGCCGGCGCGCGGCCTTCTACGGCACGCCGGCGCGCCGGATCACGCCCGACGCGGGCGCCCGGGCCTATGCCCGCGAGGCGCGCAAGGAGGGCTGGGACGTGGTTGGCCACGCCCTCGCCCCGCGTGCCGAGTTCTTCCATTTCCTGCTGCTGTTCCTGCGCCCCGCCGACGGCGGCTGACGCGGCGGAAGCCCCTGCGGCGGGCGGCGCCACCGCCGGATGGCGCCGCCCGCGCACGTCACGGCGCAACGCTGGGCGCGCGCGCGCCGGGCGCCGCGGACAGCTGGTACCAGTCGACCTTGCGCGTGACCACCATGATCGCGGCGAGGATCAGGAACAGCAGGCCGGCGCCGAGCACCAGCGCATTGTCCTCCGAGACCAGCAGGCCGTAGAGCGCCGCGTACAGCGTCGCCAGCATCACCGCGAAGCCGACGCCGCGCGCACGGCTGCGCAGCACGTGCGACAGGTAGAAGCCGAGCAGGCCGATGCAGGCGAGGCTCGCGACCAGGTACGCCCCGCCAAACGCGATGTGCTCGGACAGGCTGACCAGCAGCAGGAAGAAGATCGCCAACGCCAGGCCGACCAGGCCGTACTGGATCGGGTGGATGCGCAACTGCTTGATCAGCTCGAACATGAAGAAGCCGACGAAGGTCAGCAACACGAACAGGATCCCGTACTTGCTGGCGCGATCGGCCTGCGAGTAGGCGTCCACCGGCTCCACGAGCGAGATCGCGGCGGCGTCAAGCCCCTCGTTCATGCCCTGGCGGATCATCGCCACGGACGATGACGACAGGCCACCGCCCGCGCGGTACTGCTGCTGCGCGTTGGTCGCGAGCGAGGAGATTTCCCACGTCGCCTCGAAGCCCGCGGCCCCGACGCTGCGCCGCGTCGGCAGGAAGGCACCGTTGAACAGCGGATGCGGCCACGGCGAGGCCAGCGCGATCCGGTTGTGCGCGGCCAGCGGCGCCACCGCCAGTGCCTCGGCACCGGCAAGGGTGAGGTCCAGGCGGGTCGCCAGCGACAGCAGGCTTCCGGCGGCGGGCGGTGCCAGGCGCACGTGCACGCCCGGTTGGTCGCGGCTGCCCAGGCCCTGCTGCAGCTCGACGGTGGCGCCATTGACCTGCAGCCGCGGCGCGCCGCGCAGGCCGCGCACATCGGCGATCCCGTAGCCCAGCCACGGCCGACCGATCTTGCGCGGCAGGTCGGGGTCGGCATCGCGCGGGATCTGCACCTTGAAGTCGGCCTGCAGTTGCCCGCCCAGTTCGTACATGCGCACCTCGTGCAGGCCGCGCCGGCGCATGTAAGGCGCCATGGTGCCATCGAAGGACAGCGTCTCCGGGAAGAACAGCCACTCACCGCTTTCGCCGTCGCGCCTGACCTTGCGCACCACTTCACCCGCGGCGTTCTTCTCCTCGACCTCCACCGTCTCCGTCCATGGCACCACCAGCACCGGGCCGACCAGCGACTGCGCGCCGGCTTCGCTGCGCGCGATCTCCTGCACCGCCTCCCCGCGGTAGGCCTCGCGGTCCTGGATCACGCCGCGGATCAGCAGCAGCGGCACCAGGATCGCCAGGGTCATGCCCAGCACCATCAGGATCTTCAGCCACAACCGCATCGCACCACTCCTCGTCCGGGATGTGGCCGGCACGATGCGCCGCGGCCGCGAGGACACGATGGCGCGACGGTGAAGCGCAGGTGAAGCGCCGCTGGACGCTGCCTCAGGCCGGGCGGATCCGCACCCGCGCGATCGCGCCGCCCTGCGGCCGGTTGCGCAGCTCGGCATCGCCGCCATGCAGGGCGGCCACCTCGCGCACGAAACTGAGGCCCAACCCGCTGGAACGCGCCTGCGAGCGGGGACGCGGCAGCGAAAAGAAGCGCTCGAACACGCGATCGACCGCGAACTCCGGCACGCCCGGGCCGTCGTCCGACACCTCGAAGCAGACCGTGCCGTCCCCGATGGCCGCCGACACCCGCACCGTCGCGCCCGCCGGCGAGAAATCGACGGCGTTGTCGAGCAGGTTGCCCAGCATCTGCCGCAGCAGGAAGCGGTCGCCGTGCAGCGCGGGCACGCCCGGCAGGACCCGCGCCTCCAGCGCCACGCCGGCCCCGGCGGCGCGCACAGACGCGTCCGCGACCGCGTCGTCGATCAGGGCGGCGACGTCGACCACGTCGGGCTGTTCGATGCGCTGGCGATGCTCGACCGCGGCCAGCGCCAGCAGCTTGTCGATGGTCTGGGTCATGCGCTCGCCCTGGCTGCGGATGGTCTCGACGAAGCGCAGGCGGTCGGCCTCCGGCAGCGGGCGTTCCAGCAGTTCGGCCGCCCCGCGGATCGCGGTCAACGGCGACTTCAGTTCATGCGTGAGGCCGTGCACGTAGCGTTCGACGTACTGCTTGCCTTCGAGCCGGTCACGCATGGTTTCCAGCGCGTGGCCGAGGTCGCGGAACTCGCCGGCCAGCGCCGGCAGCGAGGCGCGCTCGCCCTCGGTGACGGTGCGCGCGTAGCGCTGCAGGCCGCCGAGCTGGCGCGACAGCCACCACGCCGCGAGCAGGCCGATGCTCAGCGCCGCGCCGAGCAGCACCAGGCCCCAGCGGCGGACGATGCCTTCGCTGCGCTGGATGAAGGGTTCGATGGTGCGGTTGGGCTTGGACACGGTAAGCACGCCGATGATCCGGCCGTCGTCGTCCTCCAGCGGCGCGGCGACGTACATCACCGACGAGGAATCGTCGTCCGGGTCGCTGCGCGTGGAGCGCGCGCCGTACTCGCCGCGCAGGGTGCGGTGGACGTCGTTCCAGCGCGAGTTGTCGCGGCCGACGTCGAGCCCGGCCGAATCGTAGACGACGATGCCCCTGGCATCGGTCACGCTG
>JAIUOJ010000078.1 GCA_020161335.1 Pseudomonadota bacterium
GCCGCGTAGTCCTCGATCACGAGGTTGCCGAGCTCGATCGTGCGCGGCATGTACTCCGGCATCCACGGATCGCCATCGTCGGCGAACACCGGCTGCCACAACTCCTTCGGCTCCCAGGCATTGGCCAGCTGAAGCGTCAGCGGGAAATTGAGGCGGGTATGCAGCTCGACTTCCGCCGGTTCGGCGATGCGCGCGACGTTGCTGGACAGCACCGCGGCGCGCACCGCCTCGGTCCATTCGCCGAGGTCTTCGGCCAGTCGCACGCGCACTTCGGGCGAGAATCCCGCGGATGCGGCGGCCGCCGGCACCGGCCTGCGCAACACGCGACGATCCTGCGGGATCGCACTGCCGGCGGTGGGCTCCGTGCTTGCGGGCCCGGCGGGCGCATCCGGCAGGACCTGCGCCGCCGCCAGCGAAACCCACAGGATTGCCGCGACAACCGCGAACCCCGATCCGATGCGGATCAAGCCCGCGCGCGCGGATCGCGTGTCGCGGCGGCCCTGCTGGCAGGCGTGCTGTGGCATGGCGTGTTCCCGGAGGTCGGTATCGGTGCGGCAACCCTCCCCTGCCGTCATCGAAGGTGGTGTCGAATGCCGCGCGCTTCCCGCGCCAGGCTCAGCCCGCGATGCCCAGGTACGCCTTCAACGCGGCCTGGAAGGAGGCGTTGGAGGCGATCCATGGCATGACCCACAGGAACCACGCCGCCAGCAGCGCGAACCCGAGCCACGTGGCCGGATGGATGCGCCGCATCGTGGACGCATCGTATGCCACCAGCGCGGCAAGCCACAGCAGGTCGGCCGGAAAGAACGGCAGGTGCGGCGCGACCAGCGCATCGAGGAACCGGCCCAGCGGCCGTTCCGGCGTGAACGCCGGGCCAAGCGTCCAGACCATGGTCCAGAACATCAGCCGCTTGTGCACCGCCGGCCGGCGCCGCAGCCCCACCGCCAGCGCGACCAGCACCACGATCGGCACCAGCGACGCCAGCCCCTGCAGCACGAAGTCGATGGCGAAGGCGAGGTCGGCGGGCGAGGCCATCTCGCCGAGCGCCTGCCGGCGCGGGACCAGCCGCAGGTGGACGATCGCGCCGGTGGCCACGACCGCCGTTGCGAGCGCCACGCCGGCGACGCCCAGCCGGCGATGCAGGTCGCTCCGCCCCGACGACACCAGCAGCGCCTGCGCCAGGAACAGCAGGTACCACGCGGTCATGGTGCTGCCATGGACGATGAGGTAGGTCGGCAACGGCGTGTCGCCGAACGCGGGGCGCAGGTAGAAGCTCTTGCCGAAGCCCAGCGCAACCACGACCAGCATCAGCACGGCCATCCAGACGAAGAACCGGCCGCGTTTGCGGGCGGCGGGCCCGGCTGCAGGCGCAGGCGATCGAACTCCCATGGATGGTGTCCCCTTGACGGTAGCCGCGCGCCGGCGCCAGCGGGCAGGACCGAACGCGGCGAGGCGACGCAATCTCGCGTTCGTCACCGCCATCGCCTGCCCCCGACGGAAGGCTAGACGTCACCGGGCCGCCGACGCGGCCAACGATGCCGCGCCGGACCGGATCGACGGCCGGCCCCATCGCTGGCACGACCCGGCCAGGGCGTTCGTCGAATGTCGCACCGCATCCATCCATGCGAACGTACCGGCTTCGTGGAGCGGAGGCGCCCGATGACCTGGCCCTGGATCGTGGTGGCGCTGTTGGTGACCGGCGCCCTGGTGCTGGCGTCGCTGCACCTGCATCGCAGGGGCCGGCGCGCGGCGAGGGGCGTGGACGCGGTGGCGCTGGCCTGGCTGTTCGCGCTGGTGACCCTGGTGCCCGCGGATGCGCAATGGCTGCTCGGCGCGCTGGTGTTCGTCGGCTGCTTCCACCTGGGCGTGCTGATGGGCTGGCTGCCGATCCGGCGCGTCCAGGGCTGAGCCTGCCGCTCGCGCCCCCGTGCCGCGGCGTCAATCGGTCGCTGCCGAGGCGCAGGACGCGCGGAAGATCGTGAACTCCCCGGGCTTCAGCAGCGCCACGCCCACGAGGCATACCACGCGCCCCTGCGCGATGTCGTCGGGGGTCATGGTGCTGGCATCGCAGCGCACGAAGTACGCCGCCTCCGGTCGATTCCCGGACAGCGCGCCGTCCTGCCACTGCCGGTAGAGGAAGTCCTGGAGAACGCCGGCCACGTTCGCCCAGAGGCGTGGGCCATTGGCCTCGAAGGCGACCCACTGCAGGCCGCGGTCGATCGACGCTTCCAGATAGTCGAAGTAGCGGCGGACGTTGACGTACTTCCATTCCGGATCGGAAGACACGGTGCGCGCGCCCCAGACCCGGTGTCCATGGCCGAAGAAACTGCGCAGGCAGTTCACGCCGAACGGGTTCAGCCGCTCCTGCTGCTGCGCGTTGATCGGGCGTTCGAAGCCGAGCGCGGAGGCCACCGTCTGGTTCGCCGGCGTCGCGTGCACGCCGCGCTGGATGTCGTTGCGCGCATAGATCCCGCAGATGAATCCCGACGGCGGTTGCAGCAGGCGACGCGGTGCGCCGGTTGCGTCCTGGTCGGCGGTGACGACCCACGGGTAGTACAGCGCGGCGTGCGCGCTGTCGACCGACTCACGCAGCGCGCGGATGCCGTCGCTGTCCAGCGCGGGCGGCGGATCGAGCACGGCGAAGCGCCAGGTGCGCGCACGCCGGGCGTGGTCGGCCAGCACCCGCAGCAACGCGGCGGCATCCGTGCACCACGCGCTTGCCCCGGGCGCGGCGAACGTGCGGACGTCCCCGAGCGCATCCAGGCCCGCCAGTGCCGCGGCGTAGTCTTCCGCCTGCGGCGCCCGAGGCTGGCCGGCGGCGGCGGGCGCAAGCGGCACGCGCAGCACGTACAGCCGCCGCCCGCCGTTGGCGAAGAACGCGTGCACGCCGTGGGCGAGGTAGTGCGGCGTGGTGCCACCGGCGAAGGCGAAGTCGCCGGCATCGCCGTAGCTGCGCTCGAAGTCGGCCGAGGACGTCAACAGCGGCGGCGCGACCCCGGGCGGCGGCCCTTCGCGCGTCGGGCCGACGAACGCGCAGGTGGTGGTTCCCACGCCTTCGATCGACGGGGCGCGGAACGAGGTCTCCTCGACGTAGACGCCGGGCTCAAGGTACTCGGGCATCGTGGCTTCCGGTCGCGGCCTATGCAGGCAAACGCAAATGCGACGCGAAAGCGGCAGCGAAGCGAACCGGACCGGACCGGCATCACGGCTCGAACGGCGTGATCTCGCAGCCACCGAAGCGCCATTCGCCTTCGGGCGAGTCCATGCCGTGGACCTGGATGTCGATCGCCGCCGATGCCGAGGGCTCGATCAGCGTGCGCACGCGCGGATCGGCCATGGTCTGGGTAAGGCCGGTCCGGGCGATCGCCACGCGCCTCGGCTGCGCGCCGGGCGCGTTGGCGGCCCAGTAGGTGACGGTGTAGGTGCGGCTGCCCTCGGCCGGGCATTCCAGCAGCAGCCAGCGACGCGGCGACGCCGGCACGTTCGACAGCACGAAGCGCAGGTCGGCTTCGTTGCGGCCGTAGGCCTCCACCCAGCCGCGCGGGAAACGTTCGCTGGCGGTGTAGCCGACGATGTAGCGCTGGCGCGCGGCGACCTGGAAGCTGGCGTCGCCATCGGCGAGGTACGGCACCTGCGGCGCCAGCCAGAACGACGGTCGCAGCGCGCTGGCGGGCACGTTGAGCCCCCATGCGGCGAGGTGGCGCAGCTTGCGCGCGACGTCCGGATCGGTACGCGGCACCTGCAGCGTGGCGGTGCGCACGCCCGCGGGCAGCTGGAGGCGCGTGGGCACCGACGTCGCCGGAAAGGCGACCGTATTCGCGTCCAGCGCGCGCTGGAGCACGGGGGCATCGGCGAGCGGCCTGGTCGTCGGCTTGGCGGCGGGCACCTGCGCCAGGCAGGGCGACGCCAGCAGCACGGCAAGGCAGGCGGACAGGGGCAGGCGCATGGCGGATCCTCGTCGTCGGGCATGGACGCGGGCGGCGGCAACGCCACCCCGCCCTCCCCGTACGCACGACGGCGGCGGCGAGTGCCACCGCGGCCACCGGCCCACGCTGCGCCCCGGCCCCGCCGGCGCAGCCGCCGCGGACGCTCAGTCGATCGGCTCGAGCGCCAGCACCACCAACGACTTCGCCGGCAGCGTGGCGGTCAGCGCGCCGTCGGCGACGCGTGCGCCGTCAAACGCCGCCGGGCGCACGACGTCGGGTGCGTCGAAGGTGTTGTGGGCGTCGATCGCGTCGGCGGTCAGCACCTGCCCGCTGACGCGCTGGCCGTGCCAGCCCGGCAGCGCGAGCGAGACGTCCATCGGCGTGCGGGGATCGAGGTTCACCAGCGCCAGGTGCAGCGTGCCGTCGGCGCCGCGCGCAGCGCTGCCGTCGACCGCGCGCAGGCTGCCGTAGGCCGGCGAATGCAGCGCCAGCGGCAACGCCGTCGCGCCCTGGAACGGACGGTACAGCGCGAACGCATGGTAGGTGGGCGTGAGCACCATGCGCGGGCCATCGGTGAGGATCATCGCCTGCAGCACGTTCACCATCTGCGCGATGCCGGCCACGCGCAGGCGTTCGGCATGGCGGTGGAAGATGTTGAAGTTCGCCGCCGCCACCAGGCCATCGCGCAGGCTGTTCTGCTGCTGCAGCCAGCCGCCGGGGGATCCGGGCGTGGGGTCGTACCACGTGCCCCATTCCCCGATCACCAGCGCCTTCTTCGCCTCCGGATCGAACTCGTCCATGATCGCGCGCTGTTCGCGGATCATCGGTTCGATCCGGTAGGTCTGCTCGAACGTCGCCCGCCATTGCGCCTCGTCGAAGCCGGTGGCCGGGCCCTTCACGGTCCAGTCGCCGGTGGGCAGCGTGTAGTAGTGCATCGAGAACGCGTCGAGGTGCTGGCCGGCGATCTCCATGGTGGTGCGGGTCCACTCGGCGCTGGTCGCATCCGGGCCGGACGCGATGAAGGTGGTGCCGCCGTGCGGGGCGATGAACCCGACGTACTGGCGGAACTGGTCGGCGAACCATTCGGCACGCATGCGCCCGCCGCAGCCGTTGGGCTCGTTGCCGATGCCGAGGAAGTCGATCTTCCATGGTGCGTCGCGGCCGTTGCGGCGGCGCTCCCTGGCCAGCGTCGAGTTGGTGGGCGAGGTGATGTATTCCACCCACTCGGCCGCTTCGCGCGGCGTGCCGGTGCCGACGTTGACGTTGAGGAAGGTCCGGGCGCCGACCAGTTCGGCGAACTCGAAGAATTCGTGGGTGCCGAACCCGTTGTGCTCCTCCTTGTTGCCCCACCAGCGATTGAGCGTGACCGGACGCTGCGCGCGCGGGCCGATGCCGCTGCGCCAGTGGTAGATGTCGGCGTAGCAGCCGCCCGGCCAGCGCAGCAACGGCACCTTCAAGGCCTTCAGCGCGGCGAGCACGTCGTTGCGGTAGCCGCGCGTGTTGGGGATCGCGGAACCGGGGCCAACCCAGATGCCGTCGTCGATGCCGGTGCCGAGCTGCTCCATGAACTGCCCGTAGAGTTCGGGCGGGATCACGGGCCCGGGACGATCGAGCTGGACGGTGCCGGTGACGGCGGTGGGGGTGACGGTGGCGGCGAAGGCCGCGGGCAGCGACTGGCACAGCAGCAGACAGGCGAGCGCGACGCGAAGGGCGGGTCCGGCATGCATGGGGGGGTGCTCCGGTGGAGAGGGGGCGCGTCGTCCATGACCCCGCGCGCGCGGGCATGCCTGCGCGGCGGCGTGTCGCAATTGCGGTGGTGGCTTGGCAGGCCGCTCTCCTCGGCCCGCTCCGGCATTCTAGGCATCCAGGGCGGGAAGTGCTTGCGGCAGTGCGTCGTAACCCGTGGCGGCGCATCGCCGGCCGCGCGTACATCCTCTCGCGCCGCGATGGCATGATGCGGGCCATGAAGACCTTCCGGTGGTTGCTCGCGCTGTGCCTCGCCGCATGCACGCTGCCCGCCTCGGCGCAGGGCCAGTTCCGCGTGCTGGTGGTGGCGGTCCCCAACAAGTACCACCACGACTACGCGGTGGTCGCCAAGCCGCAGTTCGAGCGCATGGCACGCCAGCACGGCTTCGACCTCGACTGGACGTGGAACACGGCGCCCTTCGACACCGACCTCTCGCGCTACGCCAGCATCGTGCTGCTCAACACGCCGGGCGACGAGCTCAAGGGCGCGCAGCGCGACGCGCTGCAGGCCTATGTGCGCGCGGGCGGCGGCGTGGTGGCCGTGCATCGCGCGCTGATCTTCAATCCGCCCGGCGACTGGCCGTGGTTCGAGCAGCTGATCGGCCGGCGTTTCCGCATCCACCCGATGGTGCAGAGCGCGGTGGTGCAGGTCGTCGATCGCGATTTCCCCACAGCGTTCGCGCTGCCGGAACGCTGGATCTGGAGCGACGAGTGGTACGAGTTCGAGCCGCCGCTGGTCGATGGCCTGCGCACGGTGCTGCGCGTGGACGAATCCAGCTACGACCCCACGCGCATCTGGCCGGGACAGGAAGCGCGCGGCATGGGACGCGACCACCCCGTCGCCTGGTACCACGCCTACGACGGCGGCCGCGTGTTCGTGACCGCGCTCGGGCACCCGCCGGCGGCCTACGACGACGCCACCTACCTGCAGCACCTGTACGGCGGCCTGTGGTGGACGGCGACCGGACGCGGCATTGCCACGGACGCGGACATTGGTTCGAGTGAGATTCTTTACTGAATGAAGGACCAAACCAAAATGGACGAGAGACGCCAAGCCGAAGTCTCCCACGACATCGTTCACTCACGCCTTTCTCAGTAACTTAGCCACCTTCCCCTACATCCAGTCGACCCCTGCTCACAGCTTCGAGCCGCGCTAGCACTGCCTTGGCATTCGCAGTGACATCCCGGATCAGCGGACGATTGCGCGCATCAATGAGACGAACTGCTCACGGACACGCCTTGGCATGCATCTCAGCAGGCGCAGGCACTCAGTCTCGATTTCATCGAGAAAGCGCTCCCCATTCACCACAGGACATGTCTGCAAAGAGCTGTCCAGATAAACCTCTCCCCGACCAGTTCCAAGCCACTCCAGATTCACGCCAGTATGCTGGGCGATTGCGATCAGATGCCTCATGCTCGGCAATGTTCCGTCTGGATGCTCCCATTGGGTTACCGCGCCCCTAAGCACACCGAGTCGCTCTGACAGCTGACTTTGCGTCAGCTTCGAAATCGTCCGGGCACGCCGGACCCTCTCGCTAAGCGTGGTCATTCGTAGCCCCCTCGGATCTACTCCCCTGCGTAAAACATGTACGGAAATACTGTCTCGCACAGTGACCGACGACAGATTTCGCGCTTGATTCGAGGCTGCCGCGTCTCGTGATGATGGATCCTCACCCGGATACGCGAGAAAAATTGACCGCCATCACGCCTTTTCCCGAAGTCCACTGTTCTCCCGGACACGCCGGGAGGCGGGCAGCCCTCCGATGGAAGATTTATTACGGCTTGGGCAGCAGGATCGCGCATTGCCAAGCGATCCACCCAGGCGTAGTCATCAACGGGTGCGTGCTAGAGCGACCCCGCTCGCTCCTTGTGCGCATGTTTCGCAAGCAATCAAATCTCAAGGGGGATCAACATGCGTTCCATCATCACCAAGCTTTCACTCGGGGTTCTTGTGATTGCGTTGCCGGTCGCCGCGGGAGGCATCGCCTGGATGTCCTCTACGTCTACGGGCTTGGCGCCTGAATCAATGCGCGATGAACTTTCCGGCGCCATTGTCAGGGAATGGGCAAGCAGTGGGGCAGTACGCGACAGCGTTTCGCAAGGAGAGTGGTCGCAGAGGATGGCGTCCGTGCTGCAGAATGCGGATATCGTCAACCTAGAGCGTGCGGCTTCTGCCGTTGACTTCAACTCAATGAACAAGGCGCTAATGGGCAACGCCAACTCTCTTGCCCCCTCAGCCCACAAAATCGGACAAGCAGGTTCCGACCTCGTGTACACCCCGCTAACACCGTGCCGCATCGTGGACACGCGAATCGTCGGCGGCCCAATCTTGGCGAACAGTTCTCGTGGCTTCGTCGCTTTCACCAGCACCGACTTCACCGCGCAGGGCGGCGACGCGAGCAACTGCGGCATTCCCGAGAATGCGTCCGCATTGACGGTCAAGATCACAGCGAACCATCCAACGCACCACGGATACTTCACTGTCTTCCCTTCGAACGAGGCACGACCGCTGGCTTCATCCTTGAATTACATCGCCAACGTCGACACATCAAACGAATCGCACTTCAGACTGTGCAGACCAGCATGTCCTACCCAGTTCTCGGTATACAGCATTTTTCAATCGAACTTGGTCATCGACGTCAACGGCTACTTCATGGAACCAGAGGCCACCGCGCTTGACTGCACCGTCGCGCAACAGAGCGGAAACCTGAATCTACTTAGCGGTTTGCAGACACGCGCTGTGAGTTGTCCCGCAGGATACACGGCCACAGGCGGTGGCTGCGGCGGTCCGTTGGGCATAGGGGTGAGCAATTCACAACCCATGGTAACGGCCGGACAACCTTCGGGGTGGAGTTGCGATCTGGTCGGGTCCCTCTTGTCAGTAATCTCCTATCAGGTGAATGCAACCTGCTGTCGAATTCCCGGACGCTAGGGAGTCCATCCAGCTGATTGTTGCAGTGGCTTTTCACGGGAGGGCGCATCGTCCGATGCGCCTTCCCTCGGCAGGATCCGCAGGCGAAACGGTGTTCGTCCGATGGAGACCCATCCGGCTTCACACCCCACACCGACATGCACGCTCTCACTGAGCCGCCGTGAGGCGGCATTGGATGGATGGCAGCTTGAAGCGGATTCCTCACTCGCTCGCGATCTGAGGCGCGCAGGGATCTCGGCACTGAGAACGTTCAGGACACCTGCATGTCGTGCTCGTTATCCTCTCCACGCCCCCAACAACGCCACGCGCCCCCGCATGTCGCCCGCGAAACCGTACGCCAGCGCCATCCTCGCCGCCTTCCTGTTGGCCACCGTCCTGTCCGCCTGCGGCGGTGGCCGGCACAAGGCCGAGGCGCCGCCGCTGGGCGAGACCTTCGGCGCGAAGGACACGTATTCGCGCAGTTTCCCGGTCGCGCCGCAGGTCGCCTGTGAAGCGACCCGGCGCGCGCTGCTGGGGCAGGGCTACGTGATCGCGAAGCTGGCCGCCGAATCGCTCGAGGCGACCAAGGTGTTCCAGCCGCAGGCGGACGTGCACACCCAGCTCAACGTGCGCACGACCTGCGTCGAGCATGCCGATGGCGGCGCGATCGTGTTCATCAACGCGGTGCAGGAGCGCTATGCGCTCAAGACGCAGGCGAGTTCGGCCAGCGTCGGCGTGAGCATGATCGGTTCGGTGTCGGTGCCGCTGCCGATCGGCAGCAACGTCAACCTGGTGCGCGTGGGCAGCAACACGGTGCAGAACCAGGCGTTCTATGCGCGCCTGTTCGACCGCGTGGCGTTCCACCTGCCGGGTACGCCCGCGCACCTGCCGCCGCCGCCCGAGCCCGACGAGCCGCCCGACCCGGTGCTGCTGCCGGGTTCGTAGCCGCTGCGGGCTCGCCGCCACGCCTCGCACTTCACCCTCGCTTCACCCGCCGGCCATCGTCGCCGCGCATGACGGCGCCACGCTGCGCGCCGATGGATGTCCCGACGGGGAGTGTGCGATGACGATGCAGGCACGCGACGCGCATGGCGCGCGCGCAACCGGCTGGCGATGGGCGCTGTGGGGAGGCGCGGCGCTGTTGCTGCTGGCGCCTTGGGTGGCGATGCGTTTCACGCGCGAGGTCGACTGGTCTCCCGGCGACTTCGTGGTATTCGGCGCCATGCTCGCCGTGGCCTGCGCCGCCCTGGAACTGGTGGTGCGCCTGGTCCGCGGGCGCGCCCTGCGCATCGGCCTCGCCGCGCTGGTCGTGCTGGCGTTCCTTCTGCTGTGGGCGCAGCTCGCGGTGGGGCTGTTCGGCCCCGGCTGACCGGTTCGCCGCGGCGGCGATGTATGCCAGACTCGCCAGCGGCGCGCCGGCGCCCTGCCCCGCCTCCCCGGATCGACCCCGTCCCGACTGGAGACTCCGCATGAGAGCCTGCATCGCCGTTGGCCTGTCCGCACTGCTGGCCGCCTGCCAGTCCGCGGCGCCCGCGAAGGACGCCGACGCCGCGCCGTCGCCGGCAGCAGCGACGACACGGGTGGATCCCGCGCACCTCGACGCGGTGCTGCGCGGCCGCGTCACCGATGGCAAGTCGGTCGGCGTTTCGGCGCTGGTCTACGAGAACGGACGCGAGGCCTACTTTGGCGCCTTCGGCGATGCCGACCGCGAAGCCGGGCATCCGATGGCGCGTGACACCATCGTGCAGGTCTATTCGATGACCAAGGCGATCACCGGCGTGGTGCTGATGACGCTGTACGAGGAAGGCAGGTTCCAGCTCGATGATCCGCTGTCGAAGCACCTGCCCGAGTACGCCGACATGCGCGTCTACGCCGGCACCGATGCCGATGGCCAGCCACGCTACGAGGCCCCGTCGCGGCCGATCTCGGTGTACGACATCCTGCGCCACACCGCGGGCTTCGCCGCCGACAACGACCAGACGCCGGTGGGCCGGCTGCTGGCCGAAGCGCGGCCGGTCGACCCGGGCCATACGCTGGCGGAGTTCTCCGAGCGCCTGGCGCGCGTGCCGCTGGTGGCGCAGCCCGGCACGCGCTGGATCTACGGTCCTTCGGTGGACGTGCAGGCGCGGCTGGCGGAGAAGCTCGCCGGCAAGCCGTTTGCACAGCTGATGCGCGAGCGCGTGCTCGATCCGCTGGGCATGCACGACACGTCCTACCTCGTGCCCGAGGCAAAGCGCGCGCGCATGGCCGCGATCTACAAATGGGCCGACGGTGCGTTCACCCGCGGGCGCACGGACGAGTTCCCGACGCTGAACACGGTGCCGTGGACGTTCACGCCCGGCGGCTTCGGCCTGGCGTCGACGCTCGACGACTACATGCGCTTCGCGCGGATGCTGGTCGGCGGCGGCGCGGTGGACGGCGTGCGCATCCTCGAGCCCGCGACGGTCGCGCTGATGGCGACGGACGCGCTGCCGCAGCAGGTCACCGATAGCTCGTGGCTGCCGGGCAAGGGCCAGGTCGGCTTCGGCATCGACTTCGCGGTGCGCCATTCGCCACCGGCGGACGCGGAAGAAGCCTCCGGCGCGGTCGGCGAGTTCTTCTGGGACGGCTATGCCAACACCCTGTTCTGGATCGACCCGCGCAACGACATCGCCGCGGTGCTGTTCACGCAGGACGTACCGCCCGGCAGCACCGGCCTGCACAAGGCGTTCCGCGATGCGGTCTACGTGCACGATGCGGCGGCCTCGGCGGCGGGCAAACCACCGCGCGCGCGGTGACGGGAACGGCCGCGCGCGTGCGGCGCGCGCCGTTGGCGAATACACTGGCCGTCGCGCCGACAGCCCGCGCCAGGGACGGGGTGGCGCCGCGCATGGGCATCGACTGCGCAACCGGGGGGATGGGGTGGGGGAAGGCAAGCTGCACTGGGTGGTGACGCTCAACCGGCGCAATCGCGCCCTGTTCTTCGCGCTGCTGCTGCCGGTGCTGGCGACGCACCTGGTGGCCATCGGCGCCGGCCCGCTGATGTGGTCGCTGCTGGTCCTGCAGCTGCTGGCCTACCCGCAGCTCGCCTACTGGCGCGCGGCGCGCGCGGACAGCCCGCTGCGCGCGGAAATGCAGAACGTGCTGCTCGACGGCGTGCTGCTGGGCGCGTGGATGGCGGTGTGGGGCCTGCCGCTGTGGATCTCGTTCATGCTGTTCATCGGCGTGTGCCTCAACGTGGTGATCTACATGGGCGTGCCCAGCCTGTGGAAGGGCCTGCTGGCGATCGCGTCCGGTGTCGCCATCGTGGCGCTGGCGCACGGCCTGGCGTTCCAGCCGCAGACCTCGCTGGCCACCAGCGTGCTGTGCATCTTGCTGCTCACGCTGTACCTGGTGTTCTTCGCGCAGGGCGCCTATGGCCGCGGCGTGTCGCTGCGCGACAGCCGCCGGCAGCTCGGCGAGCGCCTCGACGAGATCACCTCGCTGCAGGCGCTGCTGCAGGAACAGGCCCTGCGCGACCCGCTCACCGGGCTGTACAACCGCCGCTACCTCGACCAGACGCTGCAGCAGGCGCTGGACGACTGCACGCGCTCCGACCGCCCGCTGTCGCTGGTGCTGATCGACATCGACCGCTTCAAGCGCATCAACGACACCTATGGCCATCCGGCCGGCGACGAGATGATCCGCCAGCTCGGTGGCCTGCTCACCGCGCGCGTGCGCGACACCGGCCTCGTCGTCTGCCGCTACGGCGGCGAGGAGTTCCTGCTGATGCTGCCCGGCACGGGATTGACCACGGCCGCAGCGCTGGCCGAAGAGCTGCGCCGCGATTTCGAGGCGCTGGAAGTCGAGACCGGCGAGCGCACGATGCGCACCACGCTGTCGTTCGGCGTGTCCGGCTTTCCCGCGCATCCGGCGCATCCGCAGCTGCTGGTGCGCCTCGCCGACCAGGCGCTGTACCAGGCCAAGCTGGGTGGCCGCAACCGCGTGGTGGTTTCGCCCGGAGACGAGACGGCGACCGCGCCCTAGGGCCGACGACCACGGCACCTGCCCGCGCGACGCACGCGATGGCCGTTGCGCGCGAACGGCGCCGTTAATCCGCAGGACGACCCGGCACGCATCCGATCCGGGGCTCGTCCGGCCGCGCCGGGATGCCGCGGCCGCCCCTTGGCATGGACGGTCATGCGTGGCGAACGGGGTCGAGCGTCGATTGCCGGGGGATCGACGCCGCTGGCCCGTGTTTCGCCGCGACGGAGTGAAGCGATGACCAGGACGATGACGGCGTCGATCCTCGCCGGGCTGCTGCCTGCCCTGTTCGCGCAGGCGCCTGCGCCCGCGCTTGCGCAGGACGGGACCACGTCGCGTGATCGCCCGGCCACCGGCGACGCGGCGACCACCGCCGGCCAGCGCGCGCCGGCAGAGACCGCCAGGCAGCGCGATCGGCCAGGGCGCGGCCAGGACGCGGTGTTCGATCCGCGGCGGCCCCCGGTGCTGGAAGTCGAGCAGCCTTCCTTCCCGCAGCGGAACCTCGCCGTCATCGGGCGCAGCGTGCGCTATCGCGCGGACGCGACGCCGACCAAACCTGCTGTGTCGCCGTCGTTGAGCTTCCAGATCGGCTGGGACAGCAGCGGCAGCCCCCCGCAGGTGCAGGTGTGGCGGCAGGTCTGGCGCCTCGGCGCGGAAGGCACCCTCGAGTTCACCGCCGAACCTGTGGAGATGGTCGCCAACCTCGGCGCGCAGCCGAACGGCTACCGGACCTGGACCGACCCGGCGCCGGCACGCAACACGCAGAACTGCTACTTCATCAAGGCCGGCGACGGCAGCTACTGGAGCCGGTCCGGCACCGCCTGCGCCTACGCGCCCAACCCGGACGAGCCGCATGCCGTGGGCAAGATCGCGATCCGCCTGAAGCTGTCCACGGCCGCCGGCGCGATCACCACCGGCAACGTGCGCGTGCGCCTCCACCACGGGATCCCCGGACGTGCCGATTCTCAGGCCGCGACCTGGCTGGATGCCCCCGAGCAGCCGTTCCCGATCTCCGGCGGCGAAGCCACGTTCCACCTGCGCACCACCGGCATCCGCGATCTCTCGGACATCACCGTCCTGCGCGTGGAAGTCCCGGGCAGCGACGACCTGTGCCTGCGCGAACTGGAACTGCTGGTCGACGACGCCACTGCCTTCCGCAAGCGCTCGCCGACCGCCGAATGCGGCGACGACCTCACGTTCCCGAAGGCACGCCGCAGCGGCTTCGCCGATGGGCGCACGCTGGAGATCCCGTTCCACGAACTGCGCAACAGCAGTCGCTGGCGTCGCTTCAGTCCACGCGTGTTCGATGGCACCGTCAGCCCCGAGCTTCCGCAAGGCGCCACCTTCGCCGGCTTCACGCCCGCCGAGCTGGTGCGCATGATCAACGCCCAGACCGCGCAGGCCCTGAAGGAGGACGGCAGCGCGACCGGGTCGGCGCGCCGGTTCCGCAATGGCAACAACGACCTCACCACGATCACGCGCATCAACGACCGCGAGGCGCGCGTGCGCCAGCACCTGCGCGTCGCCGATGCCGGGCTGGCCTGCACCATCGACGTGCACCCGGTGTATCGGCTGGTCATCGAATCGCGCAACGCGGCCGGGGAACTGGTCGACGGCAGCAACGGCGGCATCGAATCGACGCGGATCAATGTGGTGCCTGAAAGCAGTGGAACAGACTCGGGCGGACTGTGCGGCTGGACATTGGGCGCCGTGATCAATCCCATCGCCAACGCCAG
>JAIUOJ010000079.1 GCA_020161335.1 Pseudomonadota bacterium
AGCGGGCTCACCGCATCCAGCGAACGGGCGAGGCCGCGCAGGCGCAGGGCCTCGCCCTGCAGGCGTCGCGCGATCGCGGCCTGCGGACGCGTGCGCAGGGCCTCCAGTCGGTCGCGCAGGGCCTGCAGGCGGCGCTGCGGACGGGTGGCCTGCAGCACCGCGCGCGCATGGCGCAGGGTGGCGCGATGGGCCTGCAGGCGCGACTGCCAGGCGGCTTCCAGCCGCCGCAGGGCTTCGCCCTGGCGCTGGCGGAACGCCTGCAGGCGCGCCTGCGGCCGCAGCGCGGCGAGGCGCAGCGCGGCGCGGTCGCCACGTTGTGCCAGCCGCTGCAGGCGATGGACCTGCACGCCCACCAGCCGCCGGCGCAGCCCGGCCAGCCGCTGCGCGAGGTCGTTCCGGTCGGGGACCAGCAGCTCCGCGGCGGCAGAGGGCGTGGGCGCGCGCAGGTCGGCGGCGAAGTCGGAGAGGCTGAAGTCGGTCTCGTGGCCGATCGCGGACACCACCGGCACCGGCGACGCGGCGATCGTGCGCGCCAGCGCCTCGTCGTTGAACGCCCACAGGTCTTCCAGCGAACCGCCGCCGCGGGCGAGCAGGATCGCGTCGTAACGTCCGCTGCCGGCGGCGCGGTGCAGCATCGACGCGATCTGCGCGGCGGCGGCCTCGCCCTGGACCGGCACCGGCAGCACGTCCACCTCGACCAGCGGGAAGCGCCGCGCCAGCACGCTCAGGACGTCGCGCACGGCGGCGCCGGACGGCGAGGTGATCACGGCCAGCCGGCGCACGTAGGCGGGCAGGGGCCGCTTGCGCCCGGCATCGAACAGGCCCTCGGCCTGCAGCCTGGCCTTGAGCTGCTCGAACGCGCGGCGCAGCGCGCCTTCGCCGGACTCCTCCAGGGTGTCGAGGATCAGCTGGTAGTCGCCGCGTGCCTCGTACAGGGTCAGCCGGCCGCGCGCGAGCACCTTCAGGCCCTCGCGCGGCTGGAACGGCAGCCACTGGCTCTTGGGCTTGAACAGCGCGCATCGCACCTGCGCGCGCGCGTCCTTCAGCGTGAAGTAGAGATGGCCGGACGCCGGGCGCGACACGTTGCCCAGTTCGCCTTCGACGAAGACCAGCGGGAAGGTGTCCTCGAGCAGGTCGCGGGCGAGGGTGTTGAGCTGGCTGGGCGTGAGGATCTCGCCGGTGACCGCGTCGTTCATGCCGGCAGCATAGCGGCGTCGGCGTCATCCGGGTGTCATGCCGTGTCCGTGCGGCGGCCCGAGGGATGGCGCTTCGCGGATGCCGGCAGGGGGCCGCGGATCACGGGTAAAATGGCGCCATGTCCGCCCAGCCGCAATCCAGTCCTTCCCAGGGCGTCCCGCCTTGCCACGCGGATCCGGCGTTGGCCGCGTTCGGGGCCGCGCCTCGCCGCGCGACCCGCCAGGTCGGCATCGGCGGGGTGAAGGTGGGCGGTGACGCGCCGGTGGTGGTGCAGTCGATGACCAACACCGATACCGCCGACGTGGCTGCGACCGCGAAGCAGGTCGGCGAGCTGTGGCGCGCGGGCTCGGAACTGGTGCGCATCACCGTCAACAATCCCGAATCGGCCGCGGCGGTGCCGCGCATCGTCGAGCGCCTGGCGATGCAGGGGATCGAGGTGCCGATCATCGGCGACTTCCACTACAACGGCCACCAGCTGCTGGCGGGCGAGCCGGCCTGCGCCGAAGCATTGGCGAAGTACCGCATCAATCCGGGCAACGTCGGTTTCGGCAGGAAGCGCGACACGCAGTTCGCGCAATTGATCGAATTCGCGATCAAGTACGGCAAGCCGGTGCGCATCGGCGCCAACTGGGGCTCGCTCGACCAGTCGCTCGCGGCCACGCTGATGGACGAGAACGCAACGCGCGCCGAACCCTGGGATGCCGGTCGCGTGCTGCGCGAGGCGTTGATCCGTTCGGCCATCGATTCGGCCGAGCGTGCGGTCGAACTGGGCCTGCCGCGCGAGAAGATCATCCTCTCGGCCAAGGTCAGCGGGGTGCAGGAACTCATTGCCGTGTACCGCGACCTCGCGCGGCGCAGCGATTTCGCGCTGCACCTCGGCCTGACTGAGGCCGGCATCGGCAGCAAGGGCATCGTCGCGTCCAGCGCGGCGCTGGCGGTGCTGCTGCAGGAAGGCATCGGCGACACCATCCGCATCTCGCTCACGCCCGAACCGGGCGCGTCGCGCACGCAGGAAGTGATCGTCGCGCAGGAACTGCTGCAGACCATGGGCCTGCGCGCGTTCACGCCGATGGTCACCGCGTGCCCGGGCTGCGGCCGCACCACGAGCGAGTTCTTCCAGGAACTGGCCAAGGTGGTGCAGGAGCACGTGCGCGCGAAGATGCCGGAGTGGAAGGTCACCCGGCCCGGCGCGGAGAACATGACGCTGGCGGTGATGGGCTGCGTGGTGAATGGCCCCGGCGAGTCGCGGCACGCCAACATCGGCATCTCGTTGCCGGGCACGGGCGAGGCGCCGTCCGCGCCGGTGTTCATCGACGGCGAGAAGGCCGTGACCCTGCGCGGAGAGCACATCGCCCACGAGTTCGTCGCGCTCATCGACGCCTATGTGGACCGCAGCTACGGGCGCGGCGTGGATGCCTGACGCGGGCTGGTGGCGCGACGCCATCGACGCGTGCGCCAGCCTCGCGCGACGCCGCAGCCGCTGGCTGGCGCTGCTGTTCGCCGGCGTCCTCCTGCCGATGTGGGCGTTCATGGAGCTCGCCGACGAGGTGCATGCGTCGGAGGTCATTCCGTTCGACGAACCGATCCTGCTGTTGGCCCGCCAAATGGCGCACGACGGCTTCGACCGGGTGTTCCTGTTCTTCTCGCAGGTGGGCTACGCCTGGGGCGTGGTGCCGGTGGACGTCGGCCTGGTGCTGGTGCTGCTCGCACTGCGGCGATGGCGCGAGGGCCTGTTCGCGGCGGTGGCGCTGGGTGGATCTGGACTGTTGAACGTGGCCGCGAAGCAGTTGTTCGCGCGCGAGCGGCCAACGCTCTGGGAATCGATCGCGCCGGAAAGCAACTTCAGTTTCCCCAGCGGCCACGCGATGGGATCGATGACGCTCGCCTGCGTGCTGGTGCTGCTGGCGTGGCCCACGCGCTGGCGCGGGTGGGTGGTCGGCGCGATGGCGGTGTTCGTGCCGATGGTGGGGCTGTCACGCGTGTACCTCGGCGTGCATTTCCCGTCGGACATCCTGGCCGGCTGGGCGGCCGCGGCGACCTGGGCGGTCGGCACCTACCTGGTGGTCTTCCGCAATGGTCGCTTCGGCGGGCATCCGGCGTCGGTCGACGCGGGGCGCTGACGCTCCGCGATCGCGGGGCACCAGGGGTTGCCATACAGGGCCGCATGGATCCGCACCCGGGCCGGGGCTGCGCGCCGCGCCGGTTCGCGAGGTGGATGCGTGCGTCCGCGCGATTCCGTTTCGCGCCGCAGCACGAATGGACGGCAGTGGGGCGCAGGAGCCGCCGTGCCCGCGTGCGCGGGCCGCATTCATCCGCGGATCGTGCGAGCGGTGTGCACCGATTGCGCGCATCACATGCGAACCCTGTCACAACCGCGGTGAACTCGGGTAGAGTCGGGTCACGTGGGACACGGGGATGCGCGGCCGTACAGGGGCGGCAGTGCACGGCCTCGGCGGCTGCGGCCGCCCGGGCCATTGCACGGCCATCCTGTGTGCTTGCTTGAAAGCGTCGACGGCAGGCCTGGCCTGGATGCCGTCGATTTCCGATGGGGCAGCGGCATCTTTCCGGAGGTGGCATGGATATCAGGGCGCGATGGGGCGTGGCGATTGGCTTGTGCGCGGTGGCAGCCGCGTCGCTGGCCGCGGCGGTGCAGTGGGAAGGCGGGCTTGGCGCGTTGCGCGGCACGTCGTCCGCAAGCGCGTCGCAGGCAACGACTGCGGTGACCGCCGCGGTCGCGGCGACGAAGGCGGGTGGCGCGGCGGCGCAGGCGACCGGCGTGCGCGGCGATGGCACCTACATCGTCGTGTTCCGCGAGCCGGCGGCGGCCGCCTACGAGGGTGGCATCTCCGGACTGGCCGCGCTGCCCAAGCGCGCAAGCGCGTCGGGCAAGCCGCGCGCCGACATGCGCAGTGCGCAGGCAAAGGCCTACGTCAGCCACCTGCAGGATCGCCAGGCCCAGCTCGAACGCGGCATCGCGCAGACCATCGGTCGCCAGCCGCAGGTGAGCAAGCGCTTCCAGCATGCGGTCAACGGCGTGGTCGCCCAGCTCGATCCCGCCGAAGCCGCGCGGGTCGTCAGGCTGCCGGACGTGCTGCTGGTCGAGGAGTACCGCGAGTATGCGCTCGACACCGATACCGGCCCGACGCTGATCGGCGCGCCGCCGGTGTGGAGCGGCAGCAACCCGGGTGCCTCCGGGCCCTACCAGGGCGAAGGCGTGGTCTTCGGCATCCTCGATTCGGGCATCAACTTCGGTAGCCCCTCGTTCGCCGCGGTCGATCCGATCGACGGCTACGCGCACGCCAATCCGCTCGGCAACGGCGTCTACCTCGGCACCTGCGCGGCCGGTGGCGTCGACGCGGGTCGCTGCAATGCCAAGCTGATCGGCGGCTACGACTTCGTCTGCGGCACGCCGGGCAACCAGTGCGGCGTGGCCAACATCCGCGAGGAGCCCGGCTTCGGCGATACCAACGGCCACGGCAGCCACGTCGCCTCGACGGCCGCCGGCAACCGCCGCGACGTCAACGTGCTCGGCAACATCCGCCGCATCTCCGGCGTGGCGCCGCGCGCGAACATCATCGCCTTCGACATCTGCTACACCAATACCGCCACCGGCCAGGGCCTGTGCCCGAACGTGTCGGCGGTCGCGGCGATCAACCAGCTGATCGCGGACGGCGTGGTCGACGTGGTCAACTACTCGATCGGCGGCGGCGCTTCGCCGTGGAGCGAGTCGGTGTCGCTGGCGTTCCTCAACGCGGTCAACGCCGGCGTGTACATCGCCGCGTCCGCGGGCAACAGCGGCCCGGGTCCGAACACCATGGGCCACCACGAGCCGTGGGTGTCGTCCACGGCGGCGTCGCAGCATGGCCGCGGCGAGTTCGTCGTGGCGTTGCAGGTCACCTCGCCGCAGCCGGTGCCCCCGGCGCTGGCCGCGATCGAGATGAACCCCGGCACCGGTGGCGTCAGCCAGACGGCCACAATCCCGGGCACCACGCGGCTTGTCGTCAGTCCCCGCATCAACGCGACCGATGATGGCTGCGTGGCCTATCCGGCGGGGACGTTCGCCGGCGCGATCGCCGTCGTCCGCCGCGGCACCTGCGCGTTCTCGATCAAGGTCGACAATGCGGCGGCCGCGGGCGCGATCGCGGTGGTCATCGCCAACAACGCGGCGGGCGGCATCATCCCGTCGGTGCCGGCCACGACCGTGCCGGCGTTCGGCATCCTGCAGGCGGACGGCGATGCATTGCGCAACTTCGTCGCTGCCAATCCGTCGGCAACCGCGGGCATCCCGTACCCGGCGATCATCCTCGCCAATCGGGTGGACGCGCTGGGCGCATTCAGCTCGCGCGGGCCGGCCGGCAACTTCGACCTGCTCAAGCCCGACGTCACCGCACCCGGCGTGAGCATCCTCGCCGCCGTCGCGGGGACCACGATCTCCGGCTTCGAGAACGACGTGGCGCTGTACAACGGCACCTCGATGGCATCCCCGCACCAGGCCGGTTCGGCTGGCCTGATCCGTCAGGCACGTCCCACCTGGACCGCGCCCGAGATCAAGTCGGCGCTGGCGATGACCGCGGACCGCACCGTGCTGCTCGAGGACGGCGTGACCCCGGCCAACCCGCATGCCGCCGGTTCCGGCCGCATCCGCGTCGACCGCGCGATCAACGCCGGCCTGGTGCTGAACGAGACCACCGCGAACTACGCGGCGGCGAACCCGGCGACCGGTGGCGATCCGTCCGTCTTGAACCAGCCGAACATGATCAAGCGCGTCTGCGCGCCGCAGTGCGTGTTCGTGCGGACCTTCCGCAACACGCAGAACACGGCGCAGGCCTACCGCACGCAGGTCGAAGGCCTGCCGGCGACGGTGACCCCGGCCAACGTGAAGGTGCCGGCCAATGGCACGGTCGCGGTGCGCGTGACCGTGCGCGGGACCGACCTGCCGGCCAACGGCCAGTGGAACTTCGGCCGCCTGGTGCTGACGCCGGTGGTGCTGCAGTCGCAGACGGCGCCGCCGACGCTGAGCCTGCCGATCGCGGTGATCGTGCCGCCGCCGGTGATCCAGCTGCCGAACCTCGCTGCCTTGTCGCTGCAGTCCGGGCAGACCGGAACGGCGTCCACCACCGTGGCCAACATCGGCGGCACGCCGCTCGCCTACCAGTTCGACAACACCGGCACGGGGCGTGCATCGATCGTCGATGCGCTCGGCCAGAACGCGACCTCCGGCTTCCGTGCGACGCGCTATGCCGATCCCGCGGTCGCCGGGTCCGCGGCCCAGTTCGCGGCGGATGACTTCCGCCTGGGCGGGCCGACGCGAATCCTGTCGCTTCGGACCGAGGGCTTCGTGGTCAGCGGATCCGCGCTGGCCACGGTGTCGCCGTCGCTGACCTGGTCGATTTACCCGGATGCCGCCGGCCTGCCGGCCGGCAACCCGTTGACCTCGCCGGGGACTGCGGCGTGGACGTACACCGCGGCGGCCACCGCGCCGGGCGTTGACACCACGGGTGCGGCGATCACGCTCGACCTCGCTGCGGCCGGCCAGAACGTCAACTTGCCCGCAGGCCGTTACTGGCTGGTGGTCCACACCACCTCGACCTTCGCCAACCGCTGGGCCTGGTATGCCTCCAACACGCTGGGCGATGGCGGCTTCGTGGGCATCACCATCAGCACGGCAGGCGTCGGCGCCTGGACCGCCAACACGAGCTTCCCGGGCCTGGCGATGCGCGTGACCGGAGAAGTGCAGTGCGGCGCGCCCTGGATCGGTGCGGTCACCCCGCCGACGGGCACGCTGGCGCCGGGGGCATCCCGCGCGACGGGCATCGCCGTCAGCGCTGTGGGGCTGCCCGCCGGGACGCGCGATGCGTTCTACTGCGTCAGCAGCAACGACGTGGCAACCCCGAAGCGGGCGGCGGCGATCCGATTGACCGTCACGCCCTGACGGAAACACTGGATCAACGTGGTGGCGAGGGGCCGGGCAACCGGCCCTTCGTTTTCCTGGCCACCAACCCCGCGTCCCCGATGTCGGCTATTCGCCGGGTTTCGCCGCCTCCAGCGGTGCCTTGGTCGCCGCACGCCGCAGCAGCGTGGCTTCGCGATGCGCGATGTAGCCGTTGGCGCCAAGCACGATCGCCGCACCCGCCATGGTCCAGCCGTCGACGGTCTCGCCGAACAGGGCCCAGCCGAACACGACCACGATCGGCAGCTGCACGAAACTGATCGGCTGCAGCGCCGACACCTCGCCCAGCTGCAGCGCGCGCGTCCACAGCAATTGCCCGAGCGTGCCCAGCACGCCGGTGGCGACCAGCCACAGCCAGGCCAGGCCCTCCGGCCAGGTCCACTGGAACAGCGCCGGCAGCAGCGACAGCGGCACCCAGAACACGTAGGTGTAGAACACGATGGTGTCCGGCGCGTCGAGTTTCGACAGCTGCTTGATCTGGATCGACACCACCGCCGCGAGCAGGGCGCCCATCAGCGCGACCAGCATGCCGGGCGTGAAGCTGGCGCCGGGGCGCAGGATCACCAGCACGCCGACGAGGCCCGCGACCACCGCGAGCCAGCGGCGCACGCGCACGGTCTCGCCCAGCCACAGCGCGGCGGCGATGGTCACGAACAGCGGCGTGGCATAGGCCAGCGACACCGCCTGCGACAGCGGCAGGTGGCCGATGGCCCAGAACGCGCACAGCATCGAGCCCAGCCCGATCACGGTGCGCACCATGTACAGGCCGACATGGCGCGTGCGCGGCATCCGCTGGCCCGCGCGCAGGATCATCGGCAGCAGCGCGAGCAGGCCGAAGAAGTTGCGGAAGAACGCCACCTCGGTGGTCGGGATGGTCTTCGAGGCGAGCCGGATCGCGATCGCCATCAGCGCGAACGACGCGGTGCTGCCCAGCATCAGCACCGCCGCGCGGCCGTGCGCGGAAGCGGGCAGCCAGCGGCGTCGTGGCGGCGCGTTCACCAGCGCGCGCCGACGATCCGGGGCTCGGGCTCGAGTTCGACCCCGAAACGCGCGCGCACCGAGTCGGCGATCCCGCGCGCCAGCGCCAGCAGGGCCGCGCCGGTCGCATGGCCGTGGTTGACCAGCACCAGCGCGTGCTGCGGCGATACGCCGGCATCGCCATCGCGATGCCCCTTCCAGCCGCAGGCGTCGATCATCCAGGCCGCCGACAGCTTGCGCAGGGCGTCGTCGCCGGCTGCGAACTGGGGCAGCCCCGGATGCGCCGCCTGCAGCGCCGCCGCCTGCGCCGCGGGTACGATGGGATTCTTGAAGAAGCTGCCGGCGTTGCCGACCACGGCCGGGTCGGGCAGCTTGCGGCGCCGGATCCGGCACACCGCCTCGCACACCAGCGCGGGCGTGGGTGCGTCGACGCCCATCGCCGCCAGTTCCTCGCCGATGCCGGCATAGTCCAGGCGCAAGGCCGGCGTGCGCGGCAGCGCGAACTCGACCGCGGTGACGATGTAGCGGTCGGCCTCGCGCTTGAACAGGCTGTCACGGTAGGCGAAGGCGCAGGCCTCGCGGTCGAGCCGCAGCCGCCGGCCGCTCGCGGGCTCCCAGGCCTCGACCACGTGGACCAGATCGCGCACCTCCACGCCGTAGGCGCCGATGTTCTGGATCGGCGCGGCGCCGACGGTGCCCGGGATCAGCGCCAGGTTCTCGGCGCCGGCGTAGCCCTGGCCCAGCGTCCACAGCACGAAGTCGTGCCAGACCACGCCGGCATCGGCGCGCACGATGCCGAGGATGCCGTCGTCGGCCAGCACCTGCCGCCTGCGCGCCGCGAGCGACAGCACCACGCCCTCGGGATCGCTCGCGAACAGCAGGTTGCTGCCGCCGCCCAGCAGCAGTGGCGGCGGCCCGCCGGCCACGTGCCGCGCAAACACCTCGGGCAGGGCCGCCGCGTCGTCGACCTCGACCAGCAGCGGCGCGCGCGCGGCGACGCCAAAGGTGTTGCGCATGCGCAGGTCGGCGTTGCCGGACACGCGGAAGGCGACGCTCATGCCCGTCTCACCGGCTGGGCAGGTTGCCGCGGCTGGGGGCTTCCTTGCGCCGGCGGATCGCTTCGACGCATTCGCCGATCAACCTTGGCCCGCGGTAGACCAGGCCGGTGTAGAGCTGTACCAGCGACGCCCCGGCAGCCATCTTCTTCACCGCGTCCGCGCCGGAGAGGATGCCGCCCACGCCGATCAGCGGGATCGAGTCGGGCATCCGCGTGCGCAGCATGCGCAGCACGGCGGTGGACTTGTTCATCAGTGGCTCGCCGGACAGCCCGCCGGTCTCGCGCGAGTTCGGATCGTCCTGCACGCTGATGCGCGAGACGGTGGTGTTGGTGGCGATCACGCCATCCACCTGCAGGTCGGCGAGTACGCGCGCTGCGGCGTGCACGTCGTCCTCGGTGAGGTCGGGCGCGATCTTGACCAGCATCGGCACGCGCTTGCCGTGGCGCGCGGCCAGTCGCTCCTGCGCTTCGCGCAGCGCGCCCACCAGCCGGCGCAGGGACTGCTCCTCCTGCAGCTCGCGCAGGCCGGCGGTGTTGGGCGAGGAGATGTTGACCGTCACGTAGTCCGCCAGCGGGTATACGCGCTCCAGGCAGTACAGGTAGTCCGACTCGGCCGACTCGTTCGGCGTGGTCTTGTTCTTGCCGATGTTGATGCCCAGCGGCCCGCTGCGCCGCTGCGCGCGCTCGACGTTGCGCACCAGCGCGTCGACGCCGTCGTTGTTGAAACCCAGGCGGTTGATCACCGCGCGGTAGCGCGGCAGCCGGAACATGCGCGGCATCGGGTTGCCGGCCTGCGGCACGCGGGTGACGGTGCCGATCTCCACGAAACCGAAGCCCAGCGCGAACAGCGCGTCGACATGCGCGCCGTTCTTGTCCAGGCCCGCGGCCAGGCCGACCGGGTTGGGGAAGGCGAGTCCGAAGACATTGGTGGGAAACGGGCGCGGCCGCGCGGACAGCAGCCGGGACAGGCCGGTCCGGTAGCTCGCCTCCAGCGCACGCAGGCCCAGGCCGTGTGCGCGCTCGGCATCCATTCCGAACAGAAACGGGCGGGCCAGTCCGTACATTTCAGCCCGCGAAGCTGAGCCAGGCGAGGCCGCCGAAGAACATCAGCAGCAGCACGATGCCGACGAGGCTCACCGCGAACATGGCGTACCCCAGGACCAGGCCGGTGACGGCCAGGCCGTCGCCGTCGAGCGTCTCGCGGGAGCGGCGGATCTCGCCGCGCGCCATGTGCCCGGTGATGATCGCCACCAGGCTGCCGATCCAGGGAAGCACGATCCAGCCGAGGATGCCGGAGACCAGGCTGACCACGGCGAGCGAACTGGTCTGGCGGGGAGCATTCATGCCGGCCTCACAGGTCGAACTTGATGCCCTGTGCCAGCGGCAAAGCGTCGGAGTAGTTGATGGTGTTGGTCTGCCGGCGCATATAGGCCTTCCACGCATCCGAGCCCGATTCGCGGCCACCGCCGGTGTCCTTCTCGCCGCCGAACGCGCCGCCGATCTCGGCGCCGGAGGTGCCGATGTTGACGTTGGCGATGCCACAGTCGGAGCCGGACGCAGCGAGGAAGGCCTCTGCGCGCTTGAGGTTGGTGGTGAAGATCGCCGACGACAGGCCCTGCGGCACCGCGTTCTGCATGTCGATGGCGTCGTCGAGGTCGCGATACTTCATCACGTACAGGATCGGCGCGAAGGTTTCGTGCTGCACGATCTCGGCGTCGTTGGTCAGGCCGGTGATGATCGTCGGCAGCACGAAGTTGCCCTTGCGGTCGGTCAAGGCCGCGCCGCCGGTCTCGACGGTGCCGCCGGCGGCCTTGGCCTTGGCGATCGAGTCGAGGTAGGCATCGACCGCGTCGGAGCTGTTGAGCGGGCCCATCAGGTTGGCGGGGTCGGTCGGGTCGCCGATCTTCTTCTCCACCTGCTTGTAGGCGGTGACGAGTTTCGCCAGCACATCGTCGTACACCGATTCGTGCACGATCAGCCTGCGGGTGGTGGTGCAGCGCTGGCCGGCGGTGCCGACCGCGCCGAACGCGATCGCCGGGATCGCAAGCGCGAGGTCGGCGGTTTCGTCGACGATGATCGCGTTGTTGCCGCCCAGTTCCAGCAGGCTGCGGCCCATGCGCTTGGCGACGCGCTCGCCGACCATGCGGCCGACCTTGGTGCTGCCGGTGAAGCTGACCAGGCCGATGCGCCTGTCGTCCACCAGCTGCTGCGCCAGCTCGCTGCCGGCATCGTTGAACAGGAAGAAGATGTCCGGGAAGCCGCCCTTGCGCAGCGCCTCGTTGCAGATCTTCATCGAGGCGATCGCCGACAGCGGCGTCTTGGGCGAGGGCTTCCAGATGCAGATGTCGCCGCACACGCCGGCGACGAACGCATTCCAGGCCCACACCGCGACCGGGAAGTTGAACGCGCTGATGATCCCGACCAGGCCGATCGGGTGCCACTGCTCGTACATGCGGTGGCCGGGGCGCTCGGAATGCATGGTCAGGCCGTAGAGCTGGCGCGACAGGCCGACGGCGAACTCGCCGATGTCGATCATCTCCTGCACTTCGCCGTCGCCCTCGGGCTTGGACTTGCCCATCTCCAGCGCCACCAGCGATCCCAGCGCGTCCTTGTGCGTGCGCAGCGCGTCGGCGCACAGGCGGATCGCCTCGCCGCGGCGCGGGGCCGGCGTGGTGCGCCAGACCTTGAAGGCGGCCTGGGCACGCTCGACGATCAGGTCGTAATCGGCCTGGGAGGACGCCTGCACCCGGCCCAGCACCTCGCCGGTGGTCGGATTGACGGGTTCCAGCACGCCGGCATCGCGGGTCTTCGACCACTCGCCGTTGCCGAGGTAGGTACCGGATTCGTTGCCGGCCAGGCCGAGGGAGGTGAGGACGGGGTGGGTCATGGCGTTGCGGGCTCCTGTGCATCGCGGTGCCCGCCGGGCGGGCCACGATGGCCGTGCATGGGTGGTGCCCCCGGCGCGATTCGAACGCACGACCTTCCCCTTAGGAGGGGGACGCTCTATCCAGCTGAGCTACGGGGGCCAAGTGTGATGATTTTCGCATGGCCGGGAGGCATTCCCCAACCTGCGCGGGGGTGGGGCGGGAGTCCGCAGCGCGGGCATGCGGTCCGGCCATTGATCCGGATCATGCCGGGGCCAGCGCGCGACGTTCACAATGGCCTCAGCTCCCTTCCGCCAGGGCCATGATGCTGCAAGCTCCCGAAGATCGCCCTGCCGGCCATGACGCGCCGGCCCCGGGCCCGGACCTGTGCAGCGAGGCCGAGATCACGCAACTGGTGCATGCGTTCTACGCGCTGGCGCGCCGCGACCCGCTGCTGGGCCCGATCTTCGAGCAGCACGTCGGGGACTGGCCCGCGCACCTGGCCAACCTGGTCGACTTCTGGTCGGCGATGCTGCGCGGCACGCGGCGCTTCCACGGCGCGCCGGTGCAGCGCCACAACGCGCTGCCCGAGCTGGGCGTGATGGCGTTCGAGCGCTGGCTGGCGTTGTTCACCCAGACCACCGCCACGCTCGGCAATGCGCGCATGCAGCGCGTCGCCGACGACACCGCGCGGCACCTGGCGGTGACCCTGTTCGAACGCTACGAGGACGCGCTGCGCGCGCGCCGCAAGGCCGCCGACGCGCAGCTCGGCATCCCGCGCGACGGCGGGTAGGGCGCGCAGCTGCCTACGCCGGCAGGGGCCGGCAGCCCAGTGCGGCGAGCAGCCCGTGCAGGGCCGGCACCTGCATCAGCCAGGGCGCGGCGATGGTCAGCACGCCCAGGGCGAGCACCAGCGACGCCGCCGGCACGCGCAGCCGCGGATCGCGCAGCCAGCGGCCCATGCGCTGGCCCGACCAGGTGAGCGGCAGCATCACCGGCAGGGTGCCGAGGCCGAAGGCGAGCATGGTCAGCGCGCTGTTGCGCGGGCTGGCCTGCAGCCAGGCCACCAGCAGCAGGCTGAAACTCAGGCCGCAGGGCAGCCAGCCCCAGAGCGCGCCGATGCCGATCCGGCGCGGCAGCGTGTCGGCCGGCAGCAGGCGGCGCCGCAACGGCTGCAGCCAGGCCCAGGCACGGGCCCCGGGGCGGGCGAGGAAGCCCGGCAGCAGGCGCGCGCCGAACAGGCGCAGCGCCACCACCACCAGCGCCAGCCCGACAAGCGCGCGCAGGGCGACGCCGATCCATGGATCGCGCAGCAGCGACACCAGGCCATGGCCGAACAGACCGACGACGACGCCGGCCAGCACGTAGCCGCCGACGCGCCCGAGGTTGAGCTGCAGTGCCGCGCTCCAGCCGCCGAGTGGCGTCGCCGCCGAAAGCCCGGTGGCGATGCCGCCGCACATGGCCGCGCAATGCAGGCCACCGAGCAGCCCGGCGGCCAGCGCCGCCAGCAGCACCAGCCAGTCAATCGGCATCGCGCTGTCCACGGTCGCGCGGCGGCGGGTCGTCCTCGTCGTCGGCGAGGATGTCGAGCGGCGGCGTGTCGAGGTCGTCGAACTGGCCCTTGCGCACGGCCCACACGAAGGCCCAGACGGCGATGCCGAGCAGCACCAGGCTGATCGGCACGAGCATCAGCAGGATCCTCATGGCATGCGCCTCCCGGGGGCCGTGGCGGTCGCGCTGGCGCGCCTGTCCCGACAGCCTGACGTCGCCCGCGCCGACGCGCAACGTCGCGCGATGCGCCACGCGGGCGCGGATTGGGGGCGGGCGTGCAGGCAACTCATCGGGACGCCCCCGAGCGCGCCAGCCGCAATGCGTTGAGCGTGACCACCAGCGACGAGCCGGCCATGCCCAGCGCCGCGATCCACGGCGTGACCATGCCCGCGGCGGCCAGCGGCACGGCCAGCAGGTTGTAGCCCAGCGCCCAGCCGAAGTTCTGCCGGATCACGCGCTGCGTGCGGCGCGCAACCGCGATCGCGGCGGGGATCCGCGCCAGGCTCGGCCCGGTCATCACCATGTCGGCCGCGCGCTGGGCGAGCGCCGCGCCCTTGTCCATCGCGATCGAGACGTCGGCGCCGGCCAGCACCGGGGCATCGTTGAGGCCGTCGCCGACCATCGCCACCACGCGGCCCTGCGCCTGCAGCCGCCGCACCAGCGCCAGCTTGTCCTCGGGAC
>JAIUOJ010000080.1 GCA_020161335.1 Pseudomonadota bacterium
AGCGCCCTTGCGGCCGAGCCGATGTTGCCCGGGTGCTGGGTGCCGACAAGGACGATGCGGATCCGGTCCGCCGCGTGCAGGAGGTTGCTCATGGCGCGGATGGTAAACTGCGCGCCCCGGCCACCGCGCCGGGGCGTTCTTTTCCCCTGCCGAACCCGCCCCCGCGTCCCCGGAGTCCGCGATGCTTCCTCCTGCCGTCAACATCATGGTCAAGGCCGCGCGCGCCGGCGGGAACATCCTGCTGCGGCACATGCACCGGCTGGACGCGCTGAACGTGGTGGAGAAGCAGCGCATGGACTACGCCAGCGAAGTCGATGGCCTGGCCGAGGACGCGATCGTCAAGGAGCTGCGCAAGGCCAATCCCGACTACGCCCTGCTTGGCGAGGAAGGCGGCGCGAAGAAGGGCAACCGTGGCCCGAGCCGCTACACCTGGGTGATCGATCCGCTCGATGGCACCAGCAACTACCTGCGCGGCCTGCCCCACTGGTGCGTGTCGATCGCCCTGTGCGAAGGCCCCGAACCGCTGCACGGCGTGGTCTTCGACCCGCTGCGCAACGAACTGTTCATCGCCACCCGCGGCGCGGGCGCGCAGCTCAACGACAAGCGCATCCGCGTCGCCGAGCGCAAGGACCTGGCCGGTACCGTGATCGCCACCGGCTTCCCGCCACGCGAGCGCAAGCGCGCCGACGCCCAGCTCGACTGCCTCAAGCAGCTGCTGGTGGAGGCCGAGGACGTGCGTCGCAGCGGCTCCGCCGCGCTTGACCTGGCCTACGTGGCCGCCGGCCGCGTCGACGCCTATTTCGAGGCGGGCGTGCAGTCCTGGGACGTCGCCGCCGGCGCCCTGCTGGTGCGCGAGGCGGGCGGCCGCGTCTGCGACTTCAAGGGCGCCCCGACCGCGCCGCTGCACATCCCGGGCGCGGCGTCCGGCCGCCAGCTGGTGGCCGGCAACCTCAAGGTGGTCGATCCGCTGCTGAAGACGATCGCGTCTTCGGGATATCTCAAGAGCTTCGACTGACGCGCATCCGTGTGCGCATGCGCCCGGGCATCCCGCCTGTGCGCGCAGGGATGGCGGGCAATCCCGCGGTCCGGCCTTCGGGCAAGAAGAAGGCCGCGCACTGCGCGGCCTTCTGCCCTCCGAGATCACGGACCAGGCGTCACGGCCTCCTCGCCAGCGCCTCTTCGTCGCGCGCCTTCGGCAGCAGGTCTTGCTTGGTCACGCGCAGGAAGCCCAGCGTCAGCAGCGGGCAGGCCACCAGGATCGACGAGGCCGTGCCGATCACGATGCCGATCATCATCGCTTCGGACATGCCCTCCAGCGAACCGCCACCGTAGATGTACAGCGCCAGCACCGTCAGGAACGCCACGAACGAGGTGATGATCGTGCGCGACAGCGTCTGGTTGATCGAGGTGTTCAGCACTTCCAGCGGCTCGGCGCGCATGCTGCGGAAGTTCTCGCGCACGCGGTCGAAGACCACGATGGTGTCGTTGATCGAGAAGCCCATCACCGTCAGCAGGCCGGCCAGCAGGGTGAGGTCGAACTCGCGCCCGGCCAGCGAGAACCAGCCGGCGACGATCACCACGTCGCCCAGCGTGGTGATGATCGCCGAGACCGCGAACTTCCACTCGAAGCGGAACGCGATGTAGATCAGAAAACCCACGACCACGAACGCGATCGCGTAGATGCCCTTCTTGGCGAGGTCCTGGCCGACCTGCGGGCCCACGTACGAGCGGCCCTTGATGGTGGCCGCGTTGTCGGGCGTCGACGCCGCCGCCAGCACGTCGGCGGCGGTGCGGTTGATCGCCTCCGCGTCCGACCCGCCCTCCTTGGGCTGCAGCCGGATCATCAGGTCGCTGGCGGTGCCCATCGTCTGCACCTGCGCGCCCGGATAGCCGGCCGCCTCCAGGCGTTCGCGCACGGCGTCGACGTCGGCGGGCTTCTCGAACAGCAGCTCCACCGAGGTGCCGCCGGTGAAGTCGAGGGCGTAGTTGAATCCCTTGGTCGCGATCATCCCGATCGACGCCGCCATCAGCACGGCGATGAAGCCGACCGACAGCCAGCGCCAGCGCATGAAGTCGATGCGGGTGTCATTCGGGATCAGGTGCAGCGGGAACAGTTTCATGGTCTTGGTCTCCGCGCGGTCAGATGGCGAGCGACTTGAGCTTGCGCTTGCCGCCGTAGATCAGGGTCGCGACGCCGCGCGACACGGTGACCGCGGTGAACACGGACGTCAGGATGCCGATCACCATCGTCACCGCGAAGCCGCGAAGCGGCCCGGTGCCGAAGGCATACAGCGCCACGCCGGCCAGCAGCGCGGTCATGTTCGAGTCGAAGATCGTGCCGGAAGCCTTGTCGTAACCGGTCGCGATCGCGGTCCGTGGCGGCAATCCGGCGCGCAATTCCTCGCGGATGCGTTCGTTGATCAGCACGTTGGCGTCCACCGACATGCCGATCGACAGCGCCAGGCCGGCGAAGCCCGGCAGGGTCATGGTCGCGCCGAACAGCGACATCACCGCCACCACCATCAGCAGGTTGAGCAGCAGCGCCACGCAGGTGATCAGACCGAACATGCGGTAGTAGATCGCGAAGAACACCAGGGTGAACATGAAGGCATACAGCACCGCCTGGGTGCCGCGCGCGACGTTCTCGGCGCCGAGGGTGGGGCCGATCACGCCTTCCTCGACGAAGTCCATCGGCGCCGCCAGCGCACCGGCCTTGAGCTGCTTGGCCAGCGAGGCGGCTTCCTCGCGGCTGAGACCGGTGGTCTGGAAGTCCTTGCCGAACACGCCGCGGATCGTCGACGAGCTGATCACGCGTTCCTCGGTGCGCGACGAGCGCACTTCCTCGCCGTTGACCAAGGTCACCGTGGGGATGCGCTCGACGTAGACGATGCCGAGGCGGTTGCCGACGTTCTCCAGCGTGTGCTCGAGCATGCGCTTGCCGCCGGCGGCGTTGAGCGTGATGCTCACCGCCGGCAGGCCTGTCTGCGGATCGGTCTGCGGCTGCGCATTGACCAACTCGTCACCCGACACCAGCACGCGCCGCGACAGCAGGATCGGCTGGCCGTTCTGGTCGTGGAAGATGCGCGATCCGGCCGGCACGTTGTTGTCGGCCAGCGCCGCGGCGGCCTGCGCCTCGTCGCCGGTGACCGCCCGGAATTCCAGGGTGGCGGTCGCGCCGATCAGGCGCTTGGCCTCGGCGGTGTCCTGCAGGCCGGGCAGCTGGATCACCAGGCGATCCTCGCCCTGCCGCTGCAGCACCGGCTCGGACACGCCGATCGCATTGATGCGGTTGGCGATGACGTTGCGGTTCTGCTCGATCGCATCGGTGGCGATGCGCGCGGTCTCGGCCTCGGACAGGCGCGCGACGATGCGGTTGCCGTCGACGCTGAGGTTGGGCCCGGCGGTGGCCACGCCGGCACCGCCCAGCCCGGTCATGGCCGTGGCGACCAGTCCGCGCGCGCGGTCGACGTCGGCCGCATTCACCAGCACGACCTGGACGCTGTTGTCCGGGCGACGCTCGGCGCTGGTGTAGACCACCTTGTTCTCGCGCAGCGTGGCGCGGATGGCGTCGGCGTAGCTATCCAGCCGCTTCTCCAGCGCCGCCTTCTGGTCCACCTGCATGGTGAAGTGCACGCCGCCCTGCAGGTCCAGGCCCAGCGACATCGGCCGTGCGCCGATGCGCTCCAGCCACGCCGGCGTGGTCGGCACCAGGTTCAGTGCGGCGGAATAGTCGTCGCCCAGCGCCGGACGCAGCACGTCCGCGGCACGCGTCTGCATGCCCGCGTCCGGCAGGCGCACCAGCAGCTGCTGGCCTTCGATGGAGACCGAACTCGGCGTGATTCCCGCCTCCTTCAGCCAGCCCTGCACCCGACCCGACAGCGCCTCGTCGACGACGGCCGCCGGGCGGTTCTTGGTGATCTGCACCGAGGGATCCTTCTGGTACAGGTTGGGCAGCGCGTAGAGCACGCTGAGCAACACCACGATCAGGATCAGGACGTACTTCCAGCGGGGAAATTCAAGCATGGGGAAGACCGTGTTGAACGATTGGAAGGGGGATGGCGGGCTGGCCCTCGCCCCCTGCCCCCTCCCGCGGACGGGAGAGGGGGAGTCGGCAGCCGGCGGGGATCGGTGCCGGCGCAGCGCGCCGGACGGTGCCGGATGTCGCTTCGGTTACGCGGATTTCAGGGTGCCCTTGGGCAGCACGTTGCCGATGGCGCCCTTCTGCACGCGGATCTCGACGCGATCGGCGATCTCGACGGTGACGAAGCTGTCGCCGAGCGCACGCACCACGCCGGCGATGCCGCCGTTGGTGATGACTTCGTCGCCCACCGACAGCTTCTCGAGCATGCCGCGGTGTTCCTTCTGGCGCTTCATCTGCGGGCGGATCATCAGGAAGTACATGATCGCGATCAGGATGATCGGCATGATCAGGAAGCTCAGGCCGCCGCCCTGGGGCGCGGCGCCGGCGGCCTGGGCATGGGCCGGGGCGATCAGCAGGTCGAGCAGGTTCATGGTGGGTCCACCTTCGGGAAAATAGCCGGGGATTATGCCACGTGGCCCGCCGGGCGGGCCGGGACGGGCGTCGTGGCGGGGCAACGGGCCCTGCCGGGCCATCCGCCGGGCGGACCTCAGGCCGCCGGGCGTCGCATGGCGTGGAAAGACTCGCGGAAGGCGGCGAAGGTTCCCGCCTCGATCGCCGCCCGCATGTCGGCCATGAGCGCCTGGTAGTACCAGAGGTTGTGCAGGGTGCCCAGGATCGGGGCGAGCATCTCGTTGCAGCGGTCGAGGTGGCGCAGGTAGGCGCGGCTGTAGCCGCCGGCGCAGGCCGGGCAGCCGCAGCCTTCCTCGATCGGGCGCAGATCCTTCTCGTACTTGGCGTTGCGCACGCGCACGGTGCCGGTGCGGGTGAAGTAGTGGCCGTTGCGCGCGTTGCGCGTCGGCATCACGCAATCGAACATGTCGATGCCGCGCGCGACTGCCTCGACCAGGTCTTCCGGCCGGCCGACGCCCATCAGGTAGCGCGGGCGATCTTCCGGCAACTGCGGGCAGGTGTGTTCGAGCATCGCGTTGCGCTCGTCCTCGGTCTCGCCCACCGCCAGCCCGCCGACCGCGTAACCATCGAAACCGATCTGCTGCAGGCCTTCGGCCGAGCGCGTGCGCAGGTCGCGGTGCACCCCGCCCTGCACGATGCCGAACAGCGCGGCGTCGTTGCCTTCGTGCGCGCGCTTGCTGCGTCCGGCCCAGCGCAGCGACAGTTCCATCGAGCGCTCGATCACCCGCTTGTCCACCGGCTGGCCATCGACGTGCACCGGCGGGCACTCGTCGAAGATCATCACGATGTCGCTGCCCAGCACCTTCTGGATGTGCATCGACTCCTCGGGGCCGAGGAACACCTTCGAGCCATCGGTCGGCGCGGCGAAGGTCACGCCGGCCTCGGTGATCTTGCGCTTGTGCGCGAGCGAGAACACCTGGAAGCCGCCGGAGTCGGTGAGGATCGGCCCGTCCCAGCGCGCGAAACCATGCAAGCCGCCGTGCGCTTCGATGACCTCCAGCCCTGGCCGCAGATACAGGTGGAAGGTGTTGCCGAGGATGATCTGCGCGCCGAGCGCGCGGATCTGGTCGGGCAGCACGCCTTTCACCGTCCCGTAGGTGCCCACCGGCATGAACGCAGGCGTTTCCACCGTGCCGCGCGGGAACGACAGCCGGCCGCGGCGCGCGACGCCATCGGTGGACAGCAACTGGAACTGCATGCGGGACATGGTGGGAGCGAACCGGCGTCAAAGAGTTGGAAAGCCTACTGGTTTGTCATCCCGAGCGCAGCGAGGGATCTTTACCTTGTGGCGCTTCGCCGACGAAGCAAGATCCCTCGCTGCGCTCGGGATGACATTGTCACGGGTACCTGGCTCCTGCCTGCCCGGCTCCTGCCTGCTACGACACGTCGTCACAGTGCGGAAGCACGACCAGCGCCTCCCCGGCGAGCCGCAGCACCAGCGTCGCCCCCGGCGACGGCGCGGCATCGACCGGCAAGTCGGCTTCGACCAGGTCGCCGCTGCGCAAACGCAATTGCACGACCAGGCCGGGGCCGCGGAACGCGGACGACACCACCTCCGCGACGATGCTCCCGGAAGGATCGGGCACCAGCCGATCCGGCCGCAGCAGCACATCGCCCTCCCCTGCCATGCCGAGCGCGGATGCAGGCACCACGCTGCCCCGCCCCACGAAACCCGCGACGAAGCGATCCGCAGGCGCGCGATACAGCGTCGGCGCATCCGCCCATTGCAGGATGCGGCCACGATCCATCACACCGATGGCATCGGCCACCACGAAGGCTTCGGCCTGGTCGTGGGTCACCAGCAGCGCAGTGATGCCGGCCGCCTTGAGGATGCCGCGCAGTTCCACCGCCAATCGTTCGCGCGTATCGACATCGAGGTTCGAAAACGGTTCGTCGAGGAGCAGCAGTTTGGGTGCGGGCGCAAGTGCGCGTGCGAGTGCGATGCGTTGCTGCTGCCCGCCGGACAATTCGTGCGGGTAGACGCGCGCTTCGTTGCCCAGCCCGACCAGCGCCAGCATCTCGTCGACGCGTGCGCGTTGCGCCGCCTTCGCCATGCCGCGCAGGCCGAACGCGATGTTCGAAGCCACGTCGAGATGCGGGAACAAGGCGTAATCCTGGAACATCATGCCCACGCCACGGCGTTCCGGGGGAAGCGTGAGCCCCGGCGACGACAGGCCATCGCCATCAAGCACGATGCTGCCCGCCTGCACCGGCTCGAAGCCGGCGATCGCGCGCAACGCCGTGGTCTTGCCGCAACCGGATGCACCGAGCAGGCAGCCGATGTCGCCGGCGGACAACGCCAGCGACAGGCCGTCCACGACGACGTGGAAACCGTGTGCCGTCGGATAACCGACGCGGATGGCATCGAGTTGCAGCATGGACCCGTTCACCGCGGCGCAGCCTCCCGTCCGTATTTCAATCCCGTGCGCGCCAGCAGGATCACCGGCAGCAACCCCACCAGCACGATCAGCAGTGCCGCGACCGCCCCATCTTCGTAGGCCCCGCGCGCGGCATCGGCATACAGCCACGTCGCCAGCGTTTCGAAGTTGAGCGGCCGCAGCAACAACGTCGCCGGCAGTTCCTTCATGGTATCGACGAACACCAGCAGCGCCACCGCCGCCAGCGCCGGCCGCAGCAGCGGCAGGTGCACGCGTCGCAGCATCGCGCCGGGCGACGCGCCCAATCCGCGCGCCGCCTGGTCGAGCGAATGCGGTACGCGCATCAGGCCCGCCTCGATGCCGCCGGAAGCGATCACCAGGAAGCGCATCACGTAGGCCAGCACCAGCGCCGAAGCCGAGCCCATCAGCACCATGCGCGGCTCGACGCCGAAGGCTTGCAGCAGCGCGTTGGCGCCATCGTCGAACCAGGCCAGCGGTGCCAGCAGGCCGATCGCCAGCACGGTGCCCGGCAACGCGTAACCGATGCCACCGATACGCAATGCGGCGCTGGCGATGCGTGTATCGCGCCGCGCCTGCGCGAGTCGCAACGCCCATGCCAGCACCAGCCCGAACAGCAGCGTGGCCACGGTCGCCGCCAGCGCGACGCGCACCGTGTTCCAGGCACTCGACCACAGCGTCGCCGACACGCCCCCACCGGTGTTCAACCGCTCCCAGCTTTCCACGGCAAGGAAGGTCGTTGGTGCGACGAACCCCACCAGCACCGGCGTCGACACCAGCGCCAGCACGCCCAACGCGGCCGCACCACGCAGGCGCTGCGGCTGCATCGGCCGCGGCCGCAAGGTATTCGCGTAACGCTGCCGCCTGCGGCCATGGCGTTCGAGCGTGATCAGCGCCAGCACGATCACCAGCATCGCCAGCGCGATCTGCGCGGCGCCGGTAAGGTCGCTGCGCGTCACCCAGGTGGTGTAGACCGATACGGTCAAGGTCTGCACGCCGAGGAACTCCGACGCGCCAATGTCGCCCAGCGTTTCCAGCAGCGCCAATGCCGCACCCACGGCGATGGCCGGACGCGCCAGCGGCAATGCGACCCGCCAGAACAAGGCCGCCCTGCCCGCCCCGAGCGTGCGCCCGGCTTCAAGCAGACTCGCGGCCTGGGTCATGAACATCGCGCGCGTGGTCATGTACACGTACGGATACAGCACGAAGCCGAGCAGCACGATGCAGCCGGCCAGCCCACGGATGTCGGGCAGCCGGAAATCGCGCGGGCTGTCGTAACCCAGCAGCGCTCGGATCGCGGACTGCACCGGCCCAAGCGGATGCAGCAGGTCGAGATAGGCGTAGGCGACGATGTAGGTCGGCACTGCCAGCGGCAGCAACAATGCCCAGGCCATGAGTTTCCGGCCGGGGAAATCGTAGGCCGTCACCAGCCACGCACTGCCGGTGCCGAGCACGACGGCCAGCACGCCGACCCCAAGCAACAAGGCAAGCGTGTTCTTCGTCGCCTGCGGCAGCACGTTGGCGGCGATGTGCGACCACAGGCCGTCGCTGCCCTGCGCCGCCGTCCAGGCCAGCGCCAGCAGTGGCGCCAGGACGACAAGGGCGATGGCAACGGCGGCAAGCTGCCAGCCGTTCCTTCGCCCGCGCTGGCGCACGCGCACGCGTTGCATCGCCGGCGCGTGCGCGTTCAAGCCCGGATCAGTTGTCGAAGCCGACGCGATCGACCAGTTCGCTGGCCTGCTTGCGATGCTTCGCCACCTCGGTCAGCGGCAGCGCGTCGACCGTCATCTCGCCGAAGCTCGCCACCACCGGATCGAGTTCCACGCCCGCCTTCACCGGATATTCGTAGTTCGCCTTCGCGTACAGGCTCTGCGCTTCATCGGACACGAGGTATTCGAGCAGCTTGACCGCGTTGTCGCGGTTGGGCGCGTGCCTGGCCACCGCGGCGCCGCTGATGTTGACGTGGGTGCCGCCGTTCTCGACCGCGAAGGTCGGGCGGATCACCTTGATCGCATCGCCCCACTGGCGCTGCTCGCTGCCTGCCTCGGCATTCTTCATGCGGCCGACGTAGTACGCGTTGGCGATGCCGATGTCGCAGATGCCGGCGAGGATGTCGCGAGCCACGTCGCGGTCGCCGCCCGCGGCCTTGCGTGCGAGATTGGCTTTGACGCCACGCAGCCAGGCTTCGGTCTTCTCGACGCCATCGTGCGCGATCATCGCCGCGATCAGGCTGGTGTTGTACGGGTGCTGGCCGGAACGGATGCAGACCTTGCCCTTCCACTTCGGATCGGCGAGGTCCTCGTAGGTGAAACTGTCGAGCTGCAGGTCCTTGTCGGCATAGAGGATGCGGTCGCGCAGCGACAGCGCGAACCACTGGCCGTCGGCGCCGCGCAGGTGCGCCGGAATCGCATCGGCCAGCACCTGCGAGTCGACGGCCTGCGTATGGCCGGCATTGACCACGTCGAGCAGGTTGCCGGTATCGACGGTCATCAGTACGTCGGCGGTCGAGCGCTCGCCTTCGGCCGAGAGGCGTTCCATCAGTCCGTCCTTGAGGAACACCGTATTGACCTTGGTGCCGGTCTGCGCTGTGAAGGCGTCCAGCAGCGGCTGGATCAGGCCCGGCTCGCGCGTGGTGTAGAGGTTGACCTCCCCAGCGGCGGCCGCAGGCGCGGCATCCGCCGCCGGCGCGGGCGATTCCTGCCTGCCGCAGGCGGCGAGCAGCACCAGCGCAGCGGGCAGGATCGAAAGTCGGGCAACACGGGCAACGCGACGCATCGGCAATTCCTCGGGATTTGGTCGGGGATCCGGCGCTGGCGATGCCGTCGATGCAGCGGCTGGCACGGAAATGAGAATTGTACTCATTTAGCGGCGTGCGGCAAAACCGCCCTGCGAGGCTTGCAGACGCGTCAGGCACCCTCGCCCGGGAAGCAGCACCGCGTTCGCTCCGCGACGCGCACTTGCCTGCCCCGTCATCCCGGCCCCTGCTCCGTCATCCCGGCGAAAGCCGGGACCCCGTGTCCTGCCCACTGGCATCGCTCGACCCCACCGCCCCCATTCGCCGCGGCAACGGCATCACGCGTGGCGCCGCGTGCCTCCGTGAAGCAGCTCAGGGTTCGGTCTGGTGCGGCAGCAGCAGCATCGCGTCGCCGTAGGAGAAGAAGCGGTAGCGTTCGCGCACGGCGTGCTCGTAGGCGGCAAGGATGCGCTCCTTGCCGATGAAGGCCGAGACCAGCATCAGCAGGGTCGATTCGGGCAGGTGGAAGTTGGTGAGCAACGCGTCGACGCTGTGGATGCGGTAGCCGGGGAAGATGAAGATCTGCGTCTCGCCGGCGAACGGATGCAGTTCGCCGCCGTGCATCGCGCTCTCCAGCGCGCGCACGACGGTGGTGCCCACCGCGACCACGCGCCCGCCCGCCTCGCGCGTGCGACGCACCTGCGCGACCAGTTCCGCGCCGACGTTCAGCCATTCGCTGTGCATCGCGTGTTCGCGCAGGTCGTCCACCCGCACCGGCTGGAACGTGCCTGCCCCCACGTGCAGCGTGACGTGGCCGAACTCGACGCCGCGCGCGCGCAGCGCCTCCAGCAGCGCGTCGTCGAAGTGCAGGCCGGCGGTGGGCGCGGCGACGGCACCGATGTTGCGTGCGAACACGGTCTGGTAGCGCTCGGCATCGTCCACGCCCGGCTCGCGGCGGATGTAGGGCGGCAGCGGCAACCGACCGACCTTGAGCAGCCACGACTCCAGCGCGCCCTCGACATGGAACCGCAGGTGGTAGAACTCGCCGTCGCGGCCCAGGACCTCGGCTTCGCCGCCGGCATCGAGCGCGATCCGCCCCCCCGGCTTGGGCGACTTGCTGGCGCCGACCTGCGCGCGCGCCTCGTTGTTCGCCAGCAGCCGTTCGATCAGGATCTCGACGCGGCCGCCCGTGTCCTTCTGCCCGAACAGCCGCGCCGGGATCACCCGCGTGTCGTTGAACACCAGCAGGTCGCCGGGGTGCAGCCAGTCGACCAGATCGCGTACGTGCGCATCGACGAACACTTCGTCGTCCGACGGCACCACCAGCATGCGGCTGGCGGAACGCTCCTGCAGCGGCGCCTGCGCGATGAGCTCCGGCGGCAGGTCGTAGTGGAAATCCGACTTCTTCATGGCGTGATTGTAGGGCGCCCCCACCCCAACCCTCGCCCACGCGCAGCGGACGGAGCGAAGAGGGCCCAGCGTTTGCCGAGTTCTCTCCTTCCGCAGAAAGCGTCAGGCAGGCCTGCGCTTGCCCCCGCCCCCGATGGCGGCCCTGCGCGTCCGGCGTCCGCCCCGCTCCACGCCTGCGGGGAGGGTTGGGGCGGGGGCAACGCTCGGGTTCGGTGGTCGGACCGTCCGGGGCACCCGCACCCCGCCGCTTGCCCTGCAAGCGGTTCCCCCTCTCTCGCATGCGCGAGAGGGACGGCGGTGTCGTTCGCCGGGGGCGAACGACGGTTACCTTTCGAACTTCGTCGACAGGATCACCGACGAGGTGGTGCGCTCCACGCCTTCGATCGCGCCGATGCGGTCGGTCAGTTCGTCCATGTCGCCGATGGTGGGCACCACCCCCATCGCCACCAGGTCGTGTTCGCCCGCCACCGAATGCAGGCTGCGCACTTCGGGCATCGCGTGCAGCGCCTGTACGACCGCCGGCATCTGCTTGGGCAGCACGGTGACCAGGATGTGGGCGCGCACGCGGCCGCGCGCGTAGTCGTCGCCGGTGCGGACCGTGTAGCCCTCGATTACGCCCTCGCGTTCCAGCCGGTCGATCCGGCTCTGCACTGTGGTGCGCGACAGGCCGAGCCGGCGGGCGATATCGGCGGTGGACAGGCGGGCGTTCTCGCGCAGCACGGACAGGAGCGCTTCGTCGGCGGGCGTGGGCTTCATTCAGTCGAAACATGTCGTCATTTCGACGAAATCTACCCGAAATGTGCGCAGATCGCACCTGTCAAACGACGAATACTTGCCGATAATAGGGAGTTTCCGCCCTGCCCCGGCGAATGCCCCGGAGATCTGCCATGCCCGTGACCGACCTGCTCGCCCCGCTCCGCGCCCACGGCGGCCACCGCCGCACGCCCGGTCTCGACGACGCGACGCTCGCGCGCTTCGCCGCAACCCACGTCGAACTGCGCGAGGCGATCGAAGCCGCGGCCGCAGAATACGCCCGCATCCAGGGCGAGTTCGCCGAACTGCTGGACCTCGACGAGGACGCCCAGATCGCCGCGGTGCAGGCCGGTTACGTCAACTTCTACCCGACCGACGCGGTGAACCCCTACGTGGCGCTGACCGCGCGCGGGCCGTGGATCGTCACGCTCAAGGGCGCCGTGGTCCATGACTCCGGCGGCTACGGCATGCTCGGCCTGGGCCACGCGCCGAAGCAGGTACTCGACGCCATGGCGAAGCCTCAGGCGCTGGCCAACGTGATGACGCCCAGCCTGTCCCAGCTGCGCTTCGACCGCGCGATGCGCAAGGAAATCGGCCATACCCGCGGCCATTGCCCGTACACGCACTTCCTCTGCCTCAACTCCGGCTCCGAATCCGTCGGCCTCGCCGCGCGCATCGCCGACATCAACACCAAACTGCAGACCGACCCGGGCGCGGCGCACGCCGGCAAGGCGGTCAAGCGCATCGTGGTCAAGGGCAGCTTCCACGGCCGCACCGAGCGCCCGGCGCTGTATTCGGACTCCACCCGCAAGGCCTACCTGCAGCACCTCGCCAGCTTCCGCGGCGAGGACACGATGATCGCCATCGCGCCCTACGACGTGGCTGCGCTCGAGCGCGCCTTTGCCGAGGCGGAGGCCAACGGCTGGTTCGTCGAGGCCGTGTTCCTGGAGCCGGTGATGGGCGAAGGCGACCCCGGGCGATCGCTGCCACGCGCGTTCTACGACGCCGCGCGCCGCCTCACCGCCGCGCACGGTTCGCTGTTGCTGGTCGACTCCATCCAGGCCGGCCTGCGCGCGCACGGCGTGCTGTCGATCGTCGACTACCCCGGCTTCGAGGGCATCGACGCGCCGGACCTGGAAACCTACTCCAAGGCGCTCAACGCCGGCCAGTACCCGCTGTCGGTGCTCGCCGCGAACGCGCACGCCGCGGGCCTCTACCGCACCGGGGTGTATGGCAACACCATGACCACCAACCCGCGCGCGCTCGACGTCGCCTGCGCGGTGCTCGACCAGCTCACGCCGGCGTTGCGCGCCAACATCCGCGATGCGGGACGCCAGGCCGTGGCCAAGCTCGAGGCGCTGAAGGCGGAACTCGGCGGCCTGATCACCAAGGTGCAAGGCACCGGCCTGCTGTTCTCGTGCGAACTCGCGCCGCAGTTCAAGTGCTACGGCACCGGCTCCACCGAAGAGTGGCTGCGCGAACAGGGCATCGGCGTGATCCACGGCGGCGCCAATTCACTGCGCTTCACCCCGCGCTTCGAGACCCGGGAAGACGAACTCGACCTGCTCGTCTCGATGGTCGGCAAGGCCCTGCGAGAAGGGCCACGCCTGCGCGAGGCCGCGGCGGCGTAAGGCCGCGGTCCGACGTCGGCGCGGAACGCGCCCCGCGCGCCCGTCGTCGACTGCGTCCCTGCGCATGGGCCGCCTGGATCCCCGCGTTCCAGGGGATGACGTTTTCGCGGGCGGGCACTCAGGCGTGGCCTGCGTCGTGCGCGCCGCCCCACCCGGGCACGCAGGCGCTGCCCGTGCTCGCGGACGTCACGCCCTCACCCCCGTCAATGCTGGCGCATCTCCAGGCCCAGCGCCTCGGCAATCGCCTTCCACGGCACGATCTTGTAGTTCTGGTTCTGCACGGGCATGACGTTGCGCCCGTCCTGAGCGACCATCGCGCCGTGCTCGTAGCCTGGGCCGAGGTTGGCGCTGCTCACGTCCAGCCCGTCGGTTTCCGAGATGCCGTCGATGCCGCGCGCCGGATCGCCTGCGACTGCAAACGACCCGAGGTATTCGCGCTGGCCTTCGCGACGGTACACGGCATAGGTGTCGTTGCCCTGGCTGGACACGATGATGTAGCCCCGCCCGTTGCCCAGGTCGTACAGCCCCATGCCCTCGAGGTCGTCCTTGATCGCGGGGTTGTCCGCGACGCGGTCGACGGCGGTCTTCGCGTCACCGCCATCCGGCTCCGCCGGCAGCGCCCACAGCGCCACGTCTTCCTCCCCCACGAACAGGGTCGCGGCGGCGTCGTCGGCCACGCAGCCTTCGGTCTGGGATTCGAACGCGAATTCGCGCACGAGTT
>JAIUOJ010000081.1 GCA_020161335.1 Pseudomonadota bacterium
GAGGACGACACCGCCGCGCTGTCACGCCTGTTCGCGCTGCTGTGGGACGCCGGCCTGCCGGTGGGCCACGCAGTGCGCACGCTGGCCGAATGCACCCAGGCGGCCGATGACCTGACGGTGATGACCGCGCTGCTGGAGGCGCGGCCGCTGGTGGCTTCGCCGGAGATGGCCATGCGCCTGGCCGACGCGGTCTCGGCCGACAAGGTCTGGCCGGCGCGCGAGTTCTTCCACGCCAAGCGCGAGGAGCTGCGCCAGCGCCACGCCCGCTTCGGCGACACCGCCGACAACCTCGAACCCAACATCAAGGAAGGACCCGGCGGGCTGCGCGACATCCATACCCTGCGCTGGATGGCGCGGCGCACGTTCGGCACGCGCGACATCGAATCGCTGATCCCGCTCGGCCACCTCGGCGTCGACGAGTACGCCGCGCTCGAACGCGAATGGCGGGTGCTGTCTCGCCTGCGCTACGGGCTGCACCTGGTCGCCAACAAGCGCGAGGAACGCCTGCGCTTCGACTACCAGAAGATGCTGGCCGCGCGCCTGCAGCACATCGAGGACGCCGACAACGCTGCGGTCGAGCAGATGATGCAGGGCTTCTACCGCAGCGCCGCCATCGTGCTGCGCATCGGCGACCGCCTGCTGCAGCGGTTCGAGGAGCAGATCGAGGGCGACGTCGAGGCCACGCCGCTGGACGCGGAGTTCGCGATGAAGCGCGGCTACCTCGTCGCCCGCGACGAATTCTGGCCTGGTGGCGACATGGGCCGGGTGCTGGCGCTGTTCGCGCTTTGGGCGGACCACCCCGAAGCCAAGGGCCTGCATTCGAAGACGGCGCGCGCGCTGGCCGAGTCGCTGCATGCGCTGCCGGCCTACGATGCCGCCGCGCCGGAGCTGCGCGAGGCCTTCCTCGACCTGCTGCGCGGGCCGGGCCCGGTGCGCACGCTGGAACGCATGGCGCGGCTGGGCGTGCTGGGGCGCTGGATCCCGGCGTTCGCGCAGGTGTCCGGGCGGATGCAGTTCGACCTGTTCCACGTCTACACCGTCGACCAGCACACGCTGGCGGTACTGCGCAACCTAGCGTCATTCTCCACCGGCATTCCCGACGAGCGCTTCTCGATGGCGCACGAGGTCTGGCCGCTCCTGCGCAAGCCGGAACTGCTGCTGATCGCAGGTTTGTTCCACGACATCGCCAAGGGCCGCGGAGGCGACCATTCCGAACTCGGCGCGGTCGACGCGCGCGCGTTCTGCGAGGCACACGGCCTGCGCGAGGCCGACACGGCGCTGGTCGAATGGCTGGTGCTCAAGCACCTGCTGATGTCGGTGACCGCACAGAAGCAGGACATCTCCGATCCGGCGGTGATCCATCGCTTCGCCGTGGAGGTGGCCGACCGCGAGCGGCTGGACTACCTGTACCTGCTGACCTGCGCCGACATCGCCGGCACCTCGCCGAAGCTCTGGAATGCGTGGAAGGACCGCCTGCTGTCCGACCTGCGCACGGCCACGCGCTACGCGCTGCGGCGCGGGCTGGAGCACCGCGTCGGCGCCGCCGAACGCATCGCCGAAACGCGCGACAAGGCCACCGGCCTGCTGGTCGCCGAGGGCGTGGCGGGCATCGACGCGCTGTTCGAGCGGATGCCGGCGACCAATTTCCTGCGCGCGCGCGCCGACCAGATCGTCTGGCAGGCGCTGGCGCTGCGCGACGCCGCGCCCGGTGCCACCGTGGTGCGCGTGCGCAAGCTCGCCGGTGCCGGCGATGCCATGGACGTGTTCGTGCATGCGCCCGATCGCGACGGCCTGTTCGCCGCGATCGTCATCACGCTCGACCGGCTCGGCCTGGTGATCCAGCAGGCGCGTGCGCTGGACGGGCCGAACAGCACGATCTTCGACACCTTCCAGGTGCTCTCGGCCGACCCGCGCCAGGCGCCCGACCTGCCCGCGCTGGAGCGCAAGCTGGCCACGGTGCTGTCCGGCGCGCTCGACGTGCGCCCGGCCATGCGCGCGCAGCCGCGCCACCTGCGCCACTTCCGGATCGCGCCACAGATCGATTTCGACACCAGCGGCGACGGCCAGCGCACGGTGATGAGCCTGGTGTGCACCGACCGCCCCGGGCTGCTGGCGGACATGGCGCACGTGCTGCGCCAGCAGCGCATCCGCGTGCATGATGCGCGCATCGCCACCTTCGGCGCGCGCGCCGAGGACGTGTTCCTGGTCAGCGACCGCCAGGACCGGGCGCTCGACCAGACCCAGTGCGCCGCCCTGCGCGACGCGCTCCAGCGCGGCATCGAAGGAGAACCCACCGCATGACTGCAGCGGCACCGCAATCGACCCCCGGCCTCCGCCAGGCCATCGAGGACGCCTGGGAGCGTCGCGCCGGGCTCACCCCGGAGGAACTCGGCGACGTGGTGAAACCCGCGGTCGAGCAGGCGATGCTCGGCCTGGAGCGTGGCGAGCTGCGCGTGGCCGAGCCGACCGACGGCGGCGGCTGGCAGGTCAACGAGTGGCTGAAGAAGGCCGTGCTGCTGTATTTCCGCGTCAATGACATGGCACTGGTGGAAGCGCAGCCGGCGCCGTTCTGGGACAAGGTCGAGGCGCGCTTCGCCGGCTTCGACGCCGCAAGGTTCAAGTCGCTGGGCGTACGCGTGGTGCCCGGTGCCGTGGCGCGCCGTGGCACGTATTTCGGCCGGGACGTGGTGCTGATGCCGAGTTTCGTCAACATCGGCGCCCATGTCGGCGAGGGCACGATGGTGGACACCTGGGCCACGGTGGGCTCGTGCGCGCAGATCGGCCGGCACGTGCACCTGTCCGGCGGCGCCGGCATCGGCGGCGTGCTGGAGCCCTTGCAGGCGTCGCCGACCATCATCGAGGACCATTGCTTCGTCGGCGCGCGTTCCGAGGTGGTGGAAGGCGTGGTCGTCGGCCACCACAGCGTGATCGGCATGGGCGTGTTCATCGGCCAGTCCACGCGCATCTACAACCGCGCCACCGGCGAAGTGTCGTACGGCTACGTGCCGCCGGGCAGCGTGGTCGTCTCCGGCCAGCTGCCGGCGAAGGACGGCTCGCATTCGCTGTACTGCGCGGTGATCGTCAAGCAGGTGGACGATAAGACGCGCAGCAAGACCAGCGTGAACGAACTGTTGCGCGGGTTGGCGGATTGAGCTTTCCTTCGTCATCCCGGCGAGAGCCGGGATCCAGCTTTTTCCGTTGCTTGTCTCGAAATCGAAAGGACAGTCCAAGGGCTGGATCCCGGCTTGACCAGACATTCGTCTGTTGACGGGCGACGGGATGAGGGATCGGAAGTTTCCGGGATCAAGGCAAAGGCACCTGAGCACGCAAATGACCACGATTTTCGGACTGAAGAACTGCGATACCTGCAAGAAGGCGCTGAAGTGGCTCGACCGCTTCGGCGTCAAGCACGATTTCGTCGACTACCGCGACAATCGACAGCCGCCCGAGGCCTTGACCGCGTGGGCGGTGAAGGCGGGCGGCTGGGACGCGCTGATCAACAAGTCGTCCACGACCTGGCGGCAGTTGCCGGAGGCGCGGAAGTCGCCAGGTTCGGAAGCCGAGTGGAAGCTGTTGCTGCGCGAGCACCCGCAGCTGATCCGCCGCCCGGTCGTGGTGACAGATGATGGCGAGGTCACGCAGGGCTTCACCGACAACGGCTTCAAGCAGCGCTTCGGCATCGAAAAATGATCGTCCTTCGCTTGCGGGTAGGATTGGGGCGGGGGCAAACGTGAGCGACGTCCTCGGACTGGCCTGTGAACTGATCGCGCGTCCGTCGGTGACGCCGGACGATGCCGGCTGCCAGGCGCTCGTCGCGCAACGGTTGGCGCAGGCCGGCTTCGCCGTCGAACACCTGCGCTTCGGCGCGGTCGACAACCTGTGGGCCACGCATGGCGCGGGCGGACCGGTACTGGTGCTGCTGGGCCATACCGACGTGGTGCCACCGGGGCCGAGGGAGGCGTGGGCCAGCGACCCATTCGTGCCGACGATCCGCGACGGCATGCTGTACGGGCGCGGTGCCGCCGACATGAAGGGCAGCGTCGCGGCCTTCGTGGTCGCGGCGGAACGGTTCGTCGCCGCGCATCCCGGCCACGCCGGCACGCTCGCTGTGCTGCTGACCTCCGATGAGGAAGGCGATGCCATCGATGGCGTGCGCAAGGTCGCGCAGGCCTTCCGCGAACGCGGCCAGCGCATCGACTGGTGCATCACCGGCGAACCGTCTTCGACCGAGCGCCTGGGCGACCTGCTGCGCGTCGGCCGCCGCGGTAGCCTGTCCGGCACCCTGACGGTGAAAGGCGTGCAGGGCCACGTCGCCTATCCGCACAAGGCGCGCAATCCGATCCACCTCGCGGCACCGGCCCTGGCCGACCTGGCCGCGCGGCGCTGGGACGAGGGCTACGCGAGTTTCCCGCCGACCAGCCTGCAGGTCTCGAACCTCCACGCCGGCACCGGCGCGAACAACGTCATCCCCGGTGAACTGCAGGTGCTGTTCAACCTGCGCTACAACCCGCACTGGGACGCGCCGCGGCTGGAGGCCGAGGTCGCCGCGCTGCTCGACCGGCACGGGCTGGACTACACGCTCGCCTGGCACCGCAGCGGCGAGCCGTTCCATACGCCCGAAGGCACATTGCGCGCGACCGCACGCGACGTGCTGGCCGGGTTCGCCGGCACGTCGCCCGAGGAAAGCACGGGCGGCGGCACGTCGGACGCGCGCTTCATCGCGCCGCTGGGGGCGCAATGCATCGAGGTGGGGCCGGTCAACGCCAGCATCCACCAGGTCGACGAACACCTGCGCGTGGCCGACCTCGAAGCCTTGCCCGGCCTGTACCTGTCGCTGGTCGAGCGCCTGCTGCGCTGACGGTTGCCACTGCAACGGTTGCGCGCATCCCGGCGAACCGGTAGCGTCACGCCCCATGCATCGCCCCGCCACGATCGCCGCCAACGGAAACCGCAATCACCGCGGCACGCCCCATCGTGCGCGGCGGCGGGCCCGCGCATAGGCGAAGCGACAAGCGCCAGACACCGAAGCCCGCATCGAGAGATGCGGGTTTTTTCGTTTCAACCCCCTGCAAGGACTCCCACCATGTGTTCCATCTTCGGCATCTTCGGGCTGCAGCCCGGCGACGACCTCCAGGCCCTGCGGCGACAGGCGCTGGAACTGTCGCAGAAGCAGCGGCACCGCGGCCCCGACTGGAGCGGCGTGTACCACGACGATGGCGCGATCCTGGTGCACGAGCGGCTGGCCATCGTCGATCCCGCGGGCGGATCGCAGCCGCTGCGCTCGGCCGACGGCCAGCTCGCGCTCGCGGTCAATGGCGAGATCTACAACCATCGCGAGCTGAAGGCGCAGCTCGCCCAGGACTATGCCTTCCAGACCGGCTCGGACTGCGAGGTGATCAACGCGCTGTACCGCGAGGATGCCCCGGCGTCCTTCCTCAACCGCCTCAACGGCATCTTCGCCTTCGCCCTGTGGGATGCCCAAGCACGGCGCGCGCTGATCGCGCGCGACCCGATGGGCGTGTGCCCGCTGTACTGGGGCCATGACCGCGAAGGGCGCCTGTGCGTGGCCTCGGAGATGAAGGCGCTGGCGCCGATCTGCGCCGACGTCGCGCAGTTCCCGCCCGGGCACTACTACGACACGGCCACCCGCACCCTGGCGAAGTACTACGACCGGCCCTGGCGTGACCATGCGGCCGTGGAAGGCGTGCAGGTCTCGAAGGCGGAGCTGCGCGAGGCCTTCGAGGCCGCCGTGCATCGCCAGTTGATGACCGACGTGCCCTACGGCGTGCTGCTGTCGGGTGGGCTGGACTCCTCGCTGGTGGCGGCGGTCGCGGCGCGCTACGCGCGCCATCGCGTCGAGGACAACGACCGGACCGAAGCCTGGTGGCCGCGCCTGCATTCGTTCGCCATCGGCCTGGAAGGCTCGCCCGACCTGGCGGCGGCCGAGGTCGCGGCGAAGGCGCTGGGGACGGTGCATCATGGTTTCACGTACACCTTCCAGGAAGGCCTCGATGCCATCCCCGAGGTGATCCGGCACATCGAGACCTACGACGTCACCACCATCCGCGCCTCGACGCCGATGTACCTGCTGGCGCGCCGGATCAAGGCGATGGGCGTGAAGATGGTGCTGTCGGGCGAGGGCAGCGACGAGATCTTCGGCGGCTACCTGTACTTCCACAAGGCGCCGAACGCGCGTGAGTTCCACGAGGAACTGGTGCGCAAGCTCGATGCGCTGCACAACTACGACTGCCTGCGCGCCAACAAGTCGATGATGGCCTGGGGCGTGGAGCCGCGCGTGCCGTTCCTCGACGTCGAATTCCTCGACGTGGCGATGCGCATGGATGCGCAGTACAAGATGGTCGACAAGTCGCGCGGCGACGCGCAGCGCATGGAAAAGGGCGTGCTGCGCGACGCCTTCGACGGCGACCTGCCGGATTCGATCCTGTGGCGGCAGAAGGAACAGTTCAGCGACGGCGTCGGCTATGGCTGGATCGACGGCCTGAAGGCGCATGCCGAGGCGCAGGTGAGCGATCGCGAACTGGCGGCCGCGGACAAACGCTTTCCCGTCAACCCGCCGCAGACCAAGGAGGCGTACTTCTACCGCACGCTGTTCGAGCAGCACTATCCGGGGCAGGCCTGCGCGGAAACCGTGCCGGGCGGCAAGTCGATTGCCTGCTCGTCGCCGGCGGCGATTGCCTGGGACGCGAGCTTCGCGAAGATGGCCGATCCGTCCGGCCGCGCGGTGGCCGGCGTGCATGCGCAGGCGGTGGCGGCGATCTGAACCGGCGCGCGCGGCGCCGCTTGAACGGTTCCGGACCGGCCCGCGATGCGCGGGGCCGGGCCAGGGCGGGGCATGCGACAATGCGGCCCCGCCGGCAGGCCGCCGGACATGCTTCCAGCAGGTAGAGACCCGATGCGTACCGCCTTCCTGTCCGCCCTCTGTGCCGCCAGCCTGTCCGCCTGTGCGCAGTCGCCCGCTCCCGAGGACGACGCCACGCCCGGCGCCGCGACGGAAGCCGCCGCGAAGGCGCCGACGGCCTCGGTGCAGACCACGCCCGGCACGCCCGAGGACCGCGCGCGCCAGGCGATCGAGTCGATCAACCCGAAGATCGCCATCGACCGCATCGGTCCCGCGCCGCTGCCCGGCTTCCGCGAGGTGATCGTCGGCGGCCAGGTGCTGTACATCACCGACGATGGCCGCTACCTGCTGCAGGGCGGGCTCTACGACGTCGCCGAGAAGCGCGACCTGGGGCAGGCCAGCCTGGCCGCGGTGCGCAAGAAGCTGGTGGACGCAGTGCCGGAGGCCGAACGCATCGTGTTCGCACCGGCCAACCCGAAGTACACCGTCAGCGTGTTCACCGACATCGAGTGCGGCTACTGCCGCAAGCTGCACGAGGACATCGCCGAGTACAACAAGCGCGGCATCGCGGTCGAGTACCTCGCGTTCCCGCGCCAGGGCCTGGGCTCGCCCGACTTCAACGCGATGGTTTCAGTGTGGTGTTCGCCCGACCGCAAGCGCGCGCTGACCGACGCCAAGGCCGGCAAGCGCGTGCCGCCGCGCACCTGCGACAACCCGGTCACGCGCCAGTACGAACTGGGTCAGCGCATCGGCCTGACCGGTACGCCGATGATCCTCGCCGAGGACGGCACGCAGATGCCCGGCTACCTGCCGCCGGATGCGCTGCTTGCGGCGCTGCAGGCGCTGTCGGCGGCGCCGACCAGGCACGACGCCCCCGCCGCCGGCGGCTGAGGCCGCGCCTGGCGCGCATGCGCCGCCAGCGTCCGCGCGGCCCGGCCCGGGCGCCTGGGGTACAATGCCGCCCCCGCACTGGTACTGGCTTCCCCCGGACATGATCGTCCTCGAGGGCCTTCCTGCCCTGTCGCCGTTCCGCCGCGAGCGGCTTGAACTCCGCCTGCAAACCCTCTCGCCCGCCGTCCGCGTCCTCGACGCGTGGCATGTCTACTGGATCGAACCCCAGGCCGGCGCGACGCCGGAGGCCGCGGTGCTGCGCCGCGTGCTCGAGGCCGATGACCTGCGCCACCCGCGCGCGGAAGAGGCACTGTCGCGCTACGTCTCGCCAAGGCTGGGCACGATCTCGCCGTGGGCGAGCAAGGCCACCGAAATCCTGCGCGGCGCCGGGCAGCCGGTGGCCCGCGTGGAACGCGGCCTGCGCATCGATCTTGCGGGCTGGCCGCGCCAGACGGATCCATCCGAGTCCGGCCAGCCGATGCCGCCGCCGCGGCTCGTGCCGCCAGGCAGCCAGCACGCCGCTTCTGTCGACGACACCGTCAGGCAGCTCGAACGCCTGTTGCACGATCCGATGACGCAGTCGCTGCTGGCCTCGCACGACGAGGCGCGCGCGCTGTTCGCCGCCCCTGCGCGCGGCGCCCTGGCGCGCATCCCGCTTGCGCAGCTCGAGTCGGCCAACGGCCGTCTGGGCCTGGCGCTGGCCGAGGACGAGATCGACTACCTGCGCGCGCGCTATTCCGAACTCGGGCGTGATCCGTCCAACGTCGAGCTGATGATGTTCGCGCAGGCGAACTCGGAACACTGCCGCCACAAGATCTTCAACGCGTCGTGGACCATCGACGGCGAGGACATGCAGGCCAGCGGCGCGCCGCAGTCGCTGTTCCAGATGATCAAGAACACGCATCGCAGGACGCCGCAGTTCACGCTGTCGGCGTACAGCGACAACGCCGCGGTGGTCGAAGGCTTCCCCGCGCGCCGGTTCCGCCCCGACCCGCAGGGTTTCGAGTACCGCGCGGAGGAAGTCCAGGACAGCGCGTTCTGCATCAAGGTCGAGACCCACAACCATCCCACCGCGATCTCGCCGTTCCCGGGCGCCAGCACCGGCGCCGGCGGCGAGATCCGCGACGAGGGCGCGACCGGCCGCGGCGGCAAGCCCAAGGCCGGCCTGACCGGCTTCAGCGTTTCGCACCTGCGCATCCCGACGCTGCCGCAGCCGTGGGAAGGCGCGCGTGCGCTCAACCCGCGCATGGCGCCGGCGCTGGAGATCATGCTCGAGGGCCCGCTCGGCGGCGCCGCGTTCAACAACGAATTCGGGCGTCCGAACCTGCTCGGCTACTTCCGCAGCTTCGAGCTGCAGCACGAGGGCGAGCCGGCGCGCGCCTACGACAAGCCGATCATGCTCGCCGGCGGCCTCGGCGCCGTCGACCGGCCGATGGTGGCCAAGCAGCGGCTGCGCCCGGGCGATGCGGTGATCGTGCTCGGGGGCCCGGCGATGCTGATCGGCCTTGGCGGCGGTGCCGCCAGTTCGGTGGCCTCGGGCGAGAGCAGCGAAGCCCTCGACTTCGCCTCGGTGCAGCGCGACAACCCGGAGATGGAGCGCCGCTGCCAGGAAGTGATCGACCGCTGCGTCGCGCTGCGCGACGACAACCCGATCCAGTCGATCCACGACGTCGGCGCCGGCGGCCTGTCGAACGCGATCCCGGAGCTGCTGCACGATTCCGGCGTGGGCGGCGCGATCGACCTCGGCAAGGTGCCCAGCGACGATCCCTCGCTGTCGCCGATGCAGCTGTGGTGCAACGAATCGCAGGAACGCTACGTGCTCGGCGTGGCGCAGGACCGGCTGGCCGATTTCGCCGCGCTGTGCGAGCGCGAGCGCTGCCCCTTCGCGGTGGTCGGCACGGCGACCGCCGAGGAACAGCTCGTCGTCGCGTACGGGGCGAGCGCCGGACACACGCCACCGGATCCCGCGATCGACATTCCGATGGACGTGCTGTTCGGCAAGCCGCCGAAGATGCACCGCGACACGATGCGTGCGGCGCCCGTGCGCTGGCGCGGACTCAACACGAATGCCGTGGACCTGCACGAGGCCGGCCTGCGCGTGCTCGCGCATCCCACGGTCGCGTCCAAGAGCTTCCTGGTCACCATCGGCGACCGCAGCGTCGGCGGCCTGAGCGCGCGCGACCAGATGGTGGGCCCCTGGCAGCTGCCGGTCGCGGACTGCGCGATCACGCTGTCCGGCTACGAAGGCGATGCAGGCGAAGCGATGGCGATCGGCGAGCGCACCCCGCTGGCGCTGATCGATTCCGCCGCCGCCGCGCGCATGGCCGTGGGCGAGGCGATCACCAACCTGTGCGCGGCGCCGGTCGATGCGCTGGACCGCATCAAGCTGTCGGCGAACTGGATGGCCGCCGCCGGGCACCCGGGCGAGGACGCGAAGCTGTTCGACGCGGTGCGTGCGGTCGGCATGGAACTGTGCCCGGAGCTCGACCTGTCGATCCCGGTCGGCAAGGATTCGTTGTCGATGCAGGCCCAGTGGCACGACGCCGATGGTGCGCACAAGTCGGTGTCGCCGGTGTCGTTGATCGTCACCGCGTTCGCGCCGGTCGCCGACGTGACCACCCAGCTGACGCCGTTGCTGGCGAAGGACGTCGACAGCGAGCTGTGGCTGATCGGACTGGGCGCCGGCAAGCAGCGCCTGGGCGGATCCATCCTGGCCCAGTGCTTCGATGCCTTCGGCGGCGCCTGCCCGGACCTTGACGATCCGGCGCGCCTGCGCGCCTTCTTCGAACTGATCCGCGATGCACGCGAGGCCGGCCTGCTGCTGGCCTACCACGACCGCTCCGACGGCGGCACGTTCGCCGCGCTGTGCGAGATGGCGTTCTGCTCGCACCGGGGGCTTGACATCGACCTGGAGGGCTGGGGCGAGGACCGCGCCGGCAACGTCTTCCGCACGCTGTTCTCCGAGGAACTCGGCGCGGTGGTGCAGATCGCCAGCGAGGATCGCGCGGAGTTCGCCGACCTCGTCGCGCGGCACGGCCTGATCGAATGCGCGCAGCGCATCGCGCGCCCCACCGGCGGCGACCGCATCCGCGTGCTGGACGGCGACCAGGCGTTCGTCGAATGGCGCTGGGACGAGCTGTTCGATGCATGGTGGGGCGTGACCCATGCCATGCAGCGCCTGCGCGACAACCCGCAGTGCGCGGACGAGGAGCGCGCGTCCGCGCGTCGCTTCGACGCGCCGGCGCTGCAGCCGCTGCTCGGCTTCGATCCCGGCGACGACGTCGCCGCGCCGATGATCGCGCGCGGCGTGCGGCCGGCGGTGGCGATCCTGCGCGAGCAGGGCGTCAACGGCCAGGTCGAGATGGCCGCCGCGTTCGACCGCGCCGGTTTCGCCGCGGTCGACGTGCACATGAGCGACCTCGTCGCCGGCCGCATCAGCCTCGGCCGGTTCTCCGGCCTCGTCGCCTGCGGCGGTTTCAGTTACGGCGACGTGCTCGGGGCCGGCCGCGGCTGGGCCACCTCGATCCTGGAGCGCGCCGCGCTGCGCGAAGCCTTCGCGGCGTTCTTCGCACGCCAGGACACGTTCTCGCTCGGCGTCTGCAACGGCTGCCAGATGCTGTCGCAGCTCAAGGACATCATCCCCGGCGCCACGCACTGGCCGCGTTTCCTGCGCAACCGCAGCGAGCAGTTCGAGGCGCGCCTGGGCCTGCTGGAGGTGGTCGAGTCACCGTCGCTGTTCTTCGCCGGCATGGCCGGTTCGCGGATCCCGGTCGCGATCGCGCATGGCGAGGGCCGCGCGGTCTTCGCGGGCGAGGCCGATCGCGCCGCCGCGCGCGTGGCGTTGCGCTACGTCGATGGCGACGGTTCGCCGGCGGCGCATTACCCGGCCAATCCCAACGGGTCCGAGGACGCGGTCGCCGGCCTGTGCAGCGACGACGGCCGGGCCACGATCCTGATGCCGCATCCCGAGCGCACGCTGCGTGCGGCGAACTTCAGCTGGGCACCCGCCGGTTGGACCGGCGCCTCGCCCTGGCTGCGGATGTTCCGCAACGCCCGGCTGCGCGTGGGCTGAGTCGCGGCGACGCACGGGCGCCGGGACGGCGTGCGCTCGAATGAACGCGGATGAATTGGTTTCCGTCGCAACCGTTCGTGGTGGCGCATGACCCGCGCTGCCCGCGCGGCGGGCACGCGCGGGCGAAACGAAGGCCGGCGTTCGACCCGGCCATGCCGGCGTGCAGGCGACGCGATGCGCCCGCAAGCCGGTTTTGTTGCAGGGCAGCGATACCGCGTCGTACGGAGACACGGACGCCCGTTGGCGACCTCGCAACGCGCGCGCGCGGATGCCGACGACGCCACGCGCGACAAGCTGAACCGCGCCGTCGTCCATCGTAAGTCGCGCTTCCACGAATGTTCGACAAGCTACTGATGCGAAAAGGCGTGGCCGCCATGCATGTGTTGATGTCCACGAGATGATGGCCGTGGACAGCATCTCGCCAGGCGAGCAACGCTTTGCGTCGCATGTTGACGGAATTTGTCCATTTGCTTGACCTCGGCACGAATCTCCGGTGAGTATCGATCACAGTTCGTGAGTACTAGGGGATCGTTCAGGGAAGCGCGAGGGCTCACACATTGGAAAGGATTCCAACCCGGGTTCCATGCGTTCCCGACTCGCTCCTGAGACACCCCACACCACTTCACGTAACGGACTGCCCCGGGCAGTGCGTGGCCGGTTGTTTTCGTTTTTCCGGTGCTACCCAACATCTTTCGTCCATTCGTCAAGAAGAGGCCCACCCATGAATCGCATCTATTCCAAGGTCTGGAACCAGTCCACCGGCCAGGTGGCCGTCGCTTCCGAGTTGGCCAAGGCGAAGGGCAAGGGCAAGGGTTCCCGGCTGCTGCAGGCGTTGGTGGTGTCCGGCGCGATCGCGTCGGCACCGGCGCTCGCGGGGGATGTGTGCGTGCAGACCGGCAGTGGCACCACGCCACCCTCGGCCACTCCCACCGGGGCCTTCGCCTGCGGCAATGGCGCGGTCGCCGGCAACAACGGCGCCACGGCGGTAGGCAACGGCGCGCAGGCGACGGGCATCAGCTCCAGTGCCTACGGCAACAATGCGCGCGCGCAGAACGCGAATGCGACGGCCGTCGGTTCGAATGCGCTGGCCAGCACCGCCTCCTCCACCGCGCTGGGCAGCAATTCCCAGGCGATCGGCCTGCAGAGCACTGCGGTCGGCGTGTCCGCGATCGCGCAGGCGCCGGCCGCCATCGCGGTCGGCTTCAACGCCTTCGTCGGGCCGACAGCCACCGGCAGCGTGGCGCTGGGCTGGGGCGCGCGCGCCACGGAAGCCAACGTCGTCTCGGTCGGCAGTGGCGGCGGTCTTGGCGGCACGGGCCCGGCGACGCGCCGCATCATCAACGTCAGCGACGGCGTCGCCGACAGCGATGCGGTGACCATGCGCCAGCTCAATGCCGTGGCCGACATGGCCGAAACCACCGACCGCTACTTCAAGGCCGATGGCGAGAACGACGGCAGCGACGACGCCAGCATCAACGGCGACGGTGCGGTGGCCGCCGGCGCGAGCGCCGCGGCCGACGGCGTCGGCGCGACCGCGCTGGGCACGGAGAGCACCGCCACCGGCTTCACCGCATTGGCGGTCGGCGCGTCCGCGCTGGCGGACAACGATTTCGCGACGGCGGTCGGCGGATTCGCCACCGCGTCGGGCTTCAACAGCACGGCGGTGGGCAACTTCTCGACGGCGTCGGGCTCCAACGCCACGGCGGTCGGCTCCGACAGCCAGGCCCTCGGCGGCAACAGCGTGGCCGTCGGCCAGACGGCGGTGGCGAGTGGTGCGAGCAGCACTGCGCTGGGTGGCGTCGCCGGCGGCTTCACTGCGGAGGCCACGGGCCTCGGCGCGACCGCGCTGGGCGCCGGTTCCGGTGCAACCAATGACCTGACGACGGCGGTCGGCACGCTGTCCTGGGCAGACGGCGAAAGCTCGTCGGCGATCGGTTTCAACGCCTATGCCGCGGGTGCGAACAGCGTGGCGCTGGGTGCGGCGTCGGTGGCGCTGCGCGACAACACCGTCTCCGTGGGCGACGAAGGCGCGGAGCGCCAGATCACGAACGTGGCGGCGGGTACGGAGGCCACGGACGCGGTGAACGTGGCGCAGCTTGAAGAGGCGACGGCGGACAACAAGTACTTCCAGGCGACGGGCAACGACGACGACCAGTCGGATGACGTGGGCGCGTACGCGGAAGGCGCGTATGCGACGGCGTCGGGCGAAGCGGCGAACGCGTTCGGCCAGGGTGCGTCGGCGTACGGCAGTGGCGCGTATGCCGAAGGGTTGAATGCGACGGCGGCGGGCTATAACGCGACGGCGACGGCGGACAGCGCGACGGCGGTGGGTGGCAGCCTGTACTACGCGGACCCGGTGA